>CAYMBA010000323.1:0-1508 GCA_964388535.1 uncultured bacterium | reverse complement strand
CCTCCGGCTGGGCCGAGTCGACCTTGTTGATCACGATGATCTTTGCGGTCAGGAAGTTCGTGCGCCCTGGATAGTAAGCGAGCTCGTGGCCGGGTCTGTGCGGATCGACGACCGTAATAGTAAGATCCGGCTTGAAGAAGGAGGTGTCATTGTTGCCACCATCCCAGATGACCACATCGGCTTCTTTCTCTGCCTCCCGGAGTATCGCCTCATAGTCCACGCCCGCATAGCAGACCGTGCCATTTTCGATGTGCGGTTCGTATTCCTCCATCTCCTCGATCGTGCACTCGTGGCGATCGAGGTCCCCGAGCGTCTCGAACCGCTGCACCCCCTGCCTGGCCAGATCGCCGTAAGGCATCGGATGGCGCACAGCGACGGCCTTCTTGCCAAGTTCGCGCAGGATAGAGGACACCCTTCGGGAGGTCTGGCTCTTCCCACAGCCGGTGCGGACTGCCAGCACCGCAATTACAGGCTTTGTGCTCTTGACCTGGGTCTCCTCAGGACCGAGCAGCGTGAAGTGCGGGCCCAGGGAATGCACCCACGCCGCTTTCGCCATCACCTGCTCATTCGAGAGGTCTGAATAGGCTAGAACGACCTCATCGACGTCGAACCGCTCGACCAGACCCGGAAGTTCCTCCTCGGCATAGATCGGAATGCCCTCCGGGTAGAGATCCCCCGCCAGGGAAGCCGGATAGCGACGATCCTCGATACCGGGGATCTGAGCCGCGGTGAAACAGACGACCTCCACGGTCGGGTCGTCGCGGTAGACCATGTTGAAGTTGTGGAAATCGCGCCCCCCCGCACCCATAATGATGATCCGCTTCTTCCTCTCGGACATACTCGTCCCCTTTCCCGAAGCCATCTGAAGACTTCCGCTCCAGTTACCGCCCACCAGGAAAACCTGTTGCCTAGTTGAGCGGATGAGCTGCAAAACGACAAGCGGACGATGATAGCAGGGGAAACAAGCCGAGTCCAGGGCGGGCCGGGAGTGCGGGCCCGCCCTGTCTGGGGCAGACGATCGGCCTCCACGCTGCCCGGGCCCCCTGCAAGCGCCAGAAGAGTGCTGCCGGGCGCCCCCTCAGCGGCATCTGCCTTTCAGCCGCTGCTCGAACTCACCGATCCTCGGATCCCCGGGACTCTTCTGCTTCAGCTCTTCCAGTCTTGAGCACGCTTCGGCCCACTTGCGTGCTTCTATCGCTGCTTCGACCGCCTGCTCTGTCTGTATCACGTCCAGCTCCCAGGCCCTGGCTTTGACCATCATCTTCAACTTCTGCAGATCACCCCGGCCTGGATCTAGAGTGCCCAATCGGGCCAGGTTCGAACGGGCTGTCTCCAGAGCCGTAGGCGTAAGTTTCCGGGCAGGCATCGAGGCGAACTGCTCCAGCCGTTTCCTCAGGAGGGATATCTCCGCTCGCCGTTGCTCCTGCTTCTCCATGAGGGCGACGGAGTCTTCCAGCGCCGCTATCTCATTCAGGCGCCGCTGCCTCAGCGACCCGGAAAGCCCCGAA
>CAYMBA010000322.1:0-1518 GCA_964388535.1 uncultured bacterium | reverse complement strand
CCTTACAACACTCTGGCAAGGGTTGGCCTTCCCTACGGTCCCTGACAGCGAAGGGTATCCCCCTGCGTTTCAGGCCCTCCCGGACCTCGGCCGCCTCGTCTGGGTGCCTAGGCGCAATCACCACGAGGCCACCGCCACGACTCCCCAGGATGTGCTCGGCGGCCTCCAGTACGGCATCCACCTCCCCTGAGCGCACACTGCCGAAGGTAACGATGAACGGCCACCCGGCGGGGCGGCGTGCCACTCCCCCCTTCTGGAGCGCCCCATACTTTACATTGCCTGTCACGGCCATCTGCGACGCCGGAATCCCAAGGGCCCGCCATCGCTCTGCATCTGCCTCCGACTGCGCAGCCACGTAGACGCGGCGCAGCGCCGAGCCGAGTAGCGCTCCAAGTGCCCGCATCCGAGCCAGACGACGGTGCGACAGCTTCGCGCTGACAAAGGCCACCGGGATGCCCTTGGCTGCCGCCCGCAGAAGCAGCCCCGGCCAGATCTCTGTCTCGAGTACCAGGATGCACCGTGGCGAAACACTACCGATGAACCGACCCACAAGCCAGGGGGCATCAAGCGGGGCGAAACGGGCTTCGAGCCCCAAGCCTCGAACCATCTCGGTACCTGAAACCGAAGTGTAGGTCAGTATCACGCTGAAGCCCCGACTGACGAGTCTATGCAGGAGCCCAGAGGCAGCACGAATCTCCCCAGCGCTCGCTGCATGCAGCCACAGGCGCCCGCCGGGAGCGGAACTGGGATCCGGCAGGCCCCTGCCAAAGCGCTGACCCGTTTCTTCCGGGTGCTTCAGCCAGCGGAGGAAAACCACAGGGGAGAGGGCAAGAAACCCCAAACCCCAAAGCGCTCCGTAGCAGGCCTCGACCACTCGCCTCACCGTCCCTGCTCCTGCAACCAGAGGTCAAGCTCGGCTGCCGCAGATTCCTCCAGCCTATCGATGGCCTGCTCCACGTGGGGCCCCCAGTCCGGAAGGAGTCTCTCAGTATCCGCATCACGCGGAATCCTAATCGGCTCTCCGAATCCAAGGACAACTCGAGCAAAGGGTGAGGGGATGTGAAACCTGTCCCACGAACGCAGTCGCTTCCCGGGTGATCCCACAGCGATAATCGGAAGAATCGGCAGACCCGTGCGATGAGCGATCACAAGTACCCCCGGTTGAACCTTTGCCCTAGGCCCTCTTGGGCCGTCGGGGGTGATCGCGAGTAAGCGGCCCTGCTGGCCGAGACGGACCATCTCAAGCAAGGACCTGAGTCCACCCCTCGTGCTGGAACCCCGAACAGTGCCAAAGCCGAGCCTGTGGATGACCTGCGCAATCATCTCCCCATCCCGGTGTTCGCTCACCAGGACGACGATCCCCCAGTTACGACGAAGGAAGGCAATTGGCAGCAGATACCCATGCCACAAGGCATAGATCAACCCTCGCCCAGCCTCGAGACATTCGCGCTCGTACTGCTCCCCGATCGTCCGCACCCGCCAGGTGGCCCCCAAAGCTCTCAGGACCAGGGACCCAAA
>CAYMBA010000321.1:0-1538 GCA_964388535.1 uncultured bacterium | reverse complement strand
GGCCACTGCCCGAGAACACGATGAGCTTGGGGATAGCTCGCTTGCCGCCCGTTAGGTAGCAGTTCATTACTTGGGGATTCGAATCCCTGAGGAGAATGCGGAGCTCCGCAGCGGGCAGGTGGGAGGCAAGCCGGGCGATGCACGGTAGGGACTGTGCGGAGTCACCGCACCACGGCTCGGTGATTACAAGCCAAAAAGTTCCGTTGGGGCAGGTCGCGGCCAGGCGAAACCAGTCGCTCAGGGGCTGGAAGGTCTTCTCCAACCTTCGGGTGCGCTGGAGATTCAGCGCTAAGTAGGGTTCCTGCTGAGCCCGGAGGGATTCCTCCTCCAGAAGCCGGGCGTAGGTCTCGTAGGTCATCCCCCGTTGCTTCGCAATCCTCAAGATTTCTTCGGCACGGCACGGGCTCATCGGCTCGGGTTCTGCTGCGGCTGAGTTCAAGGGTGTGTTCGTACGACTGGCGGACCTGTGGTTGCCCGTTCGCCGAACCCCTCTGGCCCTGTGGCGACGAGGAGCGTATTCGACCGCCTGCCGCGCCACGACTGGTTATTCCTCTCACGGCTCCCTGGAGCCGCGAGGGGAACCTCCGTTGCGCGCTTCCGACGGATCCTGCTCGTCACTACGCACGCATCCGGGCCGCGCGATCGAGGGCGAGCAAGACGCTACCAGATCGGACGCGGCAGCGTTTCATTCGAGCGGGTTCTGGGTCAGCGAGGCGATTTCCTTCTCCGTGTATCCCAGAGCGCGCTAGTCGAGTACTCCGTTCGGCGAGTGGCAGTTCTGGCAGGTCAGAGCTCCTTTGCGTCGGATGGCATGGCTGATCTCGAGGAGCGCGTCGTTGGGAATCTATCTCGGCCCAACTTTGCGGAGATGGACGACAGCGTCGTAGGCCTCTGTATGCCACTCCCCAGCGTCCATGAAGAACATGAATTTGTCCATCATGTAGTACTTGAACATCCTGCCGTACATCATTTTCATCATCGGCTTCTGCACCTCCCGTCGTGCTGCCGAGTCCGGGTTTCCCGTTGTGTAGTAGGTCGGCAGCTTGTAGGGTAGGTACATGCCGCCGAAGGGGCTAACGTGCAGGGGCAGGCGGTGTGTCCGGAAGCAGAGGGCTGCGACGCCGCTTTCCGGATGGAGGGCCATCTCCATGGTGAGCACAGGGGGGGATGCCCATGTACAGATTGGCCACATCCTCGGCGGGGAGGCACGCACACCACTCATTCCGCCGAAAGCCAAAACGGAGGATGGCCACCATCCCCGCACGAATGGCTTCGAGATGGACTCGATCCTGTTCTTCAGCTCCGGGTCGCTGAGATGGGCTGTCTCCGGGAAAAGCAGCAGGTTGATGCCCCGGTGGGCGGTGAAATACCGGACCTGTGCGCAGAGGTAGTCGGAGAGGCGCTCGGCGGCGGGAGCGTCTGGGCGGGCGATGCACTCCAGCTCGCTCGCCAGGCCGCGCTGCACGTCTTCGAGAATCGCCAGCACCATCTCGCGTTTAGAGGCGAAGTGGCGGAAAAGAGCCCCTTCGGAGATGCCG
>CAYMBA010000320.1:0-1544 GCA_964388535.1 uncultured bacterium | reverse complement strand
TCGAGTGCTTGCTTGAGCAGTTCGTCTACATCGGTTGGCTCTGAGGCGACATAGGCCAGTATTGCGTGGATGTCGCCGTAGTGTGCCTTATCGAACCGGCCTAAGATCTGCGCATGGTCTGTATAAGCAGCGACCCCCTTAAGACCATAGACCAGTAGCTCCTGAAGGCCGGCAACGGTATCACCAAACCGCTCCTTTGCTTTCAACACCGAGACACCACGGCCTCGCTCGACCAATGCCCCCAGGTCGCCCTGACCGTCGAAGTCGGCGGCTGGCCCCGAAGGCCTTTCGGGCTGAGCACCCGCGTCTATTGCGGCCTTCTCATACAGGGTCTTCGCACGATCCCTCATTTCGTGGGCTTTGCGGATCCATCGGGCAACGCTCTCGGGGTCGAAGTTCACGTTCGTCAGTGTCGTGAAGAGACCTTCCACGACGAAGCGATCCACCTCGTCATCGACGGCCCCGTGGCTGCGCGCAAGCCGCGCGTACGTGGAAACAGCCTTCAGTCCATAGATGAGATAATCTTGCAATTCAGCAGTATTGGAATCCTTACCGCACACACCGACTGCTGTACAACCAACCCCCTTCAGAGCCATTTCGCACTGATAGCAGAACATGCAAACCTCCTCTGCTCTGGAGTTCACGTTTGGGCGCTCTAGCCCTGCGGCATCCGAGCGCTACCCCGCCAGCCAACGCACTACCGCAGCACCACTGCCGGAGTTCCACTTTCTATGCGGCCGATTCGAATCGCCTCTTCCCCCCGGCTGCGTAGACGCTCCAGGACGTCGTCAGCTCCTGCCGAGTCGAGAATGAGAATCCAGCCAATCCCCATGTTGAACACCCGATACATCTCATCCCGACTGGCCCCTGAGCGCTCTTCGATGAAACGAAATAGCGGTGGGATTTCCCATGATGGGGTTTCTACCACGGCCTGCAGGCCGTCTGGAATGACTCGCGCAAGGTTTCCGGGGATACCGCCCCCAGTTATGTGGGCCATTCCGTGTAGGCGATCATCGCCTAGCAGTTCCTCGACAACTGGAAGATACATCCTGTGGCGCAAAAGAAGTGCATCCGCCACGGTGAGCTCGGTACCCGGCACCGGTGCTTCCAAGCCCGGTCCTTCGTCGATAAGAACCTTTCTCGCAAGCGAATACCCGTTCGTGTGAAGTCCCTTGGAGGGAAGCCCGATCAGAACATCGCCCTCTTGCACCGCAGCGCCGTCGAGAACCGATCCTGCCTCGACCCACCCCACGATCGCACCGACGAGATCGACCTCCCCGGGGCTGTAGACTCCTGGCATCTCCGCGGTCTCGCCACCGATCAGGACGCATTCAGCCTCCCGGCACGCATCCGCCATGCCTTGGAGAAGCGACTCGACGACATCTGGCTCAAGATGGGAGGTACCAATGTAGTCGAGAAAGAAAAGAGGCCTTCCACCATGGACGAGTATGTCGTCAGTGCAATGGGCCACGATGTCGTAGCCCACGGAATCCCAGCGGCCGGCAAGCCGGGCTACTTTCATCTTGGTGCCCACACCATCGATG
>CAYMBA010000319.1:0-1560 GCA_964388535.1 uncultured bacterium | reverse complement strand
TTAATCCCTCGGAATCAGGCGGAAGTAAGGTTCATCAGGATGATTCTCCTCGTCCTTGATGATGGCGCCCTCTATGGTCATCTGGGCCCAGTCGTCGCTGATGAACCCGATCTCGCCAGAGGGCCAGAGCCTCACCTTCCAGACCTCCACCTCGTGCTTGGGACCCTGCTGGTCGTCAGCGGGGATGAACCGCAGGAATCCAACCGTCTCCGCATTCTTGAGCCCCCGAATGACATCGATGTCCAGCTCTCCATAGTCATAGTCCACCAGGATGGTCTGGCCATCGGCGATATTCCCGCTGGGGATGATGTAGATCCGGCCCGTGGCGGCATCGACCCGATAGTCCTCATCCTCAGTGTAGGTGGTGCCTCCAGTCTCGTCCGTCACCACGACGTTCGACACATTCCGGTACTGCAGCTTGATCCAGCGGTTCTTCCTCGCAGTGTGGCTCTCGTCCGTCACGTTCCCGGCGGTCTGGGTGAGGCTGCCTTGCTCGCCCAGGAAGGCCAAAAGCAGGTTCTCTGTGACGAACTCCTCCAGGGTGAACTTCACCGTGGCGTTCACTCCCGTGATCAGCTCGATGTCCTTCTCGCTCAGCCCGGAAAGGGAGCTGCGGTGCTCCTTGGTCTCGACCTCGACCGAGATGGAAAAGTCCGGGCAGTTCCCCAGGTGAAGCTCCCCGGTGGGGTTGCCGTTCGAATCGAAACGATCGAAGTACAGTGCCCCCTTGCCGAGAAAGTAGTTTTCAGGACTCGGAGTATAAGCCATCTCTTTCACCTCCTTTGCTCAACCCCGAAGGCTGCCCTTCCTGATATCTGGCGGCCTGATTACTATGTAGGACCAGAGCCAATCAGGACGCCTATATTTGCCAAGCCAGCTCTCTCCGGCCTCCCTCCTCCGCGACGGTCGGGGGAAGAGGGGGCGTGTAACCCCCTCTCCCCTTGTCGGGTGGCAAGGAGGCGTCGCAAACAGGCGGAAGATGGGCAGCCAGGGCATTTTTGTCCCTTTAAGCTCCTACGTTGCGAAAGAGCCCGCGCCAGTCTATGGCCTTGGCACCGAAGTCCAGACTCACCTTGAAACGCATCCCGTCCACTTCAAAACCCTTCTTCGACTCTACTCGTGGCTCTTCGTTACCGCCCAGGAAGGCCACCTCGATGGTGTCCACCATCCTGGGATCAGCGACTACGTACCAGGCGGTATCACTGCCTCCTGCTGCAGCGCTCAGGGCCGGTTCCACCACCGGCTCGGCTACGTTTTGGAAGGGGTTGAAGACCCCGGAACTCATCCCGCTTTGAGGCAGTGCTGTGGACTTGAGCCACTTCAGCGCGGTGGTCTTCAACGCAGGCGGAACGATCAGGAACCTGGGCATGATGCCGAGAATGGCCTCGCCCGAAAGATCCTTCTGCTCGCTCATCTTCTGGATCGCCTCATTGAGGGTATCTTCCCCGATGGCGCCCGCAGTCCCCTCATTCCCGTGGTCGGCATGAAAAAGCGTCTTGCCGTCGGCCATCGTGGGATTGTTTTTAAGGATGGCATAGACCGTCTCATTTATCGTCCGCT
>CAYMBA010000318.1:0-1713 GCA_964388535.1 uncultured bacterium | reverse complement strand
GAGATGGGGGTATCGAGGGTGAGGTATTCGGTGTGCTCGGTTTCGCCGCTCTCGATAGAGAAGCCACTCACAATTTCCCCGTTGAGTGAGAATTTCATATCCAGCGTGTCACAAAGGAGGAGGTTTTCGCCCAGTTGCAGGTCGAGGATTACGCTATCTACCTGGGCGAGTCCGGGGTTATGCACAGCTTCAGCGTGATCGCCCTCAGCCCACCAATAGGGGTCATTGGCTACCTGAATATCGTCGCCGGTGGCGGGGAAATAGGTGACGTATTCGCCCTGGGGGGCATCAGCGAAAGCCAGGCTGAAACCAAAAGCAACCAGCAGGATGACGGCCAGCAAGAGGCCAAAACCGAGTGTGAACTTCCTCCTGAGCATCTTATCCCCCTCCTTGCACTGATCCTCAGGGCGCAAACCCTGCCCAGAGTGTGAGCCTTCGTCCAAAGGCACGAGGCCTTGCCCAGGGCATAAGCCCTGATCCTCCCCCGCCACGAAGGCAGGGGCATCTGGCTAAACCGCTCCTGAGCGCCTCTAGTGGTCTCCCTCTTGAGTGTTGCTGGAAAATCGGGTATTCTATTACGAACATCAAGCGGTACTCAGGAGGGAGAGGGATGAAGGGGATAGCTCGAGTTGGTGATTTCTGTCCCAACGAATCCTGTCCTGACTATGGCAAGCGACAGTCTGAGGGGCAGCGGAACATCAAGAAAGCGGGCAAGACCCGACGGGGGCGTCAGCGGTACCTGTGTAAGACCTGCGGGCGGACCTTTACCGAGACCAAAGGGACGATCTTCTATCGTCGCCGAACGCCTGAGGAGGAGATTATCGAGACCCTGGCTTTGATTGCCGAGGGGGTGCGCATCAGCAGTTTGGCGCGGGTGAAAGGGCATAAGGAGGACACGATCCTGGACTGGTTGCGGGCAGCGGCTGAGCATGCGGAAGAGATCGAAGAGATTCTCCTGGCCAAGTACCGTCTGGATCAAGGGCAGTTGGATGCGCTCTGGTCTTACGTCGGCAACAAAGGGAAAAAGGGGGATATCCTGAGGGTGAGGAGAAGGGAGAATTCTGGCGGGCGACAATGATCGAGCCCAGAACAAGGCTGCGTGTGGCCCGAGGGATAGGGAAGAGCGAGACGGAGGCGGCCATCGAGGTGTTTCGGACACTGAAGCGGCGGGGTCATCCCGGCGCGCCTCCTCCGACTGTTTCCGACGGCTGTGGTGGCATCCGCGAGGCGATGGTGGAAGTCTACGGTAAGGTGCCGGAGTACGTGGGGATCGGCCGACCGCCGACCCGGAAACGGCCTGAAGAGAGCTGGCAGTACTTGCAGGTAGTCAAGCAGCGGAGGAACGGTCGGGTCGTAGGCGTTTGCTTGCGCATCGTCTATGGGGAGAAGGAAGAGATCCTCCGCCTGCTGATGCCCCACACGGCCTACGTAGAGCGGACGCATCTGACGTCGCGTCATTTCAACAGCCGCCTGATGCGAAAGACCTTGGCCTATTCCAAGGTGCTTGAGATGCATCGGGCAGCGGCTGCCTGGGAAGACATCGTTTACAATCTGGTCCGCCCGATCAAGACTTTGCGCCTGGAGATCACTGATGATCCCCAACGCCGCTGGCTGCCTCGGACCCCTGCCATGGCTGCTGGTCTTACCGATCATATCTGGACTGTTAAAGAGCTGCTGATCACCGTACCTTTGCCTGCTGGCAACACTTAACAG
>CAYMBA010000317.1:0-1727 GCA_964388535.1 uncultured bacterium | reverse complement strand
AGGCCAGAGATCCCATCCACGTCGCTGTGATGTCAAACAATGCGGTGACAAAAATCATCTCCACCGACGCCCACTTCGACCGTGTCGAGTGCATCGTCCGTCTCGACCCACAAACGATGTTTGCCGAGAAGGGGAGGTAGGAGAAGCAAGGAAGGAGGTTTGGATGTAATGAATGCCAACTTTGAACCACGAATCGTCGGCTTCCTGTGCAATTGGTGTACCTACGCCGCAGCCGACACAGCCGGTGTCTCCCGCATGGAGCAGCCCCCCAACGTGGACATCATCCGCGTGATGTGCTCAGGGCGGGTGGACCCGGTCTTCATCCTCAAGGCTTTCGCCGAGGGGGCCGATGGGGTCATTGTCTCCGGCTGTCATCCACCCGGTGACTGCCACTACCAGCAGGGGAACTACAAGACCTTCCGGCGCATGCCGCTGGTAGAGGCATTGCTGGCGCAGTATGGTATCGAAAAGGAACGCCTTTACTGGGGCTGGGTCTCCGGGGCGGAGGCCCCTAAGTGGGCCCAACTGGTGTGCGATTTCACCGAGCAGGTGCGTGCCCTGGGGCCGCTCAACTGGAAGCGCATGTTCGAGAGCAAGGAGGACTAGGCCGATGCCTGAGGACACGAAAGGAACGAAAAACGGAAAACTCAAACTGGGCCTCTACTGGGCCGCTTCCTGCGGCGGCTGCGAGATCGCCATCGTAGAACTGCGGGAGAAGATCCTCGACCTGGACGCGGCAGCCGATATCCTGTTCTGGCCGTGCGCGATGGATTTCAAGTACAAGGATGTGGAGGCCATGCCCGACGGTCATATAGACGTCTGCCTCTTCAACGGCGCCATCCGCACCAGCGAGAACGAACACGTCGCTCACCTGCTGCGGCAGAAGTCGAAAGTGCTGGTCGCCTTCGGGTCGTGTGCCCATCTGGGTGGCATCCCCGGCCTGGGCAACCTCTTCGACCGCCAATCCATCTTCGAGCGCGCCTACCTGGAAGCGCCCTCTGTGGATAACCCCGAGGGCATCCTGCCGCAGACTTCCTGTCAGTTGCCTGAGGGGGAGGTGACCATTCCTTACTTCTACAATACGGTCAAGTCGCTGGCCCAGGTGGAGGATGTGGATTACTTCATACCCGGCTGCCCGCCGCAGGCCCCGCAAATCTGGGCTGTGGTGGAGGCTATCCTAAGCGGCAATTTGCCGCCCAAAGGGAGCGTGGTCGGTGCCAACGAGAAGACGGTCTGCGACGAGTGCGAGCATAAGCGGGAGGAAAAACGCATCAAGAAGTTCTACCGCCCCCACGAGATCATCCCAGAGCCTGGGCGTTGTCTCTTCGACCAGGGGATCATCTGTGCAGGACCGGCGACGCGGGGCGGCTGCGGCGCGCTCTGCCCCAGCGTGGGTATGCCCTGCCGGGGCTGCTACGGCCCGCCGCCGAATGTGATTGACCAGGGAGCGGCGCTTCTCTCGGCTGTGGCCTCGGTCGTGGACGCCGATACCGAGGAGGAGGCGGCCCGCATCGTGGGCGAGATTGTGGACCCGGTGGGCACTTTCTATCGCTTCGGCCTGCCAGCCTCGTTGCTGCACCGGAGTAAGTTGGAGGAAGGCTCATGAAAAAGATCAGCATTGACCCCATCACCCGCTTGGAAGGACACGGTAAGATCGAAATCTTCCTCGACGAGGAGGGGAACGTCGCCAATGCTTACTTGGTGATCCCCGAACTGCGGGGGTTTGA
>CAYMBA010000316.1:0-1742 GCA_964388535.1 uncultured bacterium | reverse complement strand
AGCTGAAGCGACCCATAGATGCTCGAGTTGCCTTCCATGATCCCTGCTACCTAGGCCGCTACCAAGGCATCTTTGAAGCTCCCAGGGAGGTTCTACGCGCCATCCCCGGGATGCGACTTGCGGAGATGCGGCGTACACGTGAGAACAGCTTCTGCTGTGGTGCTGGCGGAGGTCACTACTGGATGGACCTTGAGGTTGGAGAGGTCAGAACGAACGACTGCCGTGTCAAGGAAGGCAACGAGGTGGGCGCGCAGATCATCGCGACAGCTTGTCCCTTGTGCCATCAGATGCTGGTCGACGGCCTGAAGGCCACAGACCTAGACGAGAAGATGCAAGTGGCCGACATAGCTGTGCTTGTCCGTAGGGCTATGGGAGAGGCGGAGTGAGCCCTTCTTTCCACCTGCCGTAAGTTGACTTTGTCTCCCAGGGCTCGTAGCTTGCAGTCCCACAGTGCCGGGGCTCGTGTGCCTTCGAATGCAGACAGCCCTGAGCGGCCTCTCCCGGAGGATTGCCTTGCTTGCCGTTGTGACACCCGCCCGCGATGAGGCGCGGACCATAGGGCGCACGATAGACTCCGTTCTTTCCCAGGAGCTCAGGCCGACAGTCTGGGTGATTGTGGACGACGGCTCCCGTGATGCTACGGCGGATGTTGTTGCCGATAAGATCCGCGGTGTCGACTTCGTCAGGCTGCTCCGGCTTGAGCGGGGCGGAGGAAGAGCGGTGGGAGCACCTGTGGTTCGTGCGTTCCGGCAGGGGCTAGAGAGCCTAGATCTGCGCCGCTTCGAGTTCGTTGCCAAACTCGATGCCGACATCGTCCTGCCGCGGGAGTACTTCAGGGTGCTTCTCGATCGCTTTGAGGATGATCCCTCTCTGGGCATCGCAGGGGGTACCTGCTTCGTGAGGCGTGGGTCTCGGGTTGTGGTGGAGAAGCCACCACCCTGGCACGTCCGAGGCGCACTCAAGTGCTATCGGCGAAGCGTATACGAAAAGATAGGGCCACTCCCGGAATCTCTCGGATGGGACACGGCTGATGAGGTCCGGGCCATGGTCGCTGGCTGGAAGACGAAGACCTTTCCAGACCTGCTTGCTGAACACCAAAGGGCTACGGCTTCGGCCTCAGGCCTCCTGAGGGGCCGATTCAAGCAGGGGCTGGCCGACCATGCACTTCGGACCTCGCCGTGGCTTCTAGCGCTCAGGTGCCTGCGGATGGCAGTGGCAGCGAAGCCGCCGATCTTGGGGGCTGCTTCATTCGCAGCCGGATACTTGGCCGGAGCCCTGCGGCGGCAGGAGCCTGTTCTGACTCCCGAAGAGATATCTTTGCTAAGGCGGCTTCAGTGGATGCCGATGAAGCGTCGGCTCGGTCTTCTGAGGGATTCCCCTGGTTGATGCTGCACTGCATCCCTGCTTGCTTCCTTTTCCGCGCTCCCAATGTGCCGCAGATGCCAGCCCCGCACGCAGAGGTGTGCGCTCGATTGTTGGATGAATGGGCCCGGCCCACGCGCCAGGGTGAGGCCAGGCCGTTGCGGGCAAGACGCACGAATGCCGGGGCCCCAGAGGACCCCGGCATTCAGCACGCGAACCTTCCAGGCCTATGTCCCTATCGGGCCACGACGATCCGGGTCCTCGCCTCTTCGTTGTCAACCTTCAGCCTGACTAGGTAGACGCCAGAGCCGAGCAGGCGGCCTGAGGCGTCGCATCCGCTCCACTGGATGCTGTGAAGGCCAGCATTCCTATGCCCGTCG
>CAYMBA010000315.1:0-1773 GCA_964388535.1 uncultured bacterium | reverse complement strand
CCTTGCACACGGTTGCCAGAGCTGCTCGGCTCTGCCATCCTGTAAGTATCTGCCACGGCTCCGAGTACGGCCAATCCGCGAAGTTCCGACCCGTCTCCAGATCGGACTGTGCAATCAGGATGTCGGGCCGCCCAGCGGGGTTCTTCCCAACGGCTCTGCCGAGAGGAGCATCCCAATCACAGAAATTGGTCCAGTTCCCCCCGAAGCTTGCGCCAGGGTTGAAGATGCACAGTACGCGGGGCACCACACGTAGCCGTACGAACAGGCCGAGGTAAGTCGCCACGCCTTCGGTGCCGAAGTAGTAGAGCTTGATCCGTCTTTCCCTCGCACCGACACGGCGCACGAGCTGCGCCAGGCACCCCCACCCGGTGGTATCGATGTGGAAGCTCTGGACTTTCCTCTTGTACTGCCGCCTCTCCCGCTGTGTCAGGAATCCAGCGTCAACCTGGACGCCGAAGCTCTTCATCATGTCGTCCAACGGCTCAACGGTCTCGCAGCGTAGGCTCTCGCCCACAGGGGTGGCTGTGTGGATGTTCCGCATGTCTTCCTCGAACGCCTCCGCACGCATCCGCGTCGAGGAGTGCGTCGGATAGTGCCAGTCGCAGTAGACAAAGGTGTCCGCAAGGTGCGTGCAGCGGTAGAGCGGATTCCAGTCTCTGCCCGATGCGGGGTAGAAGAACACCCTACTGCCGTCACCGAGGAACCCAAGGGACTCCGACGCTGCTTCTGAGGAAAGCGTGCCCTGGATCGCCACGTCGCCCTCCTTCCCCCGCTGCCACTGGAAGCGGAAGAGAGCAGTGTGACTCATAGTCCACAGACATCTATAGCACACGAGGCTATGCTGATGCAATGCCTCGAAGACCAGATATTCGTGTCGCGTTCGGCATGAGGCTCCGCGAGCTTAGACAAAGCCGGGGGCTCTCCCAGGAGAAGCTCGGCTTCGAGACGGGGCTTGATCGGACCTATATCAGCGGCATCGAGCGCGGCGTGCGGAACGTGAGCCTGCTGAATCTCGCCAAGCTGGGCAGCGCCCTTGGCGTGTCCCTCTCCGAGCTGTTCGAGGGCGTCAAGGGGACGTAGAGACCCCACCAGCCAAGCTCCCACCCTCCAATCGCCCTCTGGTGTCCTCATTCGGTCCCTCCCTTGTCACCCAACTCGATCTTCGTCTTCGCAAGCTCCCTGAAGAGCCGTAGCTGCTCCTTGAAGGTGTGGCCGGGGTAGAGCTGGCGTACGCTTTCCATGAACGGCAAGTTATTGAGCGGCAGGCCATAGCCTTCGTGTCGGGCTCCGCTCGGTGCGATGTAGAGCCCACGGATTCCCGTGAGCGTGACGCAGACCTGCAGGTCCCGCTCCTGTGCGACCCGCTCTGCGATGGCGATGGCTTCCTCCGTCGTGCAGCCTTCGGGCAGCGGATGCTGGATATAGAAGGATGGAATGAGGCGGACGATCAGCCGAGGCGGCACAGGCTGGTCCAGCTCGTCGAAGTCCTCGGCCATGGCCTGGAGCACGTCCCATTCGTCGATCCCCAACAGCCCGATGAAGCGCCGGTAGACCGCTGGCTTCGGGAACATGTCGCTCCCCGTCTCGATGTCGGTGATTCTCCTGATGCCCTTGTTGATGTTCTTGTAGCCCGCGCGTCGAGCGACCTCGACGGCGCGGAGGCCCAGCTTCTTCCTGGCCTGCTGGAAGAGGCGTCCCACTCGTGTCATGTCTGGATCTCCTTTCTGGTGCTCGGTACCCCTCAGTCCATCGCCATGAAGCCGATCTGCTCCC
>CAYMBA010000314.1:0-1803 GCA_964388535.1 uncultured bacterium | reverse complement strand
ACGCAGAATATACTCCATAGCATAAAGCAAAGAAAGGAGCACCCCCAATGACATACGAAATCGAAGGGCAAACTGCGGCTGAGCACGCTGAGTTCTTCGGGCCGGAATGGTATGACGATGAGGCCGAAGAAGAAGATGCGCGCAGCATGGACGAACTAATCAGGCGCTTAGCGTATGACCGCAAGGTCGAAGCGGAATACCGCCAAGAGATCGCGGAGATTGAGGCCGAAATCGCTGCCTCCCCGCTGGTCAAGCAACTTGAGCGCGCACGCGAATTGCTCAAGGTTGCTCAGGCGGATGTGGCGGACAGCGAGGAGGATGTGCGCAAGGCTGCGCTCGAAGCATACCAAGCGGACGGCAGCAAGAAGCCCCACCCCGCCGTCGCAGTCAAGGTCTACACGGTGCTGGACTACGATCCGGCTCAGGCCCTCGACTATGCCCGCCAGCACCTACCCCAGGCCGTGAAGCTAGACAAGCGTATGTTCGAGAAGGTGGCAAAGGTTGCCGACTTCCCCTTCGTGGACATCACGACTGAGCCGCGCGTTACGATTGCGCGTGATCTGACAGAGTACGAGGTTTAGCATGACCCCCATCATCACCCTAGCGCAAGGGCGCATCACCATCCGCTCAGGCCGCAAGGTCGAGCTCCCTAGCGGTCGCACCATGACCCTCAAGCGCTTTCGATCCAGTGTCTATTTCGTGGTGCGCTGGCCCGACAGCCCCGGCGCTCAGCAGGCCCTCGCTGAGCTCGGCCTTTCTCTGGCCGATGTACAGGCCCTGGCCAGCGCCGCCGATGAGGACGTGGTGCTCCGCCAGGTGCTGTCCAGGCCCCGTGAGCGTGTGCGCTGCGCGCGCTGTGGGCGGGTGTTGTGGGATGCAAAGAGCATCCGGTTAGGGATGGGGCCGGAGTGCCGGAAGAAGTAGGCGAAAGGATTGCCGCAATGAACAGAAAGAACACCTCACACACCGACGAAATACGTAAAGACATGGCCCGCCTCTCGCGAGCCGCCCGTGAGGACGCGCTCTTTCAGCCACCGTCCCCACCGCGTCGCCGGTCGGTGTACCATGAGCCCACCGACTCACGGGTCACGCTGTACGACGGCGCGCCGGAGGAAGCTGTGTGTTACGGCGGCTCCTGGCAACCGTGGCGGATCAAGGCGTTGGAGCGGGATTACCCCGCGCCGGCCGGTTGGCGGTGGCAGGGGGCGGGCAGCGTCGCCTACCTGGTACAGGACGCCCAGGGGCTCATTGAGCCCGACGATGAGGAGCTGGACGCCCGCCTCGATGACGCGCGTGATTTCTGGGCCGATGGCCGGCCACAAGCCTGCATCCAGTTTTAGGAGAGAGAGATGTTCAACTCAACGCTGATCAGGGACTACGTCTGTGCTCACCCCGGCTGCCACGCGCCCCTGATCGAGGTCTGGGATCGGGAGAGGCAACGGCACGTGGTGGTCTGCTCGGCCAACCGCGAACATCGCGGGTTTTGGCTCAAGACCACGCTGGCCTACCGGGAGGCCAGCGAGCGGGCCGAATACAATCTACTGGCCGAGGCGTTTCCGGTGCTGGCCAGGGCCGAACATCCCCCACTCCAGGAGTCGGCCAGGGCGAGCATCGCTGATTTGTTTGGAGGTTGCTAATCGAGGAAAGGAGATTACAATGCCTATCAAGGGACTTACCGACACCGGCATGCGCCGGTTCAATGAGATTGGGGTCATCCGCAAGGGTGGGCCCAAGAGCGCGAATCGTCCCGGAAAAGACCTGACCTACTTTCGCGTCGTTTTCCACGGTTACAGCCAACGACCC
>CAYMBA010000313.1:0-1836 GCA_964388535.1 uncultured bacterium | reverse complement strand
GGCGCCTGTCCTGGGGCGGTTCCAGAACAAAGGGCCGGGGGATGGCCTCGTGGGTGCGCAGCGCTTCGCTACCCGGCGGTGGAAAGGGCTCGAAGAGGAGGGTGTAGGGACACACGTAGCGCAAAGGGCAGGGCTCACAGGTCCTGTGATGCCGCTGACAGCAGATGGTTCGTCTGAAAACCGAGCCAAAGCCGCCGCGTAGCACAGCCCCTTTGTAGGTCGGCAACGGCATCTCGTCCACGATCTTCAAATGGAAACGGTAACAGGCCAGTCGAAAATGGTCGAGCATAGTCATCCCTCAAGCCAGTGGTTCAGTCACCGGCTCTCTCTCCCACAATAGTTGCAGGAAGATCCCGATGAAGAGGGCCATGCAGGCGAAGAAGAGCGCCACCTCGGGCAGGAGCGTCAAATGCCACCCCGATGCGGCTACAAGCGGCGCGGGCAGCAGGATCGCCCGCGGTAGCCCCAGCCAGTGATTCCCCTGAGCCAGGTTCAACACCTCTTTCGGCACAGAGGTGTAGCCGAAGAAGGCGGTTACGAAGATCCCAATCACAAGCGAGGTGGTCAGCGTCTGTAGCAGCAGGAAGAGGCTTCGCTGCAGCGCCAACCCCCGATCCTCCAATCGTTCAGTGGTGTGACGGAAGAGGTAGAGGGCCGAAGCGAGCACCCCGACCAGCGAGACCAGGATCCAGGCCGGGGGCGTGGCCGTCAGGGGGAAGGACCAGGCCTCCTCGGTGAGGGCCAATGCCGCATAGCCTACGGCCAGTGAGACGGTGAGCCGAGGCATGAGCCGCCGCAGGGGATTGACTCTGCGAAGGTAGAGCATACATGCTCCCCAGAGCAAGCCGACTACAATCAGGAGGTAAAGTCCCCAGGCCAACCAGGGGCGAATTGTCTCCCAGCGAGCCGCAGCCGCGCTCCCGCCAAGTAAAGCTGCCAATGTGATGATCAGATAGGCCCACCAACGGCGCTGTACAGCCCGCCGCATCTCTTGCACTCGTGCGTCTTCGGGCGCTCTCGCCTTCCCCGGCTCCGGCAGTTTCGTGACGATAGCTTGATGGAGCGCCTGATCCATGCGATCCTTCAGGTACCAATCGTCCACGAAGCGATGCGTGTATCGCAACTCGCGGAAAGCAGTTCGCACCTGTCCTTCCTCTAACAGGATCCCGTTGACCACATCCTCGCGATGCCATTGCAGCGCCTCTAAAACCAGATCAGCGCGCCGGTCGTTCAGGAAACGGCGCAGGCTGTGGAGCAAGATGGTCCGTGCCATCCCTTCCAGGTGCTCCCCGTGTTCCAGAGCGAAGCGCAGCAGGCGCAGATATTGAATTGAATATCCCCGCACGAACTCTCGTTTCTCATAGCGGGCTGCTATGGCCAATGCCGCACAAAGGCGAGCACGCACGGCAATGTCGTCGGCTTGTTCATCGGTGAGAGCGTCAAGCTCTTCTGGTGACCACTTTGACAAGTCATCCCGGTTGGCGCTCCTCAAGTTCTTCAGAGTTTCTTCCACTGACTCACCAGCCAAGGCAGCGACATCAGGCGATGACATGGATCACCCCCGGTTCCCCCAAGCTTCCTCATAAAGCTCGCCCAGGATGTTGGCTTCGGTGGTCGGATGCTGTGTTTCCCTCACAGGCATACCCTCTGGGCCAAGTTGCCCTACCGGATACGGCAGGGGCACCAATTCGGCGTCGGGCGGGTAAAGATAGGGAGCGCGATCGTTGGGATGGACGTACTTCAGTCTTGAGAAGGTGTACTCAGGACCCTCGCGCAGGATTTGCACATGCCACACGCCATCTACCACTATGTGCGGCAGGCTGAGCAGTAAGCCCC
>CAYMBA010000312.1:0-1868 GCA_964388535.1 uncultured bacterium | reverse complement strand
CAGGCGCCCCCCCATTTCGAGCCCGATCTGTCCCACTTAGCCAGAAACATTTCAATATCGCGTCGATCTTCGCCTTTCTCAGGCCCGGTCTCCTCCGCGCAGAGGGACTGACACCTTCACAGGCGCGCGGGGCGATCCAGCCTTACTTCCTACGCAGGCGGAAGGAGGAGGTGCTGGCCGACCTGCCTGAGAAGACAGAGATCCATGTGCCCCTCGGCCTGGCCGACGATCAGCAGGACAGATACGACACACTGGAGCGTGAGAGAGTCGTGGAGCTGCGGGATAGCGGCGAGACGATCACGGCGTTCACAATCCTCACGCTTATTGAGAGGCTTCAGCAGATCTGCAATAGGGATCCGGAGACGGGAAGGAGTTCGAAACTGGAATGGCTCCTTGACCAGCTCGAGGCGATTCGTGATCAGGGGGACAAGGCACTCGTCTTCACGAAGTATGCAGCAGTAGAAACCGGCGGGGCGCAATGGCTTGAGACACATCTCGCGGAGTTCGGCTGCCTCAACTACGGCAGGGCTAGAACCGACTCGGCGAGGCGGGACATCCTTCGCCGCTTCAGCGAGGAGCCGGGGCACATCGTGTTCATCGGGAACCCACGCACAGCAGGACTCGGCCTGAATGAGCTGGTTGCCGCGAACTACGTCATTCACTTCGACCACTGGTGGAACCCGGCCACCGCCCGGCAAGCGACTGACCGTGCCCACCGGCCTGGCCAGAAGAAGAAGGTCTTCGTCTATCATCTCTGGGTGGAAGGGACGGTGGAGGGTCTGGTCCGCGATGCGCTCGCCAGGAAGCAAGAGTTGTTCGATGAGGTCATCGACCGGCTCAGCGGGCCGGTCGCTGAAGAGATTGCCACCGAGGTGTGGCGCGGCCTCCTGCGCAAGCACGGCTTCAGGGTAGAGGAAACGGAGACGCGCGGCCAAGGCAGGCCGGCATCTGACATGGCGCCGGAGGCTTTCGAGGAACTCGTCGCGGCTCTTTACCGGGCCATGGGGTTCTCCACACGCCTGACTCCCACCTCGCACGACAGGGGGGTGGACGTCATCGCGCGGCGCGAAACAGCCACAGGCGTTGAGAAACTGGCGATCCAGTGCAAGCGCCAGAACCAGTCGGTAGGCCGTCCTGTCCTTCAACAGCTTCTCGGCGTTGTGAGCAGCGACCCGTCCTACTCCAGAGGCGTCCTGGTGACTACCGCCGCGTTCACCCGGGAGGCGACAGAATTCGCGAGAGGGAATGGTAGGTTGGAGCTTGTCAACGGGCCGCTGCTCGAGGCGCTACTGCGCCGGCACGGCGTGCCTCGGGCGGCGCCCGACCGCTCGCAGTGAAGGCAAGCATTCTCGGCCACTCACGGCTGAGGCACACTCGGGGCCAAGTCTTGGCATTGCACATTTCGACGCTGCATGAGGATCTGACCCTGATGCTCCGCGCGGAAGAATGGCTCGCGCCTCAAGCTGCAAGCTGCAAGCGACAGAAGCTACGAGCTACGAGCGCCGAATCTCAAGCCTCAAGCCTCAGGCCTCAGGCCGCATTCATGTCGATTCGTGGCTCGGCCTCCTCTCCGCACCCTGGGCGGCCTTGGCGACCTTGGCGGTACACCCACTTCCCGCCTCCCTCTTCTCCGTGTTTGATCCCATCGGGGCTCGGGATGAGTGACGAGGCTCGAGCGGCGAGGAGAGGACGTCGGCCAAGGCCAACGGAGAGCACGCGGCCGCTACTTGTTCTTCTTCTCTCTCTTCAGTCTCCGCTTGTCCTTTGGACTAAGCTTGGCCTTCTTCTGCTGTTCCCTCTTGCCTTTGTCCCTTTTTCCCTTATCACCCATATCTGATTCTCCTTGCCCTCGTCGCAACACCAGGCCC
>CAYMBA010000311.1:0-1869 GCA_964388535.1 uncultured bacterium | reverse complement strand
TCTACCATCGGTTGAAGGAGAGAGGAAAGCCGGAGAAGGTAGCACGGATCGCCGCAGCAAGAAAGTTGCTGCTCATTGCACATGCGATCTACAAAAGCGGTGAGCCGTACCATGCTCCAACCGACAAAGAGGGTTGACTTTCGATACAGTATCTGACCCACTATCTCCAAAAATATCTCCAAAAATGAAGACTCACCCCGGTATCCGTATCCGGTTATCCCAACTATGCCTTAGAGGCCAGCACTGGACAAGTCCCTCTCTAGGACAGCGATGTCTAGAAAAGAGCCATACGGCAGACCCGTGTTCGGGTCTATGTCAAGGTACTTAAATGGCAATCGGTCGCTCGGTGGTGCCTTGCCAATATACCGAAACCCGTAATGCACGGAGTGACTAGCTGTCTGCACGAAGAAGCGGTCCGTCTTCCGTTCCACAGCCGAGAAGTACTCGTTCGACCTTTCCGTGATCAGCTTCCGAGTAGCATGGCAGACAAGATCGGCCGCCTGGAGTAGTCTGGAGTCATCCGACTTGGCAAACAGGGCAGTCTCCACAATTCGAAGTCGCTTGTGTCCAGGCAGACCTGACGCGTGTATGGCGTCAAGGAGATCCTTGATGCGGCGGGACTCAGTTGTTGCGTCCAGAATCACCATGCCTCTCCCGAACTCGTCACCGCTATACTCTGAAACACGCTTCAGGAACGAGTTGAAGCTGCGGCAGATCTCCCACACTGCCACCAATCGCGGCCCCCTAGTGACTGGAATATCGCGCTTGTTGACAACAACGGTGAATAGGGAGAGCCGGGCTTCCTTTTTTCCCAGGGTAGCAAGCACGGCTTTGTAAGCAGCCTCGCGATCCTTGTATGAAAAGCGCCTGTACGGAGCTTCCCTCCCTTGTAGAAGCGGATTCCCGTGCAATTCAATGTCCGCTGTCCCGAGGGTGCTCTTAAGCGCATTCTCTACTCCAAGGGATAGGGCATACCACCTACTCTCGTGGATGGCCAAGCCAGAAAGGATGAAGTGCGGATCACTCTTTATCCCACGCCCCTCATCTCCGCTCTCATCCAGATATAAGAGATGCATAGCAGAAAAACCGACCGGGATCTTTCGGACCGCATTCGATCCTCCCGGCCGTAGCCCTTTCTTACCACAAAACTGGCTGGCTGTCAAGGACAGATGGGTCTGTAGCGGGGTCAGGTCTTGCAATCCAACATTACATAAAGGTATGGATAGTCGGTTAAGCCTGAGAGAATGGCGATCCCGGAGTGATGGCCAAGTTGGGTGACGCGGGCGGCTCTCTCTAGAAGATCGTCCTCTGAGGCACTTGCCGAGACAAGCTCTTCCAGCAGCGTGAGGGTCGGCTCACCAAAGGATAGATCGCACGCGGCAAGGAGCATCTGGGCGGAAGGAAGCGGTGTGCGGGCACGCGCGGTTTCCTGAATGCCGGTACGGAGGCAGGTCAGGGCTTCCTCTACCTGACCGTCTACGTCTTCGAAGAGAGACATCCCGGCGATGATCCCGACGAGGACGTCGTCGCCCGTGGGGGTGGAGCCGGCACCGAGGCCGATCAGCCCGAGGAGGACTTCGGGATTCCCAGTTTTGTACCAGCGTTCGATGATTGCATCGATCTTCGGTTGGAACGGATCGGGCGGGCGCGTCTTCCGGGCCTCCTCGACGAACCGGGCGAGGATCGAGAGATTGCGCCGGGTAATCGCGGCCTCCTCCTCGGAGGGTCGGGGAAGGGATAGCTCCTCGATTTGGGCATCGGAGAGCGGGATGTATGCGTTTCCGATCGAGAGCCCCCCGTCTTCCGCGCTTACCGGCGTTCCCTCCGGAAAGACAAGCGGCCCTTCGGAGACCTCAACCGCCCAGGGAT
>CAYMBA010000310.1:0-1910 GCA_964388535.1 uncultured bacterium | reverse complement strand
GTCGTCATGGCGCCGATCCTGATGCTGCTCCTAAGGGCGTACGGATTCGGCACACCGACACCCGAGCACCCCCATCCGCTACCGGCTCCTCAGGCTGCGTTGATGGCCTCAGTTGCCAACGGTATGTTCCGGCAGAATCTCCCCTGGGGCATGGTCGGAATTGGATTGGCCGTGGGTGTGCTCATCGTCATCCTTGACGAAATCCAGAAGGCACGAGAAGCCAAGTTCAGGTTCCCGGTGCTGGCTGTGGCAGTAGGGATCTATTTGCCATTTGAACTCTCCGTCCCGATCTTTGTTGGAGGAATCCTCAGCGCGCTGATTGCAAAGGTGACCGAGCGGCAGATGGACCCAGGCGCAGCGGGACGGCACGGACTCCTAATGGCCTCCGGACTGATAACGGGCGAGGCTCTCGTCGGGATACTGATGGCCATTCCCATTGTTGCAACCGGGAGGCCTGACGTTCTAGCTGTCTTGAGGGAGCCGATCGGGGCTTGGCCGGGCCTCTTGCTCCTGGCGGGAGTCGGGGTCTGGCTGGTTGCAAGCTGCGTTAGGGCAGGAAGGGAATCTGGGCGCTAGGGGGCAAGCCGAACGCACGGCGGTTCGAAGATTGCATAGCGGCTCGAAGATTGGGGATGGAGAAAGCCTAAGATGCTGAGATGGCGGACCGAGAAGACTTACTCCCTGTTCTCGGGAGCAAGGGCGGCGCAACGTAGGAAACTGTCGCGGAATGGGCAGCCCACACCCCCAATCTTCGAACCACAGCCAAGGGGAGGCCCGGCATGGCTCGGATGACCCTGAGATGGCGGTCCTTCGGCGTAGCCTTCCTTGTGTGCCTGGGATTTGCCCTTCCAATCGGGCTTGCCGAGACGTTTCTTGCCGACTTGCGCTTCATGCCCGAGTTCCGAGGGCTGGTCTTCGGAGCGAACCTGCACGCCCTCATGGCACTCGTGGCTGTCGCAGCAGCCCGTCTGCTGCACTGGAACGCTGCCCCCCAGCGATTTCCCATCCGGGCTCTCCGGCTTTTTCTGCTGTTTGAGGGGGCCGTCGTAGGCGGCTACTGGCTAACTGCTGCCCCATTCGCCCCGCCGTTCGACCGCAGCAGTGGCAAGCTGTTTGCGGCAGGCGCTGGGATTTTCTCGGCGGTGGTGGGATTCCTCATCGCACTGGCTATCTCCCGGCCGCTCGAGGGGAGCCCATGGGCCCGGCGCGCAAAGGATCTCACAGGCCCTTTGGGACTTCTGCTCGCCGGCCTGCTTATCGTTGGCAACGCTGTCGCGCTGGTGGGTAAGGCACCTAGAACCCAAAGAATCCCGGTTCGGGAAGAATCGGCTCACCTAGCGAGGCCGGACGTCTTTGTCATCCTGATTGACACTCTTCGCCGTGACCATTTGTCCTTCTTCGGCTATGAAAGGCCCACCAGTCCAAACATAGACGCCTTCCTCGGCCAGAGCTTTGTCTTTGCCTCAGCCTACGCCCCCGGCAACAAGACACTCCCCACGGTGGCCAGCATTTTCTCTGGCCTCTACCCGACCTCACACGGAGTCACTGACCCCTCACGAGGGCTTCCGGAGGAGGCTTGGACTCTCGCCGAGCATTTCAAGTCGTATGGCTATGCCACTGCTGCCTTTGTAGCGAACAGGATCGTAACGGCTCGGAATGGATTCGCCCAGGGGTTCGACTTGTACTTTCCTCCCTCGCCCCCTTGGTGGACCTGCCAAGGCAGAACGTTCCTGGAGAGAGCGATAGACTACTTGAGAGTTCCTCATGACGCTTCGCGGGCAGGGCGAATCAACACGGAGTTCCTCGGATGGCTGGATAAGACTCCCGGTGAACCACACTTTGGCTATGTCCACTATATGGAACCACACTCCCCGTACGACCCCCCGCGCAGCGACATAGAGGCGGTGGCC
>CAYMBA010000309.1:0-1919 GCA_964388535.1 uncultured bacterium | reverse complement strand
TCCTCCATCCCCCCGTACTCTCCACAAAGCGAATACAGACTCCCTTCGCCCCCAACAGCTACTTCGCCGAAAAGCACCGCCCCGAGCCTGTATCGGTTCACGTCCTGGACAAAACATCCAGTATCGTCCCATAGAAAGAGCCTGGCGCCGAAGAAACTGCCATCCAGCACGCCATAAACACTGGCTCCTTCTCCTTCCTGGGCCAACGCCAAGGTCGATAACTGATGACTGAACGCCGCTTCTTCCACCAAGACCCCACCCTGCATTCTATACAGCCCTGCCCACGATGACCCCCTCAGCGCCAAGCGGCTCCCATCGCTCGAGATCCAGATCGGCTCTGCGGCGACGCCACGGAACCTCTCCGGTTTCGGAACCAGCATGACCCGTTGAAAGTCCTCCCCCTTGTGCAAATCAAGAGAAAATATGCCGATGCTCGACTCAGCCGACTCCCCTTCACGTATTAGCGTGACGCCGAGCGTTATGTGATTGCCGTCCACGGCAGCCGCGTACAGCAGCGTGTCCATCTCCATCCTATAGGTTTTCCATCGGCCATCCTCTCCAAGAATCGTGGCGCTCAGCTCATAGATCCTTTGCCCCTTCTTCGTCCTAAACCTGCTCACAAGGATTACCGGACGGTCTTCGCTCCGCGCAATTGCCGCTCTGAAGACTTTTCCCTCGCTCGACGGAATCTCCTCCCATCGTCCCAGATCCAAATCCCCCTGCGACCATTCGATCGGGGCTACCCGAAAGTCCCGCCCTCCCACAAGAACCCAGCCATTGTGGGGGCCCGTGATCACTACGTCGGCTCGCACGCCCGGCGCATTCTTCTCGGTGCAGGCGTCGGCAACCGTCTTCGCTTCGATAATCCGCCCCTCATGAACTCTGACGATCCGAAAGCTGCTCTCTGCCGCGTCAAGATAGCATATCACGGCATCTCCATCATCGGAGACGTCAAGCCCCGCCTGCAGCCCAAGCATGCCCATCTCGCCGATCGTGAGCGCATACTCAGGCTTCCACTCGTCCCGGCTTCGAACAAGGCAGAACCCTGATCCGCTCTGGCCGACCACAAGGCCGTACTGTGGGCCGCTTTCAGCGGCGCGGCAGCCCCCAACACCAAGAGATGCCAAACCCACTATCAGTAGAAGACCCCAGCGGATGGGCACAGCCTGGCTACCATCGGTCCGTTCAGTTGTCTCCACAGCACAACCCCTTCGTATTCGGATCGTGGCGACATGTCCCATCTTCCACCGGTCGCCGATACAGGATCGGCACGCTCCTTCCGTCCGCGGCCACTACGGTGCCGAATATCCTCATCCATGTTCTCCACCGCAGCGGATCGCACCCGTCGCCATTCTTTCGCGGGCAAGCCCAGCAAAGGTCGAGCTGCACACTCAGATGCACTGTCGGTCCCGCTGTTCCGCCCACCCCGGGTGGCAGGTTCAGCACTTCACTAAGAATGCAAATGCCAAAATCTTTCCCAATTTGTGGATCGGCGATGACTGGATTATTGACCGTGGTGCACCCGGTCGGCCTCCCCGCTCGCCCACTTGGGGAGGCGACGCATGCCGCCAGGATACGGTCACAATTTGCCCACGTCTTCCCGGGCCCGATGAGCGGTTTCAGTAGACTGAAGAAGTTCTTCGCCAGCGATTCCATGCCGCACTTCATCAGAACATAGGGACTCACCGTAGGGATCCTTACAGGCGGAACGTGCGCCCTGAGACCTGGCGGATCAATTAGCCCCACGGGTCGATTCCGTAGGAGACGATAGAGATTCTCAGTCCACCTTGCCCCCAGCGGATCCCTGCTCATCCACCTCCCCAGCCTCAGGCTGAGGTAGCGGTAGCCGTAGTAGAGAAGGGACGCGTCCGGGTCGTCGGGATCGAGTTCGTCGAAGTACTTCGTGGAGAACCGCCAGG
>CAYMBA010000308.1:0-1930 GCA_964388535.1 uncultured bacterium | reverse complement strand
CTCCCTTGCGCTTGCTCCCCCCCTGCGCTGCAATGACGCGAGTGTTCGAGCGATTCTAACTGTTGCATGGGGTGGCGGCAATCGCACGACCGGCGAAGTCGTGAAGACGCATATAGGCGCAGAAGCGCCTTTGGGCCCGAAGGAACTTGGGATTCGGATTTCGCCAGCAGGGGGGCAGATGGCAAGGGGAACCGTTCCCTATTGGGCGGCGCTGCTGGTTTGGGCAGTAGTGAACGCAGTGAACCTGCTTCAGAGCGCGGGCTTTGCCTCTCGGGTCATCACAGGATCAATGCATGTAAACCATCTCCTTGGCTATGCCATTACGGCCCTTGTAGTGCCGGCGGCGATCGCGTTGTGGGCTTTCGTATCTGAGGGCGCATCGTGGCTTTGGTTGGCCGGGCCTGTCTGCTTTATCTGCTTCGTCCTGCTCATGCTCGTAGTCGACTACTTGCACCCGGTGGAGTTCCGCAATCCTCCCATGCCGCTGGTGTTGGTTCCCTACCTGGTGCTTTTCTTCGGTGCGATCGTCTTGATGGGGATCCCCATGCTGCGCTTCAACCGCTCTCTCTGGCTGGTAACGGTCTCGACCACGCTGGTGCTCATCGTCTCGATGCTCTGGGCGAGGTACCGCGGGGTAGGTTGAAAGCAAGGCGTGCAATTCTCCTCTATTTCAGTAGCAACACTGATGCGTTTTTTGGTTCCACACGTGCTTCGGTAGTGGTCTAATTCAGTTCCTGTTTGAGCCAGCGGTACACGAGTGAGTAGCAGAGGAGGCAAGATCAGTGAAGAAGTTCGACATCGTAATTGTGGGAGGCGGCCCTGCGGGCCTGACAGCAGCGATTTCGGCGAAGAACACCTATCCGGGGAAGTCAGTGGCCCTCATAAGGCGCGAGACAACGGCGCTGGTGCCATGTGGCATACCCTACGTACTCCACTCTCTGGAAAAGGTGGAAGACAACATCCTGCCGGATGCGCCCCTGCAGAAGAACAATGTCGAAATCATCGTCGATGATGTGGTGGGTGTAGGCAGTCACGAACTCCGTCTGGCCTCGGGAGATTCGGTGGGTTTCGAGAAGCTTGTCGTGGCCACCGGATCGGTTCCCTTCATTCCGCCTATTCCTGGGGTGGAGAAGGAAGGCGTCTTCCTGGTCAAGAAGGAAATCGAGTACCTGCGGCGTATGAAGGAAACACTCCTCGGAGCTGGGTCAGTGGTGATCATAGGCGGTGGCTTCATCGGTGTTGAGGTGGCAGACGAGCTCTTGCGGGCTGGTAGGAAGGTATACATCGTCGAAGCGCTACCCACGCTCCTTCCTCTTGCCATGGACGAGGAGTTCGGGGAGATGGCGCGGCAGGTCGTTGAGGGGGCAGGGGCTCGAGTGTATACCGGCACTAGCGTCAAAGAGATCCAGGGTGGTGCTTCCGTTCGCTCGGTACTGCTCGAGAACGGAGAGAAACTGGAATGCGACACTGTGGTCCTTGCCGCCGGCTACAGGCCGAACGTGGACCTGGCTCGGAAGATGGGTCTGGCCATAGAGGAGCGCTACGGCATCATAGTGGACGAGTACATGAGAACTTCCCAGCCGGATATCTTCGCCGTGGGCGACTGTGTTGCGAAGCGAAGCAGTTTCACGGGTGAGTATTCCAAAATCATGCTGGCCTCCACCGCGATGGCACAGGGACGCCTTGCTGGGTCCAACCTGTTCGAGATAAAGGTCATCAAGGAGTTCCCCGGAACGATTGGAACGTTCTCGACCAAGGTAGGTAACACTTCGTTTGGTGTCTCCGGGCTGACCGAGAAGCAGGTGAAGAGCCTCGGTATCGACTATGTCGTCGGCACGAACGAGACTGTGGATCGGCACCCAGGAAAGTTGCCCGGTGCCTCGAAGTTGTACACGAAGCTGATTTACTCTAGGTACTCTCACATCCTTCT
>CAYMBA010000307.1:0-1930 GCA_964388535.1 uncultured bacterium | reverse complement strand
AGAGGAGAAGCCGTTTGCTCTTGGCCACAACGAAGCTGCCTGGGCGAAGAACAGGAGGGCGCACTTTGTCATCAAGCAGAACTAGCCTCCTTGCCATTGCACTGGTGTCTTCACTTGTGGCGGGCTGCACCATCGGGGGTTACCGGGTTAGAACACCTTGGACCCGCGATGGCTCTGGTGGTGAAGAGTGTTTCTGTGCCGATTCCCTTTCACGAAGGCCGCCGCAGAGATCCGCAAAGTCGCTTGGGCAGCTCGAACACGAAATGCGGCGACTGAACGCGGAGGTTCACGCCGCTATCGCCGAGCTGCAAGCCTCTGTCGATGCGCTGGCCGAGCGAATGGAGCTGCAACGGCAAGACATCGTGGCTCTTAGACGTGAGATCATGAGATCCTGGGAGGGCGGCTCCACAGCAGCTCGGCCGTCGGCAGGCTATGCGATCGTGGACCTGGATTCCCTTGGTGGTGGGAGCACGGCGGGAGGGGAGTCAATCTCCAACGGAGGGGGATCGAGGCCCGAGTCGGCGCTCACACCGGATGCATCCACGTCCCCTCCGGTACCTGCGGGCGAGACAGGTTTGCCTGAGCCACCGCCTGAGGGACGCAGGCTGTATGAGACCGCTTACCAGGACTTCAAGCGCGAGAACTACCAGCTCGCGCTTCTGAACTTCAGGGCTTTCCTGGAGCGCTATCCCAGAACAAGCCTCTCCGACAATGCGATCTATTGGATCGGGACGATCCACTATGAGCGGGGCAAGTACAGGCTGGCCGTGGAGGAGCTGAGCAGGCTGATAGAGGAGTTCCCCGACGGGAACAAGGTGCCAGCAGCGTATTTCAAGATCGGCCAGTGCTTTGAGGCCCTAGGTGAGCGCGAAACCTCCAGGCGCTACTATGAGTACGTCGTGAACCATTTTCCCGACTCCAGAGAGGCTTTCCTGGCCGAAGAGCGACTGAGGCAGATGTAGCAAGCGGCGGGGAGCATGCCCTGGAGACCCCTGTTTTTCGTCGTCGATCCTGTGCAAAGGGACCGCCCCTGCTGCGGAGCGGTCCCTTCTCTCACAGTTCTCCGGCCTCTCGAGGAAGGCCCTAGACAAGCTTCATTTCCCTAGCCACCTTCTTGAAAGCTTCCACTGCGCGCTCGATGTGCTCGGTCTCATGTGCGGCCGACAGCTGCACGCGGATCCTTGCCTGGCCCCGAGGCACTACCGGGTAGGAGAAGCCGATGACGTAGATGCCCTCATCAAGAAGCCTTGCTGCAAACTCCTGGGCGAGGCGGGCGTCGTCCTCGTACTTGCCGAACATGATCGGCACTATGGGGTGGTCTCCCGGGCGGATGTCGAAGCCGGCCTCGGTCATCATCTGGCGGAACATCTTCTGGTTGCGCTCCAGCTTGTCGCGCAGTTCGGTGGTTGAGGAGAGCAGATCGAGCACCTTGATCGTTCCTGCTACGACGACAGGCGCCAGAGTGTTCGAGAAGAGGTACGGGCGCGACTTCTGCCGCAGCCACTCAATCATCTCGGCATGACCTACGACACAGCCACCAGAAGCACCTCCGAGTGCCTTTCCAAAGGTCGTCGTTATGAGATCTACGCGGCCCATGACGTCATTGTACTCGTGCGTGCCGCGACCCGTCTTGCCCACGAAACCGGTTGCGTGTGAGTCGTCCACCAGGACCAGGGCGTCGTACTTCTCGGCGAGGTCGCATATGTCTTTCAGGGGTGCAATGTCTCCGTCCATGGAGAAGACACCATCGGTAGCGATGAGGCGGTACTTGGCTCCCTGGGCTTCCTTCAGCTTCGCTTCCAGGTCGGCCATGTCCATGTGCTCGAAGATGAAACGCTGAGCCTTCGTCAGCCTTATCCCGTCGATGATCGAAGCGTGGTTGAGTTTGTCGGTGATGATAGCTGTTTCCTTGGTCATGAACGGTTCGAAG
>CAYMBA010000306.1:0-1932 GCA_964388535.1 uncultured bacterium | reverse complement strand
GTGCCTCCGGGAACTATTGTGGTGGATGAAGCCACGGGGGAGCTGTTGACCGACGCAGTCGAGCCGGGCAGCAGGGTGGTGCTAGCCCGCGGGGGCAAAGGGGGCAAGGGTAATGCCCGGTTTGCGACGCCCACACGAAGAACGCCTAGGGTGGCAACCGAGGGCAAGCCTGGGGAGAGCCGTAGGCTCAGGCTTACGCTGAAGTTGCTCGCGGACGTGGGCCTAGTTGGAATGCCGAATGTCGGCAAGTCGACACTCCTGGCAAGAATCTCGAATGCGCGTCCAAAGATTGCGGCATATCCCTTTACAACGTTGGAGCCTTCAATAGGTATTGTAGATGTGGGCGACTACGAGACCCTTGTCGTCGCTGACCTGCCTGGTTTGATCGAGGGAGCGCACGAGGGAAAGGGTCTAGGGCAGCGTTTCCTTCGCCACATCGAACGGACACTCGTGTTGCTTATGCTTGTGGAGGCCACGGATCCGAAGCCGCGCGCTACGCTGGAAACCCTGGAGAGCGAGTTGGCTCGTTGGAGCAAGGACCTCGCGCGAAGACGGCGGCTTCTCTGTTTCACCAAAGCCGACCTGCTCGATGGGGCGCAAAGAACCCTCCTGAGGGATAGCTACCCCGGGGCCCTGGTGGTTTCCTCGCATTCGGGAGAGGGCTTGAAGGATCTATTCAGAGCACTCAAGATCGAGGTGCAAAAGGCGCGGGAGGAAGAAGGGGATCTGGACACTGAAGCCTTCCAAGGGCCGCCTGGGGAAGACCAGTTGTTGCACGCTGGTGCGGACTCGGTTCCATGGCCGTCCAGGTGGGTGTTGCCAAAGCGGCCTGGCAGCCTGCTGGATGCCGCGAGGGGGGAGGGGCAATGAGTCACGGACCAGGAGGCGGAGGCGGCGAGTCACCGAGGGGTACCTGGCGGGGAGAGGGTGGAGCGGTAAGCGGACTCGAGCGGGCCAAGCAGTACATCGAGTCGCTGAAGATGGAAGATCCCCAGGAGGCAATCCCGCAGCTTGTCGAGTTTCTCAAGAACGAGTCGTGGTATCTGCGTGAGCAGGCTGCCGGGGCCCTGGCTTCCTTCGGGAATCAAGCCGCTGGACCCGTGGGCGCGCTGCTCCAAAGTGGCCTCTGGTTCACAAGGGCTGCGGCCCTCGAGTTGCTCGGCCGCATCGGTGCTTCTGAGTATCTGCCTTGCATCTCAGGATTCCTCACGGATGCCAACCGAACGATCGCCGAGTCGGCGGCCAAGGCCCTGCTGCACTTCTCTGCCGGTGGGAAAGCCTTGGCAGTAGCGAAGATCCTGCACGCAAGGGGAAGCAGGTTCAGGGAGCACGCTCTCGATCTACTCCAAAGGGTTGACCGCGAAGCAGGCACGAAACTGGCTAGGCTGATTTCGGCATCCGAGTTCATGGGCCCGGAGGGGACTCTGAGCCCGGAGGACGAAGAGAGGCTGGCCAAGGAGATCGAAGACGAGGAGTTCGGCGTCTCCTGGGCCTCTCTATCCCTGAGTGAGCCCCTCCCGCAACCTGAGAAGCACATCATGCAGTACTTGAAGGAACGATCGTGATCTCTTGGCAATCCACGCGATCCGCGCGTTCGTCTACGGCTAGTACCTCGTGGCGGCTGGCTTCCGGTGCCTGGTACCAATCTAGGGTTCGAGAGAAGGCTTCACGACGACCCCACTGGCCCTCGCCGGTATTCATTTTGGCATCGTCACGTAGCTATCCGCAGCGTTTGCGGCGTACCGGCTTGAACCTTGAGGGGCTGTGGGTATCGGGGCGCGGTGCTTTGGAGGAGATATGGGGGAAACCTGCGGTGGCTATTGTGGGATCTCGGAATCCGGGAGCCGCAGGGCTGGAGATCGCAAGACAGATTGCTTGGGACTTGGCTTCAAGAGGCGTCGTGATTGTCAGCGGCTTGGCCCGAGGCATAGA
>CAYMBA010000305.1:0-1976 GCA_964388535.1 uncultured bacterium | reverse complement strand
ATGAAGAAACCCTTTGTGGACGGTGTGACCTTGGTACCCTCGGAGTTGATGATCGGTGGCATCGACAGGACTGCTCCGCGAGAATCGACCAGGAGCGGAAACCTTCGGAACCCTTCAAGCAGATGCGCGAAGGCCACACCCTTCGGGTGCTTCTCGAGGATCTCGCGCATCGTCATCGACTCGCCCTGTTCTGCCCCGAGAGGTACGAAACCAAAGGTGTCGGGATCCTCTGTGGTATATCGGATGGGAGGCTCTATGGTCCCAAGGTCGTATACGCCTATGGAGGCATGCTTCCGGTTTCGCCCAAGTGCCCAATGCAGGTTTTCCTGCAGCTTCATGATGATCTTCAGGGCATCCTGATCTAGATCCACTCCCTCGATCATCGCGCAGGCGATATACGGTCTGTACGAGGAAGGATCCTTCACTGTCGCATCCACGGTTACTTCCCACCCCGAGGGCTCAACGACATATTCCCGCAGCCCCGTTTCGATCCCTAGGTAGCCCCTGAGCACGCGGGCCAGGCCGCCAGGATCGAACATGTCGGGGCGCACGGCTAGCAACTCCATCCGGACCACTTCGAGCGGCTCAAGTTCTACCGCCTTCGCCCTCAGTTCCGCACCACACACCTCGCAGCAGGCAGGAGGCACCTCCTCGGTCTCGGTCAGCTCTACAATCTCGCCGCACCTCTGGCACTGGTAGCGTCTGAGCGACGCGACCCCCTCGACGTCGCAACCCAGGTGAGCCAGGTGTTCCAAGAGCTCCGGCAGCTGCAGATCCCTGCCGACGAGGCCAAGCAAGCGATTCACGGGAATCGCGACTACCGGCATAGCGGCACCCCCTTCAGCCACTCGATGTCCGCCAGGTAGAGAGATCTCATATCGAGCACGTCGTAGCGCAGCATCGCCAGCCGTTCCAGGCCCAGGCCCCACGCAAGCACGGGCACGCTGCACCCTAACGGTTCTGTAACTTCTGGCCTGAAGACCCCGGCGCCACCCATCTCGAACCAGTCCTTCTTCTCCTCCAGCCAGATGAAGACCTCAACACTAGGCTCCGTATACGGGAAGAACGCCGGTCTGAACTCGAAGCGCTCAAAGCCCATACGCTGGAAGAACGCGCTGAGGGTTCCAAGCAGCGCTGCCAGACTGGCTTCTGCGTCCACAACGATGCCGTCGACCTGATGGAAGACGGGAAGGTGCTTGTAGTCGACCGTCTCCCGCCGGAACACGCGTCCCACAGCGAAGTAGCGACCGGGCGGTTCGGGGTTTGCCGCGAGTGCCCTAACCGTGGTGGCAGTGCTGTGCGTCCGCAGCACCAGAGCCGCGGCGCGCTTGGGATCCCAGGTGTACTGCCAGCCCAGGGAGCCTGTCTCCCAGCCGTCCTCGTGTGTGCGTCGTACCTTCTCCACCACCTCTGCAGGCGCAGGCGGGGGAACCTCCGCGGGACGACTCAGATAGAAAGTATCCTGCATCTCCCTGGCAGGATGGTCTTGCGGTTGGAAGAGCGCATCGAAGTTCCAAAACGCCGACTCAACAGTGGGCGAAACCACTTCTTGGAAGCCCATCTCCAGGAAGGCCCGGCGCGTCTCGGCGATGACCCTCTGCATTGGATGTGGCTTGCCAGGGTGCCGCGGTTCCACATCGATCGTCACGTCATACGGCTTTAGGACGGCCTCACGCCACTTCCCGGATGCGATCATCTCCGGGCTCAGCTGCGTCACCATGAGGGCTTCCCCGACTCCCTGCGAAACTACTTCCTCACCCGCAGGCGTGAGTGAGACGTAACGACGCCTTTTCGTGCGAACCTCTACGAAGCCCCGCCTCCCCTTGAGCAACCCAAGGGCTGCTTTCACATCGATGCCCTGTTTTTCTAGCTCCGAGCGCAGCGCCTTCCCGCCAGGAGCCTTCGCAAGCGCTGCGAGTAGGCGCTCATCGTGAGACACCTCAGACAGTTTCGAGCTGAGATCGGAGGCAGCAACC
>CAYMBA010000304.1:0-2012 GCA_964388535.1 uncultured bacterium | reverse complement strand
TCCCCAGCTACCCGAGGGTCGAGGTCTTCGCCACACCTGAGCAGCTCCGGAGCGGGCTGCTGGACAGGCTCGAGGCATTGGCCGAGAGCAGAGGAGCCCAGCTGGTCCTGAGGCCCCTGCCAGGAGAGAACCGCAAAGAGGCGGTTGCCCTGATCGCCAGCCGGCTGTTCGCCAGAAGCAGCCTCACCGCGCTCAACCTGAGCGAAGGGGTCCTCAGGAGGAACGAGGAGGCAGCCAGAAGATATGCCCCTGGATCCGCCAGAGCCCCTTTCGCGGTGGTGCTCGATTCGCCCTCCGTGCGCTCCAGGGCTCAGGTGATTCAGCTGGAGGAGGCAGGAGCGCTGCCGGCGTTTCTGGAAGGGCTCGCGGTCCTGCAGACGCTGGAGGGAATGCACACTGGAGCACCACAGTGGTGACGTTGACCCAGCGCCTCCCCGGTCATGGCGGTCAACTTCCGCAACTGACACCACATCCTCAGACTGCGTTTCGATCCCTCCGCCCAGCAGGAAATCAGGGAGCTGTGCCAGCTGATCCTGGAAGTGCTCCTGGGGATCGGCCTCGCGGTCTTCGAGAACCTGAGAGTTGCCTGCAGCTGATCCTCTCAGGGGAGTTCAAGGAAGGAGGCGTGAAGTGATCACCCTCCATGGCGACGAAATGGAGAGACTCATATCGGCTCTGGGAGGGGAACCCGGGAAAAAGGGAAGGACCAGGTGCTTTCTGCACGGGGGCGACAACCCCACCAGCTTCAGCTACCGGCCCGACGGCCTCTGGTACTGCTTCGCCGAGGGAAGGGGCGGCGACGCCGTGGACCTGGTGATGGCCGCAAGGGGCTGCACCGCCGGGGAGGCCATAGAATTCCTGGCCTCTCTGGGGGTGCAGGAGGCGCTCGAGCGAAGGGCAGCCAGGGACAGCCGACGGGCCCGAAGGATCCGACGGATCCAGAGGGACCTGGCGGCGATCGCCAGACACGCAAGGCTGCTGCTCGATGGAGTGAGCAGGGCGGCAAGGCTCGAGGGGAACGATCCCTCAGCGCTGGACGCTTACGAGGAGGTGCTCCGCGCGTTCTCGCGCTTCGAGAAAAGCACTCAGCCCGAGCGGCTCGACCGCTTCATCGAGTTCCGCGGAGCGGTCAGGGCATTCTTCGCCCGCCTGAAGCTCTCCCCCGGACAGCGGACCATCGTGAACCTGGTGCTCAGGGACCCCCGGATCTACGACGCCATCGTCAGGCTCAGAGAGGAAACGGACATCCGGCACGATCGAGACCACAGACCTCCCTCCAAAATCGCCTGAGACGAAAAATTTCGGCCCTCACAGCCGCCGAAATCCACGACCCATACTTCCCCCTGCCCCCCCGGACAGAAAGGCCCCTCAGGGGCCAAAATTTTAGGTTTGTGTTACATTTAATTACATCGTAATGCGGCGCCTTGCGGGCTGAGGCATTTTCTGCTAATTCAAGCCAAAAGACCACGGGAGGTGCTCCGGTGAAGTATCAGGACTTCGTGGAGATCGTGGCAGAGAAAACGGGTCTCTCCAGGAGCAGCGTAAAGTCCGTACTCGAGGCCTGTGTGGAAACGATCCGTAAGGAGGTCGGGCAGGGTGGAGCGGTGAGAATCCCCGGCCTCGGGACCTTCAGAGCTGCCGAGCGCAGAGCCAGGATGGGCAGGAACCCCAGGACCGGTGAGGCCATCCAGATTCCCGGAAAGAGGGTTGTGAAATTCAGAGCAGCCAGGAATTTCCTTTGATCGGTGGCCCCGGAGTCTCCTTTGCCCCATTTCGCCGGAGAACGCAAACCGCCGAGCGCTCCCTCTGAGTCAGCTGAGATCGAAAACGGCCATAACAAATGCTAAAATCAGAACGGCAGCTTCAGCACCTCGTCGATGGAGACCATGTGATGTCGAGCGGGCACACGTTTGCCAGCTTCCCATCTCCGGACGGTCGAGGGATCGACGCCGAGCCTCCTGGCGAGCTCCCTCTGGCTGAGGCCGAGCAGCATCCTCCCGAGCCTGATCCGC
>CAYMBA010000303.1:0-2014 GCA_964388535.1 uncultured bacterium | reverse complement strand
TGGGGCGACTCTTTCAGAACGAGCAGAGGTCCAAGGGTCGAGCGACGGGGCGAGGACCTGCGCCTTGTGCTCAGTCTCACTCTGGAGGAGATCGCGCGTGGGACGGAGAAGACTGTTCGCCTGAATCGAAAGGTTAGCTGCCCGCGCTGCGGAGGCACTGGTTCGAGAGACGGGCGGATTTCGAGATGCACCCAATGTGATGGCACAGGTGAGGTGAGGGTCGTGCGCCGGTCGCTTTGGAGCCAGATCATTACCTCTGTGCCCTGCAGCCGGTGCGGGGGTGAGGGGATCATCATAGAGTCGCCCTGCCCCGTCTGCCATGGTGAAGGGAGAGTCGAGGAAAGAAGCGAATTGCGGCTCCGCATTCCGCCTGGTGTAGAAGACGGTCAGCAGCTCGTGCAGAGGGGCGCAGGCAATGTGGGAAGACGCGGTGGCCCACCAGGGGACCTGGTGGTTGTGATCCGTGAGAAACCCCATGAGATCTTCGAGCGCCGCGGTTTGGATCTGCTTCTCACCCTTCCTGTCTCCTTTCCGGATGCAGCTCTCGGCAGGAAGGTGAAGGTTCCGACGCTCGATGGAACCCTCGAGGTCAAGCTCCCGGCGGGGGTGCAGTCTGGGAAGGTCCTTCGGTTAAGGGGCCGTGGTCTCAGAGCTGGCAATCAGCGGGGCAACCTACTTGTGCAGGTCCACGTGTGGGTACCGAGCAAGGTTGGCAAGAGGGAGCGCGAGCTGCTCGAGGAGCTGAGCCGCCAGCCGGGGATGAAGCCGCCGGAGCCCGGCCGTGGCTTCTTCGATAGGCTAAGAGACGCCTTCAAGGGCTGAACCTGTGATGCTGGACCGCCGGGAGCAGGAGGAAGGCAGGGGCCATCGGTATTTCCTGGCCGACCGAATTCCGGGGATCGGCAGCACAGTCGTGCTCGACCCGGAGGAGAGCAGGCACGTTCTCAGGTCGCTGAGGCTCCGGCCCGGTGACACGCTCTCGCTCACCGACGGGCGCGGAAGCCGCGCATATGGTCTTGTTGAGACGGTGATGGGCGATAGGATCCGCGTCAGGGTTACAGGGACCGAGATTGACTGTGAACCAGCGTGGGCGAAGCGCATCGTGATTGCCCTTGGGCGCCTCCGGCGAAGAGATCGCATGGAATGGGCAGTTGAGAAATGCACCGAGATCGGAGCTGGTGGCTTCGCGGTCTTCACCTCACAACGAAGCATAGCCAGGGGTGGACGGACCAGCGGGATGCTGGATAGACTCCGCCGAGTGTCGGTGGCGGCCCTGAAGCAATCGGGCAGGACCTGGCTTCCAGATCTCTGGGCATTCGACTCCCTGGAGGAGCTGCTCGCTGGCTTTAGTGGGGCTCGCGTGCTTTTCGCTGATCCGGGTGGTGCTCGGGTAGATTCACTGAGGGAAGTCTTCTCTGGAGCAGAACGGGTGCTCGCTCTTGTGGGGCCGGAGGGGGGATTCGCCCCGCGGGAGAGTGCAGTGCTTTCGCGGGGTGGCGCGGTGGGGGTGGATCTGGGAGCCTTCAGGCTGCGGTCGGAGACCGCATGTGTGGTTCTTTGCTCGCACCTGGTAGATCTGGCAAGGGAGGCAGACCCGCGCCAGGGTGGGGGTCTGTGGGACGCAGGGCGAGGTGGCCGATGAAGAAGTTCCCGAGGCAGCAGTTTGTAGTTCTGCGCGTGTTGTCGCCTGGATCCAGGATGAACATCCAGCAGGTAGCGGAGGCTTCGGGTGTGGACCAGGCGCTTGTAGCTGCGGGTGCTGTGGAACTGGCGGAGGTGGGCCTCGTCTCGCTGGAGGAGGAACCCTACGAGGAGTTAGTGCTAAGGGAGGCGGGCCGCTTGGCAGCAGAATCGGGGCTGCCAGAACGCAGCGTGGCGCGAGCGCTTATGGAGGGGGGCGGAAGGCTCAGCATCCCGGAGGCAGCTGAGGCTGCCGGCATGGAACCCAAGGAGGTTGGGGCCTGCCTTCGGTTCCTCCTCGCTAAGGGCTACGCGGCCAAGGAGGGATCCGAGC
>CAYMBA010000302.1:0-2043 GCA_964388535.1 uncultured bacterium | reverse complement strand
ACGATCGTCGCCAACCATCAGGACATGGCGCCGCCCCAGGGCCCGTGCGAGGACCACGACAAGTCCGGCGTGCTCACCATCAGCGATGTCAATCACAACGATTTCGCCTGGATTGAGTTCCCGACCCGTGCCTCTATTATGCTACACTATACCCTCAGCAGGCAGGCTGGGGAGTGCAGCCTGAGAGTATTCAGGTCTGACCTCACGGAGGTCACCGTCTACAGCCCGACTGGCGGTGCGCTCCAGGCAGGGGCTGGTGTCCACGACATAAAGATCGAGTTCCTGGTGGACCCCACCCTCCTTGGGCCCTACTACTTCGTGGTCGAAGCTCTGGAGAAGACCGCGGACGCGGAGGCCAACCGCGATGGTGTGGCAAAGCCCGCGTTGCAGAAGGGGACGAGCCAGATGATCCTGCCCCTGGCCTTCGACTTCACTGGGGGCGGTGAAGCATGTCAGGAAGCCGATGAAGATGCGGATGATACAGCCTCTCAACAAAGCATGTGGCCTACGCCCGAGGACCCAGACGAGTACCCCCCTCCTCCGTACGCAGCACAGGTAAGCAAGAGGCCGACGGCGGAGGCAGTGTTCAACAGATGGGTGCAGGCGATGGCGGACGACGTTGCACCGGATGCTGTGGTGGCCTTCTATGGACATGGGTACATCTGGCCGGATGACACCCACGAGTGGCCTGAGAACGTTCTCCAGGACCCTGAGCCGCCTGACTATAGCCTCCTGCAACTGGGTTCCGGTCTGGGCTGTCATGAGCTTCGCGGCGGTCGTGCCGCTGACAATCCGCAGAACGATGAGGAGAATGATATCTACTACCTCTGCAACCTGCCCGCAGGAGCGCTAAGCCACTGTCGCTTGGTGACCTTCTTCGCCTGTCACAGCGCACATCACACGAAGCTCGAAGCGGATCTCGAAGAGCCAATGGAAGAGGACTGGACCGAGCAGGACTATCAGGCATGGGCGTCCGCGCCAGAGACCTGTGGCTGTGTCGCCCACGCAGCGCTGTCGAAGGGGGCAAGGTGCGTCGTGGGGCTTGAGCACCGCGGCAGATACCCTGGCGCATGGGTATGGGGGCGCGCCCTCTGGCAGCAACTAAACAAGTACCCCGTCAGTGTGTCCTCCGCCCTCGGCGGCGCCGACAGGCCTATCGAACTGTGGGTGCTGAGCTATTACCCCGAGGATCCCGTTGCGCGGGAGCAGACGATCCGGAGCATCCAAGACCGTTTCGTCGGAGGCGACCCCTCCGCCACATACGTTCGCCCCGGGGGGTGGGCCCGGTGAGACGCTTCATCAGAATGGCAACCTTGGCGACGATCGCTGCTGTGGTGGGCGCGATTGTGACTGACCGTGCAGGAGCGCAAGTTCCCGCAGCAGATGATCACCTTGAGCGCGTCCGCGCGGCGGTCTTTGCCTTCCTCCCCGAGGGTTTTCAGCCGGCAACCGACGCAATTCCATCGGTGTCCGGTCCGCAGCCGGACTGGTTCGGCCGTGCCGTCTACCAGGTCAGCACGACGGCCCTCGATGCACATTCCGAGACGTGGGACCTGTTCTTCGAGGTGGACGCCAGGCGCTTCTATGTGGCGGGCTACATGGCCGTTCGCCGGGACGCCGGTCGGGTGCTCGGCGTCCCCGCCGCCACCTGGGTGCAGGCCTTCTATGAGTCTGCCCTCGACCCACCGAATCCACATCGCACTGTGGAGGACGCTGCGGGAGACGCAGAACAGCGAGTACTCGAGGTATGGGGCAACTGGCCGGTCAACGAGCCCGGCTGGCCGTACCCCACTGTCGGCAAGGGGGGCTATGACCACCGCGAGTACGCGCCCACCAATGGCGGTACGAACCTCCAACTTCTCGACGGCGGCGCGCACTGGGGATGATAAAGGTGAGGAGGGATCAGCGTGAAGGGGTTGCGCTATGGGCTGATAGTCTTGTTGGTCGCTACCGCGGTGAGCTTCGGATTGTGGGTGCGCGCTCAGGGACAGCCCGAGGCCCCGGACCCGCTGCGTGATCTCGCCGCCGAGTTCCTAGATGTGA
>CAYMBA010000301.1:0-2117 GCA_964388535.1 uncultured bacterium | reverse complement strand
GTTTCAAGTTCAGAAACAGAATCGGCCTAGACGTAGCTCTCGAGGCCCTCCGCGAAACCTGGACAAGCAGAAAAGCCACCATGGATGAACTCTGGGAAGCCGCTAAGGTATGCCGCGTGGCGAACGTAATGCGTCCATACCTGGAGGCAATCACGTGAGCCCACCCAAAACACGCAACATCGGTCATTCAGTGTTTCAACGCCTTCTGAATCACGCGAAAAAACGGGGTGAAAACTTCAACTTTGTGCTATTGCGCTATGGAGTCGAACGCCTTCTGTATCGGCTGAGCATCTCGGCACACGCGGGAAATTTCGTCTTGAAAGGCGCGAGCTTGTTCCTGGTCTGGAAGGGAGAAAGCTATCGCCCGACAAAGGATGCCGACCTTCTGGGATTCGGACGGGCAGATCTAGACCACATTTCCACCGTATTCAAAGACATATGCCTGATTCCTTGCAAGGAAGACGTGATCACGTTCTTGTCCGAGACAATCAGAGCTGTACCAATTCGTGAAGACCGAGAATATGACGGCATCCAAATAACCTTGAATGAAAGACTTCTATGATGTATGACTCTTGAGTAGACTCTTCGCATTTGAGGGCCGGACGCTCTGTGAAGCCGTCCGTAACACCTTCAGCCGCCGGTCGACCTCCCTGCCCAAAGGACTCCCAACAGCCTTCACGGAAGAATTCCACCGGGATACTCAAAAACAAACCCAATGGCAGGCCTTTGTCCGCAAAGTAGACCCCAAACCGATAGCCGACAGCCTAGATGCGGTAATCGATGATGTGGCTGCTTTCCTGATGCCCGTCGTTCAGGCGATATCAATTGACGAGCTTCTTGATAAGGTCTGGGCATCGGGTGGCCCGTGGAAATAGGGTTTTCATGCATTTGGCTTGCTGACTCTGTATCATCTGGACCCCAGGCACGAAGATGCTGCCATCCGGCATGAGAGAGAATCCTGCTAAACCTTCCTCGACTCAGAATCTGGGCTTGCCGTCACGAACCACTTGTGACCGCACGCTGATAGTGGGCGCTTTTGGGGCCTCTAGCACGGGCAACGTCCAGATGTACCGTCCCCCTGTCTCCTAGACAACTAGGCAGCTTGTTCCAACTGCCTGCCCCTGGCCTGCGCCGGCGTCAGCCAGCCCAGAGCCTCGTGCGGCCGCTCCGTGTTGTACTTCTCCATCCAGCGGCCGATCTCCTGCTCGGCATGGGCCAGATCGCGGAAGTTGAACAGCCAGACGCACTCCTCCTTCAGGGAACGGAAAACCGCTCGATCATCCGGTTCTGCTCCGGCGTATGCGCCGTGGTGAACTCCTGGCACAGCCCATAGTCTCGGACCGTCGCCCGGTAGCTGCGGGACTGGAACACCAGCCGATCACCTCCCGGTCGCAGCAGTCCATCACCGCCACCAGGTGACACCAGTCGTCACGACCGCCCAGATCTTCCGGATCCCGTAAGCCCGGGTTGCTCTGGATGATCTGCTTGATCCTGGCGGCCAGACTCCCGTCCACCGCCGACCGCTCACGGGGGCGTCGCTTGTAGTAGAACGACGATCGCGGCACACCCAGGATCCGGCACAGGCGGCTGATCGACACCGGATGCCCTTATCGCTCCATCTCGGTCTTCACCCTCAGGACGTCCTGTCGCGTTGTTCCTGAGTCTGGGCCCATCTTTTTCTAGCACGTCGCGCTCTAGAACCAGCTCTCCGATCTTGGCCCGCGGCTGCTGGAGCTCCGCCTCGTGCCGGGCCTGCTCATCCTGAGGGTTGCTGCGCAGGCCGCTCTCGCCACTGGACAGGAACTGCTGGCTCCACTGCTCCAGCTCGGGCGGGGAACGCTATAAGGGAAAGATCGTGAGGACGTGCCCTCGCCGCTACCTCAGTTGTGCGCGGACACCCAGGAGAACCGGGGGTTGGATCAGCGCACCAACGCAGCTGTCGCTGCAATCCAGCAGTCACCCGGTACCGGTCAGTCTGAGAGATTCCGTTTCGTGCGGAAATGGCACTACATCCAGACCTGCCGCCGTCAGGGTATGAACATCACGGATTCCGGCATGTCCCTTCTCGCAGCACAGAATACCGTCAGGCCCGCCTCTTCCATTCCTCCCACATGGCC
>CAYMBA010000300.1:0-2129 GCA_964388535.1 uncultured bacterium | reverse complement strand
CCGTTTTCTCGTCGGGGAAGCGCACGGCTATCGAGCGCAAAGTACCGCCGAGCTCGAGCACGCGCTGGTAGGGGAGCAGTACGCACTTCTCCGGCGGGTAGTGCGTGTATTCCTGCATCAAGGCCTGCGCAGGAATCCCCCAGCCCGAACCCCGGAGGGCGCCGCCACGCGGGTCATGACTCGCACTCCCATGCGCTAGCGGGCAAGCCAGAAGAAGAAGGATAAGCGAAGCGAAGCACCGGAGCCCGAACCTTTCATGCAGCCTCGCTGAGCTTTCGGAGCAGCTCGATGGCCTCAGAATAGCCAGGCGACCCCTCGACCACGCCCGCCAGGAGATCCACAGCCTCCTGTTTCTTCCCGGTCTCGGCCAACTCTCTGGCCAGCAGAAGCACGAGCCCCACCACCTCTGGATCTTCCTCGCCACCCGCTCCATCCAAAGCCGTCCTCAGAGTGCCAATCGCCTCCTCATGGCGGTCTAGCTCCGAGAGGCATTTTGCCTTCAGCTCGGCCAGCCTCAGCGCTTGCTTTCGGTCAGGCAGGCCCCCCTTCTCGGCCAGTTCGAACTCTTCCAGAGCCTCAGCAAAGAGCCCCATCTCCAGGTGCGAGACGCCCAGGTCATAATGTGCCTGGAAGTCTCCGGGATCAACCTGAGCCCTAAGCTGCGCCTTGAACTGATCAAGGAGGGCCCCGATCTCTCGCCACTCCGTCCCGTCGCTCTGGATGGATCCCTCCGCGGCAATCTCAACCAGCGCCTCCCCCCGCGCTACCACCTCGCCAATCGTCGGCGGCGCGACCTCGCCCCCTGCCCCAACGCCCATCTCCTCGAAGCGCTTCATGCGCCTCAGGGCCGTAGGCTCCTCGGGATCCAGGTCCAAAACCTCCTCGAAGACCCGGCGGGCCCCTTCAAACTCTTCCGCCTGAATCAGCAGATCGCCCTTAAGGAGCAGGGCGCGGATCATCTCCCCACGCTCGCCTGAGACACGGGCCGCCTCAAGAAGGAGTTCGACCTCATCCAGTGTGGTAGCCTGGCTCCCACGATCCCTCCCAGCCTCACCTTCAGGCTGCCGCAGCTGCTCCTGGGCAGCCGCTGCCCTCTCATGCTCCTCTGTTTCCTGACGATCGATTTCCCCAAAGGCGGCAGGATCCCCCCGTGCGTCCCGGCCCACAGGGGCCTTCTGGCCACCTGCATCCATCTCTCGCAGCTCGAGCCTCTCACCGTCCCCTGCCGCAGGGCGCTCAGCCGGCACGATCCGGGTGTCCTCGAAGTCCTCAATGCGCTCCACTTCCAGCGGGCGTGGGTCCGTCGCCTCGCGCTGCTTCAGATCCTCCTCCACGGCCGGGGCATCGACTGAATCTTGGTTCTCTCTCGACCCCTCAGCCTGGAGATCGCCGAAAGAACCAATCTCAGGATCTGCCACCGTCTCCTCTACCGCTACGGACTCTGCGACTGGTTCCTCGCCTACAGCGCCTTCGGGACTAGCTTCGACTGAAGCCTCCTCCATGGCAGCCACAACTTCAGGCTGAATCTCCCGGGCCTCTTTCAGAAGCACCTCGGCCTCCTCGTCCTTACCGGAGGCCCGGGAGCGCTTGGCTGCTTCGAGGAGAAGATCTGCGGCATCCTCTGGCCGCTCCCATGAGACGAGCAACTCAGCCACTTCTCTGGCATACTGCGCCCTTGCTGGTGCAAGGGCAATCGACTGCCGAAGGGCTTCCCTGAACTCATCGTTCTTTGGATCCGGGGACGAATTGCGCAGGTAGGTGAGGTATGCGTCCATTGCATCCCCGATGAGCTCCTCGGCCGCGTACAGGTCGCCTAGCCGCTTCCAGACAACGATCCTCCCCGGCTCCAGCCTCAGGATCTTTCTGCACAGCGCCACGGCGTTGCGCCCGAAACCCAATTTCGAGTATGCGTCCACCGCGCGCTGGTATCGCTCGATGGCTTCCTCCGGGCGTCCTGCCTTCACAAGGAGGTCGCCACAATAGACGAAGTCGTAGGGATCGGCATCCCCGGAGGATAGGATTGTCTCGTAGGCCTCGATGGCCTTGTCGATCTGGCCCGATTTGGCGAGCCTCTGAGCCTCACGCCTGGCTGCAATGTTCCTGTCCAAGGCCTGCTCTCCGAGCTAGAT
>CAYMBA010000299.1:0-2155 GCA_964388535.1 uncultured bacterium | reverse complement strand
GGCCGACGGATCGACGCAAGGTGAAATGAGGTCGCCTGGGCCCAGAAAGCGGGCCCGGGCGGCCTCTTTCTGTCCGGATGCCGTTGCGCGCGCGAGGGGCGGAGGCCTCGCCGGTGGAGGGCCAGATGACACCAAGTGAGATCATGAGCCTCATCGCGGAGAAGGGAATCGAGTTCGTGGACTTCAAGTTCGCAGACCTTCTCGGAGCATGGCAGCACTACAGCGTGCCGGCACGCCAACTGAGTGAGAAGACATTCACCGAAGGGCTGGGGTTCGATGGCTCGAGTATCAGGGGCTGGAGAGCCATTCAACAGAGCGACATGCTGATGATTCCCGACCCAGCCACCGCCTGGCTGGACTCTTTCTATGAGGCTCCCACCCTCGGAATCATCTGCTCGGTCCGTGATCCTGTGACAGGGGAACCCTACACCCGGGATCCGCGGAGTGTTGCCGAGAAGGCGCAGTCGCACCTGAAGGAGTCGGGTGTCGCTGACGTGGCCTACTTCGGGCCCGAGCCCGAGTTCTTCGTCTTCGATGACGTCAGATTCGCCTATGAACCCTATACCGGCTACCACCAGGTTGATTCCGAGGAAGCGGCCTGGAACACGGGCCGCGAGGAGGCACCCAATCTGGGACACAATCTGGGCTTCAGGGCCGGCTACATCCCCGCGCCTCCCTCGGACACGCTGGGAGATCTGCGCTCGGAGATAGTCCGGGAGATGGAGGCCATGGGCATCCAGGTGGAGGCGCACCACCACGAGGTGGCGGCCGCCGGGCAATGTGAGATAGACTTGAGGCTCGCGCCGCTTCTGCAAATGGCCGACAACGTGATGTCGTGCAAGTACGCCGTCAAGAATGTGGCGCGCAGGAACGGCAAGACTGCGACCTTCATGCCTAAGCCTCTTTTCGCGGGCAATGGCTCCGGGATGCATGTTCACGTGAGCCTCTGGAAGGGCGAAGAACCCCTGTTTGCAGGCGATAGCTATGCCGGGCTTTCGGAGGACGCGCTTCACTTCGCAGGTGGGCTGCTCCACCACGGGCGCTCTCTCATGGCTTTCGCTGCGCCAACGACGAACTCGTACAAGCGACTAGTGCCTGAGTTCGAGGCGCCCGTCAACCTGGTTCTTTCACAGACGAATCGGTCGGCGGCACTGCGAATCCCAACGTACTCGAGCAACCCGTCAGCCAAGCGCCTGGAGTTCCGGCCTCCGGATCCCTCAGCCAACCCCTACCTGGCCTTCGCGGCGCTCCTGATGGCAGGCCTCGACGGGATGAGGCGCAAGCTCGATCCTGGTGAGCCAGTGGACGTGAACGTCTACGAACTGCCGCCCGAGAGGCTCGAGAAGGTCCCTAAGGTTCCCGCTTCCTTGGGCGATGCCTTGGAAGCCCTGGAGAAGGACCACGATTACCTGCTCGAGGGCGGTGTATTCACCGAAGATCTTCTCCAGGCCTACATCGAGTACAAGCGCTCGACCGAGGTGGACCCCCTCAGAGTCAGGCCCCATCCCTACGAGTTCGTGCTCTACTATGACTGCTGAGGCAGACGGCAAGCGCATCCGGCGGATGATTCGTCATCGTCCTAGGGAGCCCGAGAAGGCGATCCTCGTTGGGCTGAAAGGGGGGGGCTCCGCCTGGGAGGAGAGCCTGGAGGAGCTGGGCAGACTGGCCGAGACGGCCGGCGGCCGCATCGTAGGCATCCTGAGGCAGCATCGTTCGGGGCTTAGCCCTTCGACCTTTCTCAGCAAGGGAAAGATCCGTGAGCTCTCGGAGCTGATAGGAAACGGTGGCGCCGACCTGGTCATCTTCGACGAAGACCTGAGTCCGGCCCAGGCCAGGAACCTGGAGAAGGCCCTGGGGCTTAAGATCATCGATAGGACAGAGCTGATCCTGGACATCTTCGCCACCAGGGCACGGACCAAAGAGGCCCAGCTGCAAGTCGAACTGGCTCAGCTTGAATACCTCCTTCCCAGGCTCACCCGCATGTGGGCGCATCTGTCCCGTCTCGGTGGCGGGATAGGGACGAGGGGGCCGGGGGAGACACAGCTTGAAGTGGACCGCAGGCGGGTCAGGAGCCGGATCGCCATACTACGGCGCAGGCTAAGGGCCATAGAGACCGAGCGGATGTTCCAAAGCCGTCGCAGAAGGAGCGTGTTCC
>CAYMBA010000298.1:0-2171 GCA_964388535.1 uncultured bacterium | reverse complement strand
TATGTTGTCGGCCATGTTGGCCGCATTTGCCGTGCCGGTCACAAAGAGTGCAGCAGCGAGCACAGGTATGAACCCACCCCGCGCAAATCCGGCGGGCGACATCCCCTCACCGGCGCCCCCCTCCCAGAGCACCCAGGCCACAGCCCCCGCAAGCCCAGCGGCCAGTCGTACCCAGACGGGCAGGGAGAAGGCATCGTCCGTGAGCCCGAGGGCGAAAAAGAAGATGGCTAGCACTACCAGGGGGGCCTCAATGCGCGCGGCGGTCCCGCTGCCCGCAAGAAGCAGCCCCGTCGCCGCACCGGCAAGCACGCAAGCTCCGCCTAGGAGCGAAGCGCCCACATGCGAGAAGCGCTCCGCGTGAAACCGGGTGTGTAACAACCGCCCCAGTCGAGTGCGTGCAGCGAGGATGCTGAGCAGGAGGGAAAGCAGGAAGGCAACTACCGGCGCTCTCATCCGCATCTCCCGGCAGACTGGCGCGCATCGGCCCTGGGACGCCGCTTCTCTCGGCTCAGGAGCTGAGGGCCGCCTCGTGCATCATCGACTCGACAGTCAGTCTCACGGTCTCATCCAAGGAGACCTCGGGCTCGTATCCCAGGAGGCGGCGGATCTTATCGAGCGAGGGCACCCTGCGCCGCACATCCTCGAAACCCTCGCCGAAGACCTCTTCGTAGGGAACATGAACGATCGGGCTGCTGCTTCCTGTGAGACGCACCACCCGGCGGGCGAGGTCGAGGATCGTCGTTTCTTCGTCGTTGCCGATGTTGAACACCTCACCCACCGAGCGCTCTTCGCCCAGAAGAGCGACGGCGCCGCGCACGACATCCCCGACCCAGGAGAAACAGCGCCGCTGCAAGCCATCGCCGTGCACCGTAAGCGGCTCGCCCGCCAGCGCCTGGCGGATAAAGGTGGGAAGCACCATGCCCGAGCGGTCCGACTGCCTGGGGCCGCAGACGTTGAAGCACCGCACGACGGTGACCCGCAGGCCCTCTTCGGCGTGGTAGGCCAGCGCCAGGGCCTCATCGGCCAGCTTGCCTGCGGCATAGACCCAACGCTTCACCCCCGGGGGGCCGATCCGCACGGCATCGCCTTCTGCGAGCAGGCCCGACCCGCCGTCGCCGTAGACCTCCGAGCTCGAGAAGGAAATCAGCCTCAGGCCGAAGAGTCTGCAGGCATCGAGCACCGAGGCGGTGGCCTCCATGTTGTTGACCAGCGTGCCCGCAGGTTCGCTCACCACGCGCTTCACACCCACGCGCGCAGCCAGGTGGAAGACGGCGTCGGCACTCGAGAGTACATCCCGCAGGAACGCGCGGTCGCGGACATCACCGCGGATGAAGTGGAAGAGGGGTGAGGAACGAGCCTGCTCGAGATTCTCAAGCCTCCCGGCAGAGAGGTCGTCGAGGGCGGTCACCTCGTGCCCCAGCGCAAGAAGGGCATCGACCAGGTGGGAACCTATGAAGCCGGCTCCTCCTGTTACCGCGACTCTCATCTATCGGCTTCCATCCCGACCCGCGTCTGGGCCACCGCCCTCCAGGAACTTGTAGTTGCGGCGGTAGAACTCCCAGAACTCCCCCGACTTCAGTGGCCGCCACCACTGCTCGTTCTCGACATACCATTGCACAGTCTGCCTTATGCCTTCGTCGAACGCAACCTGCGGCTCCCACCCGGTCTTCTGGTGCAGTTTCGTCCAGTTGAGAGCGTAGCGGCGGTCGTGGCCGGGCCTGTCGACCACGTGCGTTATAAGGGAAGGAGGCTTCCCCAGAGCCTCGAGGATGGCTGCCGCTATCTCGAGCACGTCCTTCTCGTTGCCCGATGCGATGTTGAAGACCTCACCGTCTATGTCTTCCGGCTCGAGCAGCGCCAGAAGAGCGCGGACATGGTCCGTGACGTGAATCCAGTCGCGTTTGTTCTTGCCCGTGCCGTAGACCGGCAGCTCGCGGTCCTCCATCGCGTTGGTCGCGAAGAGGGGAATCAGTTTCTCCGGATACTGGTAGGGACCGTAGTTGTTCGTGCAGCGCGTTATGACCACCGGAAGCCCGTAGGTGGCATAGTAGGAATAGGCGAGCCTGTCGCCACCGGCCTTGCTTGCGGCATAGGGGTTCCGGGGCATGAGAGGAGAATCCTCCGTCGCAGGTTCACCGAGGATCTCTCCGTAGACCTCGTCGGTAGAGATC
>CAYMBA010000297.1:0-2173 GCA_964388535.1 uncultured bacterium | reverse complement strand
TGATGAACTCCCTGCTGGAGAAGGAGGGCATGGCTGGCAAGGTGCAGATGATCTACATTGACCCACCCTACGGCATCAAGTACGCCAGCAACTTCCAGCCCTTTGTGAACAAACGCGATGTGAAGGACAAGGACGAGGACCTGACCAGTGAGCCGGAGCAGATCCGCGCTTTCCGCGACACCTGGGAGCTGGGTATCCACTCCTACCTCACCTATCTGCGGGACCGGCTGTTGCTTGCTCGCGAGCTCTTGGCCGAGAGCGGCTCCATCTTCGTGCAGATCAACGACGAGAACCTGCACCTGGTGCGGTGTCTGTTGGATGAGGTTTTCGGGTCTGAGAACTTCGTAAGAGTAATCACGTGGCAAAGCACAATGGGGAGTACCGATCAGTACGTTCCGCAAATCGCGAGTTACCTACTCTGGTATGCAAAGGACAAGCAGCGCCTTAAAGCCTACCCGAGTTTTGTTGATCGTGATCCCGGCGGAGTGGGCGGGAAGGCATACAACTGGATTGAGCTTCCGGACGGCCTGAGGCGCCGATTGAGGGCAGACGAACTCGAAGGGCGATCGCTAATTCCAGAGGGGAGAGTCTTCCGGATTGCTTCTCTCTACTCTCAGCACCCAAGCAAGACGCGGACATTCGAGTTTGAATTCCAAGGTGAGAAATTCTATCCAGGTAGGAATCGACAATGGTCCACCAGCCGAGAGGGACTAGAGCGGTTGAAGGAACTGAATCGCCTCATTGTGGTTGGGAATACTCTCGGTTGCGTTTTCTACCTCGATGAGTCGCCTGTAGTTCCCCTGACGAACGTTTGGACTGATACTGTCAAGTCAGGTTTCGTCGGACAGAATATCTACGCCGTCCAAACCCCCACTAAGGTCGTCGAGCGTTGCATCCTGATGACCACTGATCCGGGCGACCTGGTCTTTGACCCCACCTGCGGCTCTGGCACTACCGCCTACTGCGCCGAGAAGTGGGGACGGCGCTGGATCACCTGCGATACTTCCCGGGTGGCCATCGCCATCGCCCGCCAACGGCTCATGACCGCGGTCTACGACTACTACGAACTGGCCCACCCGGAGGAGGGCGTCTCCGGTGGCTTCAAGTACAAGACCGTGCCTCACATCACCTTGCGCTCTATCGCCCAGAACGAGGGGATCGACCAGATCACAGCCAAGTACCAGCCGCAGATCGACCAGGTCCTGACCCACCTTAACCGGGCGCTGGGTAAAGACTGGAAGGAGTGGGAGGTGCCCTCTCTCCGCCCGCACCCGCTCTGGCCCGCGGAGGTCAGGCAGGCGTGGGACCTGCTGCAGTCGAAGCGGACTGAGGTGGCTGCGTTTGACGATCCGTCAGCGGAGGTGCAAGAGGCGCTCCAGACGCTTAACCGCTATTTCGGTGAGAAGTACACCTTGGCCACCCTGCCCGCCCCGGTGCCGGGCGAAGACTGGCCGGAAGAAGCCCAAGAAGCCATCCGCCGCTTCTGGGATCTCAAGGAGAAGAAGCGGAAGGAGATCGACGAGAGCATCCGGCGCCATGCCCCACAGGAGACGCTCTATGACCAGCCCTATGTAGACCGCAAGAAGGTGCGCGTGACCGGCCCCTTCACTGTGGAGGCGGTGCCGGCGCCGGCGGTCAAATCAGTGGACGAAATCCTGGAGGGCGAGCCGCCTGCCGATGACGCCTCGGTGGCGCGTTCCGGCGAGACCCTGCGCCAGGCCGAGTGGCGCGACGAACTCTTCAAAACCGGTATCCGGGGCAAGGCCGGCCAGCGGATTCGGTTTGCAAGTCTGGAACCACTGCCGGGCTGTCGCTGGCTGCACGCCATTGGGGAGACACGCCCCTCTGACGAAGGTGCTGATTCAGTACACGAACCTGCCCCGGCCTACAACCCCATGCGCGTGGTGGTCTCCTTCGGCCCGGAGCACAGCCCGCTGGAACCGCGCCAGGTGGAACTAGCATTACAAGAAGCGCAGAGGCTGGTCCCTAAACCACAACTGATCGTCTTCGCCGCCTTCCAGTTCGATCCCGAGGCAGCCAAGGATATCGACGAGACCCAATGGCCAGGCGTGACGCTGCTCAAGGTGCAGATGAACGCCGACTTGCTTACCGAAGACTTGAAAAAGAAGCGCGCCAGCAACGAGTCCTTCTGGCTTATTGGCCAGCCCGACGT
>CAYMBA010000296.1:0-2202 GCA_964388535.1 uncultured bacterium | reverse complement strand
AATAAATAGGGGCTTTGCGGCGGCTTTTGGAATACCGCTTTAGATGGTATTCCCAGAACCCGCCCTTGCCGGGCCTACGGAAGTAGTCGCGAAGGCTTTTCACCCCGAGGATCCTGCAAGCTTCCTCCTCGATGGCCTCTGCCTTTGCTCCAAAGAGAATCTCCAGCACTTCCCGCACGCGGGCCACGATATCTCGTTCATGTCCTTCATCATCCACCAGAATTCCGTCCCAAGGGATCTCGATGGGGTAACTCTCCGGTGTCGCTTTTGCCGGAAGGCCCTTCTCGTCCCGAAGCATCCCAGGCGAGCAGAGTGGGGCCGGGTCAAAGGGGCCCGGCGGCGGAGGTGCCAGCGAGGGGTCGCGACCGATGCGCACATCCCACCGCCCGAAGGCACAGCCGATGAGGTAGGAGATCAGATCCTCTGCGGACTGGCGAGGCTCCTCTGGGGGAAAAAGCCCCAGTCGGCGGCGGGTCTCGACGAGCACCCGTGGGTGGCGGTGGAAGACGTGGGCGAGGACCTCCAGGCGCCTATCCACGAAGTAGGACTTGGTGGTGATGGTGCGGGAGCCGCCGCGGGTCTCCACCACCTCATTGATAATTTTGTCAGTGGGCATCTGGTAGAGCCGGGCGAACTCCGCCTCGTCGTCAGGGGCGAGCGGATCTTTCGGATAAGACCCGGGATGTGGGCCGTACTCCTCGTCCAGGTAGCGCTCCGCGTCGGGCTCGAGGGCAAGGGCATCGTGAAGGATCCGCTCGGCCTCGTAGGCGATGTCAATGCCTCGCACGACCGCGGTCTCGTAGGCTTCCAGGGCCGCCCGGACGCGCGCCTCGAGAGTCGAGCCGTCGTGGCGGAGCACTGAGGGACAGACGAACCGACGGGCAGTCTCGTCGGCCTCATCGAACGAGGCGCGGATCCGGCAGAGTCTATAACAGTAAGAGCCGACCCTCGCGCTATCGGAAGATCTGAGTGACTCGTGAAGCGCCGGAAGTCTCCCCACCGCTCCAATCTCGTACGTTCGGGCTGCCGTGCCCGAAGTTGTCTCCTCGCCGGCCGCGAGGAGAGAATCAACAAGGGCCTGGATGAGACGGCTGCTTAGTGCAGCGAGCAGCACACGCAGTTTGCTGTCGGGAGCAAAGGCTGTCGGACCTTGATCCGAAAACAAGCATCCGCGGGGCAGGACCCTCGGGCTAAGGCCGCTCGTCGTTCGGCGTGGCCAAGTCACACCCGCAGTGAAGTAGGAGTTGGAGCGATGGAGGACCCAGTCTGCATTGCCTCCGAGATAGGGGTACCGCTGAAGCAAATAGTTTTCTATTTCGCGTCCATCCTCACGCCAGTTCACAACCAGATAAACGTCCAAGTAAAAAGGGGAATATTCGCCGCCCTTTGCTAGCGGGGCCCATACTTTTCCGTGCGCATCTCGGAACTGCTGTGCCTCGGTGCCTATGTTGTCTGGAGCGATCTCCCAGAAGGCCCTCACGAACCGGAAATCGTCCTTCGTGCTCAGCCCAACCTGTGCGGACACTCCCACTTTCTTCAAGGACTCGCACTCAGTGAAGAGGCGCCGGATCGAGAGCGGCACCCAGTAGGCCAGCGGCGCGCCGGGGATCTCCTCCAGCTCCTCGGGGGCGACTCGGAAGACGCGGGGTGAACGTCGGCCCTCCCGCACCTCCCGACAGGTCTCGACAAGGGCGGCAGCACGGTCGGTGTCCTTGAGGAGCCGCAGGAACGTCGCCTGCTCACCCGGCTGCCTTGGATCGGCACCGACGACGTAGGCAGCGGCTTCGACCATCGCCCCCTCCATTACACTGTAGCCGAGATCGGCGAGGGCAACCAGGCGATGCCGAAGGATGACTTCCCTTCGCCAACGCTCGAAGCTCACAAGGAAGAAGCCGGCCCGAGAGGTGATCGCTCCCAAGTACCCGCCTTCCAGAAGCAGTTTGATCCCCCGTTCCACGAAAGGGCCGAGGATGTTGTACTGCTTCGAGGGGATAGGGGTGTAATTTTTGAGCAGGTACTTCTTTGTCTCGGGTATCGAGTTCCCGAACGGCGGATTCATAAGTACCACGTCGTACCGGTTCCGGCAGACGTCGATGAAGGCGAATCCCTGCGCGGCGTCTTCAGCAAAGAGCTTCCGGAGATAGCCCCGATGGTTGGCGAACTTCTCCGCGTAATCCCGGAGGGCTTCCAGAACCCTGGTTT
>CAYMBA010000295.1:0-2206 GCA_964388535.1 uncultured bacterium | reverse complement strand
TCTCTTTTCCTGCCGGGAGCCGGTATGCCGCTTGCTTTCTTTTTCCGATTCTCCTCGCATACCCGGCGCATGGCCCTGTCGAAGCGGCATCCCAGGCATTCATAATTCAACCGGCAGAATTTTTTCCTGACGCTTCCCGCCTGCATCCACAGGCAGGAAGGAGGGGTCTTGCGCCCCTCCAGTACGGTACGGCTTTCCGTCATAACCGCCTCCGGCAGTATTCCGGTTTCAGGTTTTTAAAAATGTCCTTGTAAGATTCTCCCATCCCAGATCGGGAACGGCACCATAAATATCGGATCGCAGAAACCCGCCGTCTGCGGCAAGAGGACCGGCAACTTCTCGTTGACGGGGGCGCTCAGATCATGTTAGCCTCGCGCGTGGCGGGCAAGCCCGACCGAGGAGGACTCGGATGTCAGCGCGCGGCAGAGCCTTTCTTGTAACAGGCATTCCTGGTACGGGCATCAAGGACGCGCTAACACAGTTCAGGGAATACGCCTCCAACGCGGGCCACAACGTCGAGATCATCGATGTGGAGCACTACGTTGTGGGAGATGCGGCCAGCGCACTCAAGACCGCATTCGACGACTTCGTACCGGGAAAGATCGCCAATGTCGTACGTCTGCCGCGTCAGGCACAGCGCTCCGTGTGGCGGCAGGGGTTCAGAAGGGCCATGGGCGTCGCACAGCAACACTTGGAAGACGGGCGCGACGTTCTGGTGGCACTGCATGCGTCCTGGTACCTCCAGGTGTCACGTCAGTTCATCGGTGTAGTTCACCCGACCGAACTGCGAGACTTGGAATTCGGCGCTGTCATCAACCTCATCGACGATGTCTTCGATGTCGCTGCGCGGGACACGGGCCCCGAGCGACTTCTCACTCCCCCGCGCGATGTCCTCAAGGACCCCGACCATGGGCCCGAGGACGCCCTGATCTACTGGGGACACTCGCTCATGGAGCTGCTGCATTGGCGGGCGATTGAGACGGCGTTCTCGCAGATGGCTGCGGAAGCCGCGGGAGTCGATCGCTTCTATGTTTTGGCCGTGAAGCATCCATTGCGTACCCTCTACGATATTCTGTACGATGATAGCAAGCCTGTCCTCTACCTGTCACACCCAATCTCAGTTCTCCGGGCTGTGTGGAACAGTGACTCGACAGAGGAGGAGAGGGATCGGGCCGCCCCATTGCTCCAACACATCACTGAACTCACGAGGGGACTACGCAATCACTTCGCCGTGATAGAGCCAACGACCATCGACGAACTCAGATTTGCTGGCACGTCGCTCGGACCGAGGTGGCCTCATTCCCGCTCCGGAGATCTCCTGTGGACGAGCCCGAACACGGGTTTGCTTGAGCAGTGGGAAAAACTGCCTGAGTTCGTCGGCCCCGAACTCAGAGAGAAGGCTGGCGGTGTCGTTGACAGCGTCACCGAAGAGATCGCGCGGCAGGTTAATGCCCGGGACCACCAGCTCGTGGAGCAATCCGACACGCTGTCGTTGTACCGTCCGTACATCTCCGGCGCTATGTCCAAGGGTATGCGGGCAGAAATATGGCACTATAGCCGACTGCGTCGCCTTCAGTTGCGGAACGCGCCCGCCTACGGGTATCATCCGGAGGAGGATGAACCTTCTCGCCTCTCGTATTGTGCCCTGATGGCGGCTGTTCAGACGCTCAAGCTGAATGAGCAGCAGGAGACAACCTTGCGGCCACTTGTCACCAATATGGCACTGCAGGACTGGAAAACGGCCGGGGAAGACGAGTTGCAGTCCCGTTTCCGCACGATTTTCGACCAAGGGCACATTCTCTACCGTGGTGAGGCACGTTCTGCCAAGAATCCCCTCGCGGAGGGAGAACTCGCCCGTGGCGATGCGGTCCTTGCTGAGGTTGTCTCGAAGTTCGGGGAACTAGCTGAGGATGCCGAAGTGTTCAGGCTGGAGGAAGAGGGGAGCCTCGTGTCGAAGGCAAGCTACATGGCGCCGGAGCAGTTCGCTGACTGGGTCGCGACGCAGTACCAGAGTAACCAAGTGCCCGGAACAGACGAAGGAGTGAGCAGCCATGCATCGGACTAACGGCAGCGGGACACTCGTGCGCCTCTACGCTGGGAGCGCTGCGCAGGCCGAGGCCAGGAAGATACTTGACCGGGCCAATCTGCGCTACGTACTGGTTTCGCGCAAGGCACCTTTCCCTCTGCGAACGCCTGCCGTAGAGTA
>CAYMBA010000294.1:0-2210 GCA_964388535.1 uncultured bacterium | reverse complement strand
CGCGGCGCCCGCCGCCGGTCGCGCTCAGTCGTGCAGCGGGTTGTACTGCGGGCGGCGGGCTGAAGGCGATCCGGCGACTCCTGCCGCCGTGGGGCGAGTCGGCGGCTTAACGTGGAGTCCGCAGTTTGACCGCTTTCGAGCCATTGGGTATCATCGCACCACACAGTCCCAGTTGCCGCCCACAAGTGGGGGTGCGCTGCCCCAGATGAGAGCATTGCGCTCCTGCCCCTCGGGGGTGTGCCATGTCTGACACGGCCTATCGTGAGCAAGGTCCGTTCCTGCTACTGGCTGGCCCGGGCACCGGCAAGACCTACCAACTGGCTCTCCGCATGAAGTACCTGGTTATGGAACTCGGCGTACCTCCAGAGCAGGTGACGATGCTCACCTTCACGGGCGCCGCCGCCAGAGAGATGCGCGAACGCATCTCGAACCCCGACGACAACAACCTCTATATTGCGCCAGAGTACCAGCCGAAGAGCATCTGCACGATGCACAGCAGGGGCTACTCCATCGTCAATACCAAGGCTGCCACGCTCGGCCTTAGCGCACCTAGTGTCCTGAGCCGATCAGACGTCCCATTGCTACTAGGCGACGCGGCGCAGTTGGTGGGGCAGCCGCGCAACGAGGGGGAGTCGGTAGAGGCCTGCCGACGAATTGGGCGCTGCGAGCCAGCCAGCACACCGAAGTGTCGCACCTGCAGCAAGTACCGCGAGATCGCGCGCGCGTGTAACGCAATAGACTACGACGAACAGATTCTGCTGGCGTGTGAGCTGCTGGAGTCTGACGCAGAACTGCTTGCCGAGTGCCGCGCCGGCTGCACGCACCTGCTCGTCGATGAATACCAAGACATCAATGCAGCTCAGTTCAGACTCATACAACTCCTTTCGGCCGAGTCCCTCGAAGGTTTGTTCGCGGTGGGCGACGACGATCAGAGCATCTACTCGTGGCGTGGAGGGTCGCCCGAGTTCGTGCGAGGCTTCCTAGAGGATTTCGGTCCGGATTCGCGAGCCGGTTCGCTCCGCTGCTCGAGAAGGTGCCATAGGAGCATCCTTGAGGGAGCCACCGCACTCGTGAAGCAACACGATCCGGAGCGGACCGACAAGGGCGATATGCGGTATCTGACCGAGGATGGCCCGCCAATCCGTGTTCACAACGTCCCGAGCGACATCCGGGAGGCGGAGATCGCACTCGCCATCATCCAAGAGGCGCTCCCGGCCAAGGACGTGCTCGTCCTAGTTCCCACTCGCGCCCATGCTGGCCCCCTTCTCGAGAAGCTGCGACAGGCCCGAATCAGGTGCGAGGCGCCGAGGCTGGCGCCCGGTGACGGCCTGCCCCAGCTGGCTACACTCGCGTCGTGGCTCGGGAATCGGGAGGACAACGTGGCCCTTCGTCAGTGCGTCCAAGCAATGCTGGACGGTGGTGCACTGGGTGTCCCCGGCGAGAGAGCGAGGAAGCCGGAGAAGATGGCAGAACGAGAGCAGGCATTACGCGACATCGCCAACCTGTGGCAGGTTGTGCTTGACGAGAAGGTCTCGCTGTGGGAGAGCATGGAGGCCGGCGCCGAGTCGAGCAAGGTGATAGCCGATGCGTACGCGCAACTGCAAGAGCTGCGTGATCACGACGCGAAAGACGTACCCGGTTTCCTCGGCCTGTCTGTCCAATTGATGCGACCGTGGGCGAGCACCGATCGGTTCATGGCTGAAACTGCGGACTGGATCGGCCTCGCTACGGAAGACGCCCGGCCATCAGACGGCTCGGTTCGGGTGATGACCCTCCAGGGGGCAAAGGGCCTACAGGCCGACGTCGTATGTGTTCTGGGGCTCGAAGAGGGCACTGTGCCCAAGAAGGACGCAAGCCCCGGGCAACTCGCGGAGCAGGCGCGACTTCTGTTCGTCTCTATGACGCGGGCAAAGGAAGAGCTGCACCTGTTCCACGCAAGGAAGCGCTCCGGAGGTGTGTCGTTCCAGAGTCCCTATGCTTCGGGGGGGAAGAAACTCCTAGAAGGCTCGTCCTTCCTGGATCATCTCCCCGAGGAACACTGCAAGCGGTGCTACCACCGCTCCAAGACACAACGGAAGCGGCGGGGGCAATGAAGTCCCCGGTGGAGCCGCTCACCAGGGAGCTGCCGAGGCAGGCGGTCCGCGACGGTCCATAGTCAGTCGTGCAGCGGGTTGTACTGCGGGCGGTCGGCGGGCTGGGGCTCGCGGATG
>CAYMBA010000293.1:0-2231 GCA_964388535.1 uncultured bacterium | reverse complement strand
CCGAGGAGATCAACGAGGACACTTGCCTGAAGCGCTCCTCCCACTCTTCACTACCCCAATTTGACCTTTCCAAAGGACTCCCAGGAAGATGGAACACGCAATCGCAGAGCGAATCCTAGGGTAAAGTTGGCAGGGAGAAAAGTAGCCAGAATGAACCGTGGACGCTTCCGGCTCGGCGGCGACCGCCCGGACCGGAGCTATCAAGCCGCAGGCCGGGCAGCCGTGCCCGATCTCCATGGGGCCATCTTCTAGCGACCCAAGGCTCCGGGCGTCAGTCAGGGAGCAAGCCCATCTCCCTGAAGGAGAAGTAGCGATCGGCGGCTATGACGACGTGGTCGAGAACGCGGATTCCGACTACCTCACCGACTTGGACGAGACGCCCGGTCACCTCCACGTCCTCGTCGCTAGGGGTGGGGTCTCCGGAGGGGTGATTGTGCACGAGAACGATCGCGGCGCTCCCTTCGGCAATGGCCCTCCTAAAGACCTCCCGCGGATGAACCAGACTGGCATCAAGGGTTCCTATGCTCACTACCTCGAGAAACACAGGCACATGGCGGGCGTTCAGGTGCACGACGAGGAAGTGCTCGCGTTCCGCTGTGGCGTATGCTCTGGCGTAGTCGAATACCTGCCGAGGCGAAGAGAGGGCCCGGGACCCAGAACCCCGAAGAGCGCGCCTGCCGAGCTCAAGGGCCGCGAGCACGCGGGCCGCGCCCTCCGTCCCAAAGGCCAGGCTGAGCCGCCTGCGTGTCATCCTTGCAAGCGCAGCACAGGGGCTGCCTTGGAGAAGCGCTTCCGCCTTCTCCAGGAACTGCTCCTCCTTCCCATCATGGGCCGCCACTAGGCAGAGCAGATCTGCGTCACTGAGTGCAGAAGGACCCTCTGAGACGATCCTGGCCGGCCTGGGAATCCCTCTTTCGGCAGCATAGGTATGCCTTCGACTTCGCTCCGAGCCTCTAGCCCTCTTGCGGGAAAGTCCCATAGGAACCTCCGGCCCCACCAGGACAACAGCAGACATTGCTTCCTAGCAAGGCCGGTGCCAGCTCGTGGCAGCGCTGCTCTCAAACCGACCGGCCCGGTGTCGAATCCGCCAAGGGGGCCAGCAAGGCTCTGGCAAAGCCTTCCGGATCGAACTCCTCCATGTCCTCCGGCTTCTCACCCAGCCCGACGTAGCGCACGGGGATACCCAAGCGGTCAGCCAAAGCGATCACGACCCCACCCTTCGCCGTGCCATCCATCTTGGCCAAGAAGATCCCCGTAACTGGCGCAGCCTCGGAAAAGAGACTAGCCTGGGAAAGCGCATTCTGCCCCACTGTCGCATCGAGCACGAGAAGGGTTTCATCTGGCGCCCCTTCCCGCGCCTTCCCCAGCACGCGGGCTATCTTGGCCAGCTCCGCCATTAGGTTTCCCTTCGTCTGCAGCCGACCCGCAGTATCGACGAGCACGACGTCGGCGCCCCGTGCCTGGGCAGCTTTGACGCCGTCGTAAGCCACGGCCGCCGGGTCCGCCCCCGGTTTGCTCCGGATCAGCTCAGCCCCCGTACGCTCTGCCCAGATGCCCAACTGTTCTAAGGCTGCTGCCCTGAACGTGTCAGAGGCAACGACTATGACTCGCTTCCCCGACCTCCGGTACCACCACGCCAGCTTCCCAATCGATGTCGTCTTCCCCACACCATTGACGCCAACTACGAGAATCACCCTGGGAGCAACCCCCTGGCCGTCATCTACACTCGTTCCCCCCGCGCCCTTACGCAGAATGCCCGCGACAACCTCCTCCATCAGCACTCTGGCCTCTTCCGCATCCGCAACCCCCCGCTCGCAGGCCAGCTCCCGCAGGCTGGTCGATAGCGAGCTAGCCGTCTCCGGCCCGACGTCGGAAAGCAGCAAGACCTCTTCGAGCGATTCGAAGAACTCATCATCCAGCTGCGCACCCGAGGAGAATACCTCCTGCAAGCCTTCCGCCAGTCTTTCCCGCGTCTTTCGTATCTTGCCTGCAATTCTCTTCCAAAGCGACACCAGTGCCCTCCTCAAAAAAAACGAATCACCTCGTGTGATCTTCTCCAGGGAAGCCGCAGGAAGAGCGCGGCCAGATCCTATGGTAGGAGCACCTCAACCACCTTCGCCGGCGTCCGTCCTCTCTCCATCCTCTTCACCGGAGATCCCGGAATCGCCCGAACCGACTGTCGTCCGCTCCGTCCCTTCCTTCAACAACAGTACAGGAACTCCTCCTAACTG
>CAYMBA010000292.1:0-2241 GCA_964388535.1 uncultured bacterium | reverse complement strand
TCATTGGGGTTCATGGGTGATTCTCTTCGGTTCATGCGGCTCTCTGTCACGGCGCCTTTCCACCTCGGCGCGCCGCCGCTTCTTCCCGAAGATGACGCCCGCCAGCTCGCACATCAGCGTCCACCTCCCCTTGGGCTTCTAGCACGCCCGATGTACGGCATACGTACAATGACCCCCGACAGCCACACCCGCACCACCTAGAGAACACCTACAGAACTTGACAGCACTAGCCTTTCCGCTTCGGCCGCGACTGCTTCCAGAACGAGATAATATGGGCCTACGATTACGGAGCGCGGTCAAAGCGGAAGTGGTCGGCGAAGCACGACAACATCCTCTGGTATACGTGCCACCCCCAAACCTATACCTTCAACTATGAAGAAGTAGATCGCATCCCGTACATGGCTCCTGGTGTCGTGGGAAAGGAAAAGGCCGCCAGAGGCAAGACCCCCACGGACGTCTGGTGGCACACCATTGTCAGCCCCAACGGCAACTAGAAGACAAGCCATGCCACCCAGAAGCCAATTGCAATACTGAAACGCATCATCGCAGTGCACTCCAACCAGGGAGACCTCGTGCTGGATTTCTTCGCGGGCAGTGGCACCACGGGCGCCGCAGCGCTGGAGCTCGGGCGCCGATTCCTCCTCATCGACAACAACCCCGAAGCCCCGGTCACGATGGCTCGCAGGTTCGGGCCGAGAGAGGACATCCAGTGGGTGGGCTTCGATCCGTCGCCATACTGGCAGGAACAGAGTCAGGGCACACTCTTCGCCGCACCAGACAGACGGGGACGGACGCATGACAGGAGGCATCTCAGACCCTGATGTCCAGATGCTCGTTGCGATAGCCAGCACCCTCAAAGCTGACTACCTCGACGACAGCGAACCTGACCCCCGGGAAGGAAGCCCCTTCGCCTGGATAAAGCGTCTCCCTTCTCGCCGCGTGGGAAAGGTTGGAGAGCAACTTGTTTCAGGGTGGGGCGCCGCAAAGGGGCTGGATGTGATCCGAACTCCAGACCCACAGGCAGACCGCATCATTGCTGGTCGAAGAGTAGAGATCAAGTTCTCCACTCTCTGGAAGGCTGGCATCTACAAGTTCCAGCAGATCCGGGACCAAGACTACGAGTTTCTGATCTGCCTGGGAGTTTCTCCCTTCGACGCGCACTGCTGGATCATTCCCAAAGATGCACTCCTCAAGTACGTGATTGGGCGCACCCCCCAGCACACCGGAAGAGGAGGAACGGACACCTTCGCTAGACGGGAGCCCTGGTTCCCGCGAGCAGCCCCTACCTAGGTGCTGTCCTGGAGTCAACCAGCAGACTGTACTTGGACAGGGGAGACGATCACGATCTACCCCCGCTCGGTATGGGAAGAACGAGCGCCGTCGTGTGGAAGCCTGGCACCAAACCTGCAACTTGCCCTAGCTGCTCCCTTGCCCCGACGCACCGTCGGGGACCTGCGATGAAGGCGCTCAGACAGCTCGAGTAGGCAAGCCGCTTGGAAGCCCACCAGGCCAGCCGAAGACGGGATCTTGAAAACAGTCCCGGCAGGCAGCTGGAATAGCCGCCAACGCAGGAAAGAACCCGTAGGGGGTAACCCAGCTGGCCGCTCACAACCGCGATCGTGACCGCGCTCCCCACCAGATGCACCATCTAACTCTCGAATTTCCCTGGAGTTATCGAGTCCAGCAATTTTCGGATTCCCAGCGGAGAAAATTCGTTACTTTTCCTCAGTATTTGTCCATAATTACCGAGGATTTGTTACAGGACACAAGTCATGGACCGAAAACAAAGGATACTAAGGCTCGCCAAGCAAATGGGAATCATTCGTCCCCGCGACGTAGAAATGGAGGGAATTCCCCGCCAGTACGTGTATCGGCTTTGCGCGAGCGGAGATCTGACGCGCGTGGGGCGTGGCCTCTATGCAGTGCCGAACGCCCTGAGAAGCGAGGCCACTACACTTGCGCAGGTCGCCAAACTGGTGCCGAATGCGGTCGTCTGTCTGATCTCAGCACTCCACTTCCACAACGTCACTACGCAGCTCCCCCACAAGGTCTGGATAGCCATTGAGAACAAGACATGGGCGCCGAGGTTCGACTATCCACCCGTCGAGCTGGTGCGTCTTACCGGACGCGCCTTCAGCTTTGGAGTAGAAACCTACAAGGTGGACCGAGTGCCTGTCAGAATCTACACCCCAGCCAAGACCGTTGCCGACTGTTTCAAGTTCAGAAACAGAATCGGCCTAG
>CAYMBA010000291.1:0-2288 GCA_964388535.1 uncultured bacterium | reverse complement strand
CTACCGCAAACTGCTGGCCGAGTATGAAGCAGTGGACAGCGAGTTGCAGGCCCTTTACCAACGCGGGGATACCAAAGGGCGCATTAAAGGGCAGCAAAAGGCGGCAAAAAGTGCGCTTCCGGGCTTGGGACCGGCGAGCTTGCAGGCGATTGGCCATGATGGACGATGATCCGACTACTCAGGGCTATCGTGATTTGACCTGTGCGCTGATTCGACGCGCGGTGAAAGATGCGCAACGTGGCCAACCGTGCGACGGACGGTGCAGGCCCGGTAAGTATCACATTTGCGGTGCTGAGGCGCGCGCTTTCCTGCAAAGCGAGTGGTGCGCGTTCGCACTCGAGGCTTTGGGTATACTCCGGCCGGCTGGCCCGGCTGCTGGCCAGCTTTCACAAGACTGACGATGAGCAAGACAAAGCGACTCACCTACCCCATAGAGGAACAGAACGTTGACCGGTACGCATCGCTGGAGATGGCCCAGGAGGTGGCTTTATCCCCCGTGGCCCTGGCTATCGCCCAGGCGGTGCGTACCGGGGTGGAGAGCGGTCGCTTTGCCGTCGAGGGACGGATGATCACCATTAATGGAGGAGACCATGACCAGGAACGAGACTTGTCCTTTGCCTCCTGGGGCCCGCGTGTGGGGCTATGGCCGAGATAGCGGCGGCGAGACGCAGGATGCTTCAGTGGCAAGCCAGAAAGCTGCCTACGCCCGCTATTGTGAGACGTGGGGACTGCTCCTCGTCCACGTTTTCGCTGATGAGGCACGGCCCGGCTCGTCGGTGGTGGGCCGGGATGCTTTCGAGGACATGATCCACCTGGCTCATCAGAAACCACGTCCTGTTGATGGTATCCTGCTGTGGTCCTTCGCCCGTTTCGCCCGTGACTTTGACGATGCCCAGTTTTTCAAGGCCGACCTGCGGCGGCAAGGGTATGTCATTATTTCAATGACAGACCACGTACCTGAAGGCGAGAACGGGCGGCTATTCGAGGCTATCATTGACTGGAAAAACGAGCAGTTTCTGAAAGACTTAAGCCAGAACGTCAAGCGTGGCCTGCACGACCTGGTTCGACAGGGTTATGCTCCTGGAGGATGCCCGCCCAAAGGGTACAAGGCTGAAAAAGTGACAATCGGCACCAGGCGCAACGGCGAACCACGCATCGTCAGCCGGTGGGTGCCTGATCTCGACACCTGGGAGCGGGCGCGGTTGGCCTGGGAGATGCGTGCCCAGGGTGCTTCCTACCAAGAGATTCACGAGGCGACCCGTCTGTACAGGTCTTTCAACTCCTACGCCTGTATGTTTCGCAACAAGACCTACCTGGGCGTTCTCAAATGCGGCGACCTGGAGATAGAAGGAGCGATAGAGCCGCTGGTGACGCCTGATCTGTGGGATGCAGTGCAACAGACACTCAGGAAGCGACCCAAACGCGGGGAACGGTGGCCAGAGGAGAAGGTACACCCCAAACGGATGAGGAGTCCCTTCCTGCTATCGGGGCTGGCCAGGTGCGGGTATTGCGGCTCAGCAATGAGCGGAAGCCATTCCAACGTGGGAGGAAACCGGGGACGCAGAGGGGGAAACCCTGGCGTTACTACATCTGCGGCCGGAAGAAGCGCCAGGGGTATCACTCCTGCCCTGGGCGACAGGTGAAGGCCGAGCGGGTAGAGGCAGCGGTGTTAGAAGTAGTGTTACAACGGGTGCTGACCCCTGCTTTCGTCGGCGACCTGGTGGCAGAAGTCAACGCCTGCCTTGCCCGCGATGCGCCAAACTTGGAGGCTGAGATACAGGCCGTGCAAAAGGAACTGGCCGAGGTTAGGCGGGCGATTGACAACTTGCTCGACTTGGCTGAGACCTTCGGGGCTGCAAGCGCGGGGGCACGGCTGCTGGAGCGAGAGGCGGAACGCGACCGGCTGTGCGCCCAACTGCGGGCGCTGGAGGAGCGGCGAGATGCTGCCCGGCTCATTGTAACCGAGGAGGTGATCCTAGAGGTCCTGGGCGGGATGCGGGATACCCTCACCGGCGAGGACGTACAGGCAAAGCGAGTGCTATTGAGCAAGATCGTTGATCACGTGGACATCTGGATAGACCACGCAAAAGTGTGGTATACTTTTCCTATAAGCGAACTGACAGGTTTTTATCTGCCCGCCCCTTGGGGGCACAACGTGTCGCGGACAACCTCAGCGAGGTCGCGAAGCAGGAGCCAAACCACGGGCGTGGTTTGGCTCCTGCTGTTTCGTGTCTAGCCTACGACTCCCGCATTCTCAGCAATCGCATCCCGTTCAGGATAACGATAAG
>CAYMBA010000290.1:0-2291 GCA_964388535.1 uncultured bacterium | reverse complement strand
AGTTCCCTCATGGTCACTCCAATACGATCCTCACCTTTCCCGGCTCATGGCCCTTCGTGAGTTGATCGAGGTATTCCTCGAAGCGTTTCTTTATCTCTGCGGGCGTCGCCGGCGAGCCGCCTTTGAGAAGGGCTGCGCGCAGATCCTCGGTCTTCACCGTAACCTTGACCAGCCCGGAGAGCACCTCCTGCAGGGCGTGAATGAAATCCTGGCCCAGCTCATCAGGCAGCTTCCGTCGTTCAAGGAAGGCATCAACCAGCTTCCTGGACTCCGGCTTGAGCAAGTCGAGGTTCGCGCGGGTGGTAGGGTCCTCCAGGTTGACCAGCAGCGTGTTCGTCCAGTCCTCAAGGAGCATGTTCAACTCCGCGTCCAGATGCTCGAGCACCGTTGCCGCAGGCGCACTGAAGGCTTCCGTGCTGGGCCGGAAGCCGCAATGCGGGCAGACCGGCGATGCGTCGAGGTCCTGCTCGGTGAGTGTAAAGCAGTTCCTCAGGTCGGCCAGGCGGTTCTGGAAATCGGTCAGGTGCTGGCGCGGCATGAGGTCGATAGTCGCTAGTTTCTTTAGAGCCTCGAGCCTTCCATCCGTTTGCAATTCTGCTTTGCGCGTGTCCTCGTTCACGCCCAGTCGGGTCCGCTTGTGCAAGGCGAGATAGGCTTGCACGTAGGACTGTTTCAGCTTCGTGAGTTCCTGACGAAGCTGGGGCCTCTGATTCTGGGTTCCCGGTTCCTGGCTAGCGACAGAGAACAGCTTTGGAAGAACACGCTCCTTAGTTTCCTGCGCCTGCCTCGTCCATTCATGTTCTTCTGGCATGGCCATCATGGCTTCGGAGAGATACGAAGCGAGAGGGCCAAGGTCGCTCACCAGCTCCTGCAGGGCCTCGATCTCCGAGAGGGCCGTCAGGCCGTGTTTGTGACGCTTCACCTCCTCCTCGTCGTAGTGGAAGTTCTTGAGCTTGCCGGGGGATGAGTAGGCCTCAAGGGATTCCAAGAAGGTTTTGGTCTCGTCAAGCCGGTCGCGCAGCTGGGTTGTTTTCTCCTCGGTAAGTAGATTCCTGCCCCAGAACCGCAGGTCGCTTTGTAGGATTTGCTGGGCGAGAACTATCTTCTCCACCATCCCGGAGATGGCGCTCTGGAGCTGCTGCACAGGCTCTTCCCTGCCCTGCGTGACGAGCTGCGCCATGCCCGGCGTGAGCCCGAGCAGCCCGAATAGCGCTTTGAGCGCGGGCAGGTTCCACTCCTTGGGCCGCTCGATGTGCTTGAAGTGGACCAGCTCATCAATGGTCTTCGCAGCCAGATCCTGAAGGCCGCTGGCGTCAAACTTTTTGCCAGGAATCGAAAGCACCACGTCCCCGGAGTAAACCAACGCTGCCAACAACACGACGAGCCACTCGGGCTCCAGGCGGTAGCCCTTCTCGGGTGCAAAGTACTCGACGCCCTCGACTTCCTGGATCAGCTCCGCGCGGTTGACCACCTGGCCATGTCCCTTCTTCTTGAGGATGTCCAGTATGTGGCCGGCGTACTTGGAGCGGGATGGATCGAGCTGCTCGCCATCGAGGAGCTCCAGGGCGTCGAGCACGGCGGTCGCCTGCCGGGCGCGTGACAGTCGAGTGGCCTCTTCAGGCCCAGACCCCAACTGGGCGATGGAGCGCAGGGCCTCCCGGACGGCCTTCTCTCGGTTCTGGCCCGTGATCAGCACCGAGAAACAGGGATACTCAGGGGCCTGATCCTGGAAGTGAGGGGACAGGAGAATGCCCGCGATGGCGTTCACCAAGTCGCGGAAGTTGATCCGCTCGTGAGAAGCGAGCCCGGACAGCTCACGGATGGACTTGCCTTTTGCCCACTCGATCAGCGACTTGGACCGTCCCCGGTAGGTCACCTCGAAGGCATCGGCCATGTGCTGCTGTAGCCAGCCGACCAGGCCCCGCAGGAATCCATCGGCCTTGGATCGGTAGGTGGCCTTGGCGTGCCCGCTTGAGGTAGACGCGAGGTCCAGCGCCGCAGCATAGAAGGCTAGTCTCCGCCGGAAGTCACTATCCATCCGCTTGAGATTGAAGAAGACCTCATCAGCCTTCTTCTCGTCATCGAAGCGCGGCGGGTCAAACGGTTGGATGAAGTAGAGGTAGAAGTCACGCGGTGGGGCGGCGGTGGACCGCTCGTTGGGAGCGCCAAAGAAGAGATATCCCTGCCTTGTAACCTTGTGTTCCGGCCATTCCAGCTCGTGCTCCCAGATCCTGTAGCCCGTCACGTACGTCTCGTCCGTACACTCCATAACCCGTTTGAGGGCTTCGTAG
>CAYMBA010000289.1:0-2300 GCA_964388535.1 uncultured bacterium | reverse complement strand
ATCGGGGCTGCGAGCGCTTCCAGCAGGCCGCGGCCATCCAGACTTAGGACCATGGAACCCAGGAAAACGAGAACGACTCCGAAGGCGGCCGCCGGCGCGGTTTTCTCCCCCAGAAGCACATAGGAGGTGCCCACCATGAAGACCGGCACGTAGGCGATGTACGGCATGACGAGGGACATCTCAGATGTCTCGATAGACCTCAGAAAGAGAAACAATGCAAGGAGATTGATGGGTACTGAGGCAGCATACAGGAGGAGAAATCTCATCGAGACCTGCTCGGGCAAATGCCCCGCGGCCAAGGCCAGCGCTGCTGCCAGTGTCGCGCCGCTTCGGTAGAGGGCCAGCCGCCAGCGTGGAAGCCTGGTGAGGAGGTAGCGAAGCGGTACATCCATTGTGGAAGCGGCCAAAGCCGAGAGGATGCCCATCAGGAATCCCATCCCCCACCACCTCGCATCGCATAGGTTGCACAGCCTCTACTACTCAGCAGTGTGAGGGATGGTAGCACAGAGGGAGCCGTGTCAGCCTCAGAGAACCTCTACGCGCACCATGTTGGTCTCACCGTGGAGTCGCCCTGAACTGATACCTGCGGTCACGACTACCGTCTGCCCCTCCCGAACCAGGCCGGCGCGCTTGGCATCTTCGATGGCCGCCACCATCAATCCCTCGTCCTCCTCTACATACGCGGACTCAATCGCCTGGACCCCCCAAACCAGGCCCAGCTGCCGAACCGTTGCAGGCTTGGGACTGACCGCGATTATTGGGCATCTCGGCCGATACCGGGAGACTAGGCGGGCCGTAGCACCAGAGCGCGTGCGGCAGATCAGCGCATCCGCCCGCACCTCGTGGGCAACGACACATGCAGCGTGAGCAACTGCGTCCCGCACTTCGTCGGTGAAAGGATGCTGAGCCAGCAACCTCTCCCTATCGAGCACTCGTTCTGTTCTCGAGGCGATCCTAACCATCATCTCCACAGCTTCCCGCGGAAAGCTCCCCACCGCCGTCTCTCCGCTCAACATGACGGCGTCGGTTCCGTCCATGATGGCATTGGCCACGTCCGAGACCTCAGCCCGCGTCGGCACCGGGTGTTCGATCATCGACTCGAGCATCTGAGTAGCCGTTATCACCACCTTGCCCTGGCGGTTGCATTCCCTGATGATCTCCTTCTGCCAGATCGTGACCTCTTCAAGCCGTGTCTCCACGCCCAGGTCGCCCCGAGCGACCATGACCCCATCCGCTTCCGCCACAATACGGTTCAGGTCCTTGAGGGCCTCGCGCTTCTCGATCTTGGCGACGATCGGCACCATCTTGCCCTGCTCTTTCATGATCGAACGCAGCAGCCGGATATCATCCGCGGAACGCACGAAGGACAGAGCTACAATGTCTACGCCATGCTCCAGACCGAACTCCAGGTCCGCCCGATCCTTCTCCGTCACCGTTGCGATGCCTTCCAGACTGGAATCCGGGAAGTTGACCCCCTTTCTGGAGGAGAGCTCTCCCCCGACCACGACCTCACACTCCACATAGTCAGCACCAACATGCTTCACATGCAGCCTTATTGCCCCATCGTTGAGAAGCACATCGTGGCCGGTCTTCAGATCCCTCGTCAGACTCGGACATCCCTCGACCGGGATCTCCATGGCACTCCCAGGGCCTGACCCAGGGTATAGCCGCACAGAGTCGCCGTGCTTCAAGAGCACCATGTCCGGCTCAAGCACGCCGACGCGGATCTTGGGACCCCGGAGATCCTGTAGGATGGCCGTATGCTTACCCATCTTTGAAGCTACGTTCCGGATCGTCGTAATCGCCTCCCGATGGGAATCCAAGGCACCGTGGGAGAAGTTGAGCCGGATCACATCCGCTCCGGCATCGAGTATCTCTGCGACCTTCTCTGCCGAGGCCGTCGCCGGCCCATAGGTAGCCACAATCTTAGTGTTGCGAGTCATCGCCGCCTCCCGTGCGTTGGGGAGAGATACAGTCAAGACTCCCGTCCTCCTCTGATAAACCAGAGGTCGGTGCGCTTCCTGTATGGCACCATCTCCGGCAGCCTGCGCTCGTAATCGCGCAGCATCCTAGCCACAACGCCGGAGAGCCCTATGAGCCCCACAAGGTTCGGGAACGCCATGAGCCCATTGAATATATCTGCAAGATTCCAGACGAGCTCGAGCTTTACCGCTGCACCTACGGGAATCAGCAGGACGAACAGCCAACGGTACCACGCCACTGCCTTGCGGCCTTTGCTTCCGAACAGGTAGTAGACGGCACGATCTCCGTAGTAGCTCCAACCGATCAACGTGGTAAAG
>CAYMBA010000288.1:0-2310 GCA_964388535.1 uncultured bacterium | reverse complement strand
TCCCCAGTAGCGCGGGATGAAAAGCTTCTTACTATCTTTGGGGTCCATGGCCAAACAGAGGATTTTCTGCACGACGGTTCTGTATGGCCGTACATGGAACTCATTGTGAAGGACTACGACTGCTGAGTACACTAGACGGGCCAACTTCTTCATTTTAGGCCTCCATTGGGGCTTTTTGGGGAATCCATAACGAGGTCAGACGGGCTCTTTTGGCTACCCCATTTGACATGCCGGTGTCGATATAAAAGAATAACAAGCAGGAGGTGGTCACGAGTGACCGTGTCGGGCATTTTCCGCTCCTTTTCCAAGGCTGCAGGGGTCGCCGAGAGGGTCATCCTCCTGCCGTTCCAGCCACTCTTCTGGTTCCTCGACGCCGTGTTCTGGGTAGCGGATAGGAGCCTTAAGTCCATCGCTGAGGAAAACCGCGATCCGCGCGTGCAGAAGGAAGTGGAGGAGATGATGGAGTGGTGGGAGGACAGTATTGCATCAAGCTCCCGGTACTCTCATGTGCCAGGCAACGCTTTCTCTCCGGACCCTTGATCAGTTCACTTCCCGCTGTTTAATCTGTTTAGTGCCTCCAAGTACCTCCTAACCTTTTCGTTCCCGGACCTGAGGGCGTTTTCGTAATCGGAGACCATATCGTCCAGCATCCGTTCCCACTGGGGATTCATGTAGCCGCGGGCGACGCTCTCGGGGGCATTTCTGGGTATATGCGACTGAGCGGCACCCCGGTTCTTCGCCCACAGGATCTCCCGCAGGGCGTTCATCCTCTCGACGAAGGCCTCACGGTCAAAGCTCCCGTCCGGCCTGAAGGAGGCGAGGTAGGCTATCGAAACCAGGCCGTGAACGATCTTCTGTCTCTGCCTGTGCAGGTCGAGATGTTCCAGCGATCCGCCGCCTCCCAGGCCGAAGACGCGAAGTCCCACGCTCCCCTTGAAGCTCTTCGCCAACTGGCTCAGGTTCTCCTCATCCACCCTCGCCGCCAGCGTGCTGGCGTAGTTGTTGACCCACCTCTCTCCGAAGCTCACGTCCTCGAGGGGCAGGTACCGGATGGCGGCCCCCCGGTTCTCGGTCAGCGTGTAGTAGGCCGCGTCCCTTTCGAGCTGGGCTTCGGGGCTCACCTTCAGGTCCCAGAAGTCCACGATCTCGCCGCTGCGGTTCCTCTCGAACCTGAAGCTGATGGGCACCCCCTCCGTGGTGATCCCCCTCACCTCGCCGACAAGGCCGTCCTGCCGCAGGGTGCCCTTTTCAACAGTGATGGCCACCCCGGTCGGCAGCCTGAACTGCCTCGGGCGCACGAATCTGACCGTCCCGAATTCCGGTCCTCCCCCACGGCCAGTAGTCATGGATATGTGACCTTCCTGTGTCACCTTCTCGATCCTCTTCAGGTCCATCTCTTTGACCCGCTGTCCGCTCTCGGCATCGATCATCACCACTCGCATGTTTCCGTTCCGATCCGCCGTCAGTGCCATCCTGACCTCGCGATTGGCCAGGTCGTCTGGATTGAGCCCGAAGAAGGCAGCAACGTTTCTGGCCTGCTGACGCGAGAAGGTCCTCTGCAGGGACGCTGCCTGGTGCTGAACTTGCGCCATGCCGTCGGGGATGGACGCGAGGTTCCTCAGAATCCGCACGGTCTCCGGGCTCGGGGACTTCCGCGTGGCCACCTCCTGGACGAACCGCCTGAGGGCAAACTTGGAGATCTCGTTGAGCCTCTCTCCCAGGTTCCGGGCAAAGATCCCCTGTTCCCCCACCACGCCGAGGGTCCTGAGGTCCGAAAGGCGGCGGATTCCCTCCAGGGCGCCTGCGACCTCTGAGGCCCTGAGGGCGCTGACGCCGTGCTGATCGAGCTTCTGAAGCACGGAGGCCACCCTTGCCTGCTCGAGCTCAGCAGCTCCCCGGTAAAAGGCCGAAACGTCTCCCCCGAAGTACCTGTCTGCGAGCCTCTGGGCCACCTCCTTCTGGATCCAGTCCCGCGTGGCGCCGAGTTCGCGCCGGAAGACCTGCCAGCTGGTGAAGTCCCCCTGGAACCCCAGTTCCCTGGCCCTCTCGAAGGCCTTACGCTCACCGACCGCCCCGCCATAGGCCGCTTCCCAGGCTGTCTGCTGGTAGAAATCGCTCACCAGGACCGGGGACTTCCCCTCCCTGTCTGCCGTCTTCTCCAGGGCCTCCATCCTCGAGGATCCACTGAGCACCCTGTGCGCCTGTCCCTCCACCGTGGCGGAGGCTGCCGCCATCGGCCCTCCGTAGAGCTCGCTGAGCCTGGAGCCCCTCAGGGCCCCCGCTCCCAGGTCGGTGGCTGCGGTGAGCCTG
>CAYMBA010000287.1:0-2310 GCA_964388535.1 uncultured bacterium | reverse complement strand
CCAAGGGAGTGCAGCGACACTGCCGTCGTGGATCACCGTAGTTACCGCACGGGCATGGGTGCGACTGTCTTTTCACAAATCCCCACATTCTGCGTGCACCTCGAGGGGCGGGCCCTGATTCGGGAGCTTTCCGGGGAGCCTGTTACCCTCGCCGATCACATCCGCAGGCGGAGGCTGGAGCTCGGGCTCGAGCAGAGGGAGCTGGCCCGGCAGCTGGGTGCTGACGACATGACCGTTTGCAACTGGGAGAAGGGCCGGACCTTTCCCTCGATCCGCTTCCTGCCGCGGATCGTTCGCTTCCTGGGCTACGTGCCCTTCGAGCTGGATTCTCTCCCCCCAGGCGAGCGGATCAGGCTCGGGAGGATGCTGCTCGGCCTCAGCCAGAGGGAGCTCGCCAGAAAGCTCGGCGTCGACCCCTCGACCGTCCGGAGATGGGAAACCGGCAAAAGCGCGCCTGCCCGACATCACGTGGCCTCCATCGACGAGGTCCTGAAACTCCCGTTCTGATTTTAGCACTTATCTCCAGTCTTTTCGAATTCTGATTCCACCCCTCCTGTATTACAGTGTAAGCAAATGTAAGACAAGCATCTAAAATTTTGGCCTCTGAGGGGCCTCTCCGTTGAGGGGGGTTGGGGAGTATGGGTCGGGGATTTCGGCGGCTCTGAGGGCCGAAATTTTTCGTCTCAGGCGATTTTGGCGGGAGGTCTCTGGGGTCGATCGTGCCGGATGACCGTTTCCTCTCTGAGCCTGACGATGGCGTCGTAGATCCGGGGGTCCCTGAGCACCAGGTTCACGATGGCCCGCTGTCCGGGGGAGAGCTTCAGGCGGGCGAAGAATGCCCTGACTGCGCCGCGGAACTCGATGAAGCGGTCGAGCTGCTCGGGCTGAGTGCTTTTCTCGAAGCGCGAGAAGGCTCGGAGCACTTCCTGATACGCGTCCAGCACTGCGGGGTGGTTCCTTCGTTGCCTTGCCGCCCTGGTCACTCCCTCGAGCAACACTCTGGCGTGTCTGGCGATCGTCGTCAGGTCCCTCTGGATCCGTCGGATCCTTCGGGCCCGTTTGCTGTCCCTGGGGGTCTTTCGCTCCAGCGCCTCCTGCACGCCCAGAGAGGCCAGGAACTCCATGGCTTCCCCGGCGGTGCAGCCCCTTGCTGCCACGACCAGGTCCACGGCGTCGCCGCCCCTTCCCTCGGCGAAGCAGTACCAGCGGCCGTCGGGCCTGTAGCTGAAGCTGGTCGGGTTGTCGCCGCCGTGCAGGAAGCACCTGGTCCTTCCTTTTTTCCCGGGTTCCCCTCCCAGGGCGGATATGAGCCGTTCCATCTCGTCACCGTGGAGTTCGAGCATGGGCTGCCTCCATCATGTGCAGTACTGCAAGCCCGTCGAGCTGCTCTGTGAGCGCCGCGATGCCCGCATCGGGATTCCCGTCGTCGAGCTGAACGATGTTGAGCTCTGAGCAGGCGGACTCAGGGGAGTCGAGGACGACCGCGAACGGTGGCCTGTGAGGGGCGAAGGGATCCAGGCCCGAGGTCAGGAACGCGCACGTTCGGGCCGCCTCCTCGTTCGCTCTCAGCACCTTTTCGCTCAGGTTGAGCGCGGTGAGGCTGGTTCTCACGAACAGATGGTCGGCGATGAAGGCGACTGCCGATCTGCGGTTCTCTCCTGGAAGAGGTCTCAGGACCAGCTGGGCTCCCCTGCTCCCGGCGAGTGCCTTGAGCCTCTCCAGCAGCCCGCCCTGGAGCTGTTCGGGTGTTGCGAAGACCTCGACCCTCGGGTAGCCGGGGACCTGGAGCAGATCGGCCCTGATCTGCGCGTTCGGAAAGAAGTACACAAGGTGCGCGGTGAGGAACGCAAAGCTGAATGCGGCGCCGAGCCGTTTGAGTTCGGCCCTTTTCGAAAGCAGCGCAAGGGACAGAACTGTGCATGCGTAAAACGAGATGCAAAGCCTGCACACGCTCTTGAGGTAAAACAGCTCGATGCCGGTCAGGTAGGTTTCGGCCCCTGCTACCAGCGCCAGTGAAACCTCAGCGATCCTTGGCCGCCCTTTCAGCAGGGCGATGAGCGAGAGCGTCAGCAGCACCACCGCTCCCAGAGGCAGCGGCAGCCCCTGCACCTCCGAGAAGGAGCTGTGCTGCACGACCCTGCACGTCGTCTCTCCGCAGCCCAGGTCCGAGCCGGGGGCGAGCTTCTCCCACAGGGCCACCAGGGACAGGACCAGGGCAGTCGCCAGCAGGAAAGCGGCCACCCTTTTTCTCATTTCCGCGCCTCCCTCGTCTCCTCCAGCAGTATTACCGCCATGGCCATGTAGACTATG
>CAYMBA010000286.1:0-2328 GCA_964388535.1 uncultured bacterium | reverse complement strand
CATTGCCCGGCCAGGGAAGTGTCTGCAGGAACTCCAAGGCCTCTTCCGTGAACTTGATCGGCTGGGAGGCCCTCCGGTCCAGTCGGTGCTTATGCAAGAAGTGTGCCACGAGGGCTGGGATGTCTTCGGGCCTCTCGCGCAGCGGTGGTATCGACAGCTCCAGGACGTTGATCCTGTAGAAGAGCTCCCTGGAGAAATTGCCGAGGCGTATCGCTTCGCGCATGTCCTTGCTCGTTGCGGTGATCAACCTGACGTCGACCTGGTAGTCTCTGTGGCTCCCGATCGGTCTAACCCTGCCGTCCTCCAGAACCCTGAGGAACTTCGGTTGCACCTCCGGATGGAGCGAGGCGATCTCGTCGAGGAACAGTGTCCCACGATCGGCTTGGCGGATGATTCCCAGCATATCGCCCCGGGCACCGGTAAACGACCCCCTGGTGTGACCGAAGAACAGGCTTTCAACGAGCCCCTTGGGAATCGCAGCACAGTTGTACGCCACCCACGGGTAGAGAGCCCTGGGGCTGGCTTCGTGTATGGCACGCGCTAGAAGCTCCTTCCCAGTTCCGGTCTCCCCTAGGATGAGTACAGGGGCGTCCACCTGAGCCGCCATGGCCGCCCGCTCCAGCAGTCGCAACATTTTGGGACTCAGGGTAACGATCCTCTCGAAGGCCTCGAGCGAGCCCAGCTGGCGCCGCAAGCGTGCATTCTCCCGAACCAGGTCCATGTGCGTCTGAGCGCTCTCCAGAGCTGAGCCGGCGAGACGAGCGAAGGCCTCCAGGAAGCGCGCCGACTGGGGGGAGAACCGGTGCTCAGTGCTCTGGGAATCCAAGTACAGCACGCCTATTATCTTTCCTTTGGCCTGCAGCGGTGCGCACATGATCGAGCGAATGTCCTTCACCCGGACGCTCGGAATCTCCGCCAGGCTCGGGTCTGCAAGGGCATCCTCCACAATCATCACCTCACCGTTGCGCCCCCGGTCGAGCACCGTTCGGCTCACGCGCTCGACGTCTTTCATTTCCTCGCCCGAGATACTGAGCGCCGCGATGGGAACCAGTGCCGGATCCTCAGGCCCCCCAAGGAAGAGGATTCCCCTCTCGGCGCCAAAGGTCTGGATCGCCGAGCCCAGGATCTCCTTTATCAGCACCGTGGGGTTCAAGTTGCCAGCAATCGACCACGCAACCTCCTTGAAAACCTCGAAAGCCGCCTCTCCGGCCAGGTCGCCCGCTTTCTTCTTCAACTTGGTAAGCTTGCGCCTGGTACGAGCACCGGCTGTGGCCTCGGTTGCATCGAGATCGCCGATGAGTGCCTCGGCCTCTTCCAGGTCCTTGCGGACATCCTCGGGTGTGCGCTTGCGTGGGGATCTTTTCTTTGCCATTTGATCAACTCCTTGCGGCACTGCGCCCCTGGGGAGCACGTCCCATGATGTCCGTCGACTCCCCGATGCCCAGCTCTGCCCTCTCGATCAGGCACTGGGCAAGGAGCCCCTTAGCGTCTATTGTTCTAGCCAACTCGACTGCTTCGTCGAGGCTGCCTTTTCCTTCTTCCAGGCGGCCCATGCGGACCAGAACTGCGGCCCGGCGGCGGAGGGCTTGGCCAAGCTCATAGAGTGTGCCGGCCTCCCGCATCCTCGAGGCGGCACGCGCAAATGCTCTCTCGGCGCGCTTGAGCATGGCCGAGTCCCTTCCGGCGAGTTCCGAGAGCACGTAGCCCTCGATGTAGTCGTGCTCTGAAAGCCTGTCGAACCTACGAGTCCCCAGTGCCTTTCGCGCCCGCTCGAGTGCTTCCCGCGCCTTCTTGGGCTTCCTCCTGGCGAGGTACACAAGCGCTTGGAGCCTCAGGATGGAAGCGCTCTGCCCACTGCGATCGAGAAGGCCCTCCAGCCACTGCGACGGCTCTGCCAGCAGATGCAACGCTCCGCCGTCGACAACAGCCCTCGCAACGGAATCGGCTGCAATGACTCGCGTGAAACTGGCACTCCCCCGCGCGGCCATCTCCGCCACCTCCAAGGCTTCCGCGACGGCCGACCTCCACGCGCCAGCTCTCAGAAACGCACCGGAGGCGACACCGTGGAGGTCCTGAGTCAGCATAGTTGCTTCATCTTCGCGGACGATGCCAAGCAACGCCCGAACGGCATCCAACGCTTCCCGCCACCTCTCCAGAACAAGAAGTGCCCTAGCTCTGGCCACCCGGAGTCTGAGGAGCCTCACACCCGAGATCCTGCCGGAAAGCCGCCCGATCGTATCCTCGAGCATAGTCAGGGCCTCCCACGCTCGCCCCTCGTTCATGTACATACCCGCGAGGTTCGTGACCACCTGGGCCAAGGTCTCCCAA
>CAYMBA010000285.1:0-2329 GCA_964388535.1 uncultured bacterium | reverse complement strand
CGCCAACATCATCTTCAACGGCAAGATGCAAAGAAGCGTCCTACTCCACGTTCCGAGCGATGCAAACGCCAAGCAGGAGAAGTAGAAACCGGGGCCGCGGCATGTGCCCGCGCCCTCAGCAATGTGCCCCTGGCGCCGGGGTGGCTCCGTGCCACAAGCGATGTTCTTCCACCCTCGGTCGGCTTGGGCTTCTCATCGCTGCGGCATGCGCGGCGTGCTTGATCGCCCCGGCCCGTGCGGAGCGCCTACCTGCTTCCAAGGTCCTTCACCTTCTAGAAACAGCCGTCTGGGCGGCGGCCGATCTCAACGGCGACGGCGCGGACGACCTGATCGGTGCCTTTGGATCGACGCACGATACAAAGCCCGCCTTCCTGTCCGGCGTGGTGGTCCAAGGCCGCCTGCGGCGCCGCTTCATGGTCGACAGGCGCCTCCTCCTTCCGCCGGATGAACCCGGTGCAACCTGCATCGCCCTCGGTGACTACGACAACGACGGATTCAAGGAAGCGATCGTCTCCAACACGAGGCGCATGTTCGGATACCACTGGAAACAAGGATGGGTGAGGTTCATCAATCTTGGTCCGGGGCCCAGGATGTCGGTCGCCTGCAGCCTGCAAACATTGAGTGTGTTTCCCCAGGGCAACATCCTTGTGGCCGATGTCGACAGAGACGGAAACAATGAGGTCATCCTCGCAGCCATGCGCGATGGCCTTCCACTGGAAGTGGAACAGTGGCATCCGGAGGAAAAGCGCCTCATTATCGAGTGGAGTGTCAGCGCAAGGCCCGAAACATTCACCGGTCTGGCAGTCGCCGATGCGGACAATGACGGCGATCTCGAGATAGTCGGCGTGTACGGAACGTTCCACCGGTCCGGGCTGCGGGTGTACGAATGGGACTCCAAGGCAGGCTATACCCTCGCCGCGGAGTTCCCGCTTCCTGGAGTTACACCGTCCGTAGCGGTCGGCGATTGCGACAACGACGGAGACAACGAGATCCTAGTGGGCTGTACCCACAGAAGGCGGCGAGGAGAGACCCGGCATACCCCACTGCACCTGTTCAAGTATGACAAGACAACAGGATCATACAAGCAGATGACCTTCAACGACCTTACCGACGCACATGACATAGTAGTCGGCGACTTCTTCGGCACCGGCGAGAACTTGACCTTCATGTGCAGGTTCGGCCGCACTACCGGCATGTGCGAGATGCTCATCTGCAAGTGGGAACCTTCGGCTGGAAGGTTGATCCCCATATACAGGCGCGACACCCTACTGGGTACGGTGAGACCCATCCTGGCGGACACCGACGGCGACGGCGGGAAGGAGTTGATCCTCGCCTGCGGCTCCGCCCTCATTGCCCCTGTCTGGGAGGAAGTCCCCGAACTGGCTGGATTGTTTGGCGGCGCCGGGGATAGCACGGCTACAGTGGACCTGGCCGCAGCCACGCTCGGCCCTGACCCCCTGGGTCCCAGGCAGATAGAGTTCTCCGTGCCACCGGGGGTCTCCAACAGCATCGTCCGCATCTACGACAGCGCAGGCCAACTTGTGCGCACGCTGCTCGACGGTCCAGCCGGTCCGGGACGCCAGGTCGTGCTCTGGAACGGTCTCAGGAAGGATGGCTCCCGCGTCTCCCCCGGAACCTACTTCGCCCAGATCCGCTTCGATGGCAAGCTGGCCGAAAGCAGGCCGATCACGATCTCCCCGTGAGAAGCAGCGCGCACGACCGAGGACAGGAAGCGGATCGCAGGACTCCTGCCTCCCCGCACGGCGCCAGGAAACACCCTAGCAGATCCTGGGCAGGCCCGATCCGCTCAGCAGATCCAGCGGCCTGCTCGTCCCGAAGCGCGTCCGAAGAATAACGGAAGCAGCGGTCCCAGTACGCCCAGGGCTCGAACTGCCCGAGCCCGGCTCGCCACCGTGCGCCTCTGGCTTCTCCTCCGTCCATCCTATGATCGCTGGCTCATCCGCCAAGGGAAGAGCCGAGAGTACCTCGATCGCCTTCCCCGCCGACTCGCGCGGCAGCCACACGAGCAGCCGGCCTTCGCACGGCAGATAGAGTGGATCGAGCCCCAGGATCTCCGCTACTCCTCGCACCTCGGGGCGAACGGGTACGGCCTCTTCCTCTATCACGATCCTGATGCCGGACCTTGCAGCCACCTCGTTGCACGTGGTCGCAACACCGCCGCGTGTAGGATCGTGCATGGAATGGACGGCAACGCCAGAGTCCAGGAGCGCATCCACCAGCGGCCACAGCGGAGCAACGTCCGAGCGCAGCGAGTCGCTTCCCAGGTCGTGACGGTGGGCCATGATGGCAGCACCGTGGTCACCGATGG
>CAYMBA010000284.1:0-2331 GCA_964388535.1 uncultured bacterium | reverse complement strand
GCTGATGGTGACGCACGGCAGCTGCTTGGAGCGCTTGAGACACTGGATAGCTTGGTGCCGACCGGCCAGCCCAGGCGTCTGGTGGACCTGGAAACCATAGGGCGGCTGAAGGAAAGGCTGCTGGTTCGCGGGGACCGGGCGGGCGAGGAACACTACAACCTCATCTCCGCCCTTCATAAGAGCATCCGCGGCAGCGATCCGGATGCGGCGCTCTACTGGCTAGCGAGGATGCTGGAGGCGGGGACCGACCCACTCTACATTGCTCGGCGGCTGATGCGAATGGCTGTTGAAGACGTGGGGTTGGCGGAGCCGCTGGCCTTACTTCTGGCGACTGCGGCACGGGATGCTGTGGCTTCGATGGGGCTCCCCGAGGGGCCACTGGCCCTTGCAGAGGTAGCTGTCTATCTGGCGCTGGCCCCAAAGAGTGACTCGATCTATGCCTCCTATGGCAGGGCGGCTGATGAGGTTCGGCGCAGCGGGAGCCTGCCCGTTCCGCTGCATCTGCGCAATGCTCCCACCCCGCTCATGAAACGCCTTGGATACGCCAAACAATACAAGTATCCCCACGACTATCCCGGGCACTGGGTGGAGGAGGACTACTTCCCCGAGGGGCTGGATAGAAGGAAGTTCTATGAGCCGACCGATCAGGGGAGGGAGGGTGCGATCTGGGCTCGCTACGTGGCGATGATCCGGGATGCCCGTCGAAGGCAGGCCCGGAGTCAGGACAGCGAGGGGCGAGGCGGGTCCCAGGATGGGGATGTGGGAACCTAGCTGCAACGGCCCCGGTTTGAGAGGCGCCGGTTCTGGGCAGCCTCTTCCGGGAGCGCTTTTTGAGATGCTCCCACCGGAAGGAATCGCCGGCCCTCGGCAGTGTTGACTAGGTAGGGTTCGGCGTTGCAGAATCCGGCGTGCGGATTGTGTCCCCATCGTCTAGCTGGCCTAGGACACCGCTCTTTCAAGGCGGCAACACGGGTTCAAATCCCGTTGGGGACGCAGCCACCGCTTTTGTGCCCCCTTTGTGGGCTCCTTCCTCTGTGCGCACGTAGTGAGCCGGCCGTGGTGATCAGGATTCGCCAACTCCTGTATCAGATCTTGTTATGAGGATCGCCCGCTGCAATGCCGTAGATTTTGCAGGGGGTCTGGGAGGTGGCTGAGACTTCTGCTGGGAGGCTTGGGGTATGGACGCAGCGGGTCCGGCCCACCGTGAGATCATGTGGAACATGGGCACGGCCTCTCACGTGGCCATGTATGTTCTCATGGTGGCTTCCTTTGTCATTTTCGCCCTGGGACTGCGGCGCAGGATCCAGGAGTGGAAAGCGGGCAGGGCTGAGGAGGAGCGTTTCGGCGATCTTGGGAGGCGTTTCTGGATTCTCCTTCGGGAGGTTTTCCTCCAGACCTCCACGAGAAGACGCTTTCTCCCGGGGCTCTTCCATTCGCTGATTTTCTATGGATTCCTGATTCTCTTCTGTACGACGCTGATCGTCATGGCCCAGGTGGATTTCGGCCTTCAGATCTACCACGGTCCTTTCTATCTGGCCGTGACCCTGATGGCCGACCTGGCCGGGCTTGCGGTATTGCTGGGCGTATTGATAGCCGCTCTGAGAAGGTATCTTTTCAGGCCGTCGTACTTGCCGGTGCCTTCAGGCCCCGATGCGGTCATCCTCGGCATCATTGCCCTTCTTGTGCTCACCGGCTTCTTGGCTGAAGGTGCCCGAATCGCTTTTCACCCCGAGGGTGATCCGTGGCGCCACTGGTCTCCTGCCGGCTCCCTGGTTGCGAGCCTTATCGGGGGCTTGGGGGCTGGATTCGGCAGGAAGGTGCACTTCATCACCTGGTGGGTGCACGCCCTGGGCACTTTCACGATGATAGCCCTTGTACCTCACACGAAGTTTTTCCACATGCTCACCATCCCAGCCAATCAGTTCTTCCGCAAGTTGCAGCCAAAGGGCGCGCTGCAGCACATTGACATAGAAGCGTTGCTGGAGTCGGAGGAAATCGACGAGGACTTCTCCATTGGAATCGCGCAGACGACTCAGCTAAGCTGGAAACAGCGCTTGGATTTGGACGCTTGCATTCAGTGCGGGCGCTGCGAAGACGTTTGTCCTGCAAGCCAGTGCAAGCAACCGCTTAGTCCGCGCCAGTTCATTGCGGATCTCGCCGAGCTCGTCAAGCGTGAGAGGACTTCTGGGAGCGACTCGAAGGGCGTCGCGATCTTCTCGGCTGAAGCAACGCTTTTCGAGAACACGGACGCCCTCTGGCTCTGCCGGACGTGTCATGCGTGCCAGAGCGTCTGCCCCGCTGGCATCGAGCATGTGGATCTTCTGGTGGAGC
>CAYMBA010000283.1:0-2343 GCA_964388535.1 uncultured bacterium | reverse complement strand
ACATGGCCTATTTTGAAGTGCCCCCTGGTGGCCGGTTTTCAGTGCCCCTTGACAGACAAGCCGCGTACCTGCTGCGTCATGTTCGGCAGCGAGTGCGAGATCATCGCACCAACGGACTGCCGCGACCACTGGCGCTCCCCGATGAGCAAACATCCGCACCGCGTGCCGATGCCCGGACCCTTCACAATCACCAACAAGAAGGGACTCAGAAAGGCGCTGGAGGCCGTGGAGCGTGCCCAGGAGATCCAAGAGGAAAGTGGCAGAGGCCGGTGCTCGTGGTTCGACAAGGCGATCTGGCCGATCCTCCCCGGCCACCTGCTCGACGAGTACAGAACGCTCACAGGAAAAGGAGACGATGATGGAAAAGAAGAAGGCACCCTCGACCGACACGAGAGAGCCATTGAGCGCGCAGACCTCGACCGCGACGATACGCCCGCTCGACGACTTCCTCGATGAGGCCACGCTGGCGCGGCTCCTCAAGGTCAGCCGCAGCACGGTCTGCAAGTGGCGCAAGGATGGCCTGCCAGCCTACAAGTTCGGCCAGCGCTGGTGGTACAGGGAAAGCCAAGTCGTCGAGTGGTTCGATAAGCAGTTGCTCAGGCCGGAAACGGCTCACACGGGAGCACCCAACACTGATGAAACGCAACCGTAGCACGCCACAGAGCACGCCACGCGGAGGTTAGGAGGCGGTAAGGGGTAGAAGCCATTCCCGACTGACGAGGGTGTTCGTGAGCCGGGAGCGGGCGGCCCGGCCTGGACCGATCAGGCCCACAGCACGCCAAGGCGGACCTTGCCCGCGACGCCGCCACCGGGCGTCAAGACGGGCAGAGGGAGAGAAAAGAGCATCGCGCCGGGCATGCCGCCGATGGTGAAGCGCGGGGGCTGTGGTCGAGAGGATGAGGAAGCTGAGAGGGGGGGGAGAAGGGGAAAGGACAGATGGATAATCGGGATTGTGTTGTGGCGAACGGGCAAGCCAGCGACGGGCTCAGCACCGGGTCGATCCAGCTGCTGAATGTCAAGCAAGTGGCGAAGGCTCTTGGCTGCACAACACGGACGGTCCGCCGCTGGGCAGCCGAGGGACGAATGCCGCCTTCCTTGAGGATTGGCCGGGCGGTTCGGTGGCGTCGCTCTGACCTCATAGAATGGGTCGCGGAGGGCTGCCCCCAGAGTCGAGGTGAGCTGGACTGAAGGAGCGTCCGCTCCACGAAGCTGATTCCGCGCTTGAAAACCGCGCCGGCGCGCGCCACGGTAGATAGGCCCCCCCGTCGGGGTCAGGTAGAAAGGAGAGTGGCCATGGCAATGGTCAAGAAGATCAAGGGCAGGAAGGGCTGGTTCATCGACTACACCGATGCGAATGGGAAGCGCATCATCCGCAAGGGCGGGGACACACGAGCCGAGGCGAAGCACGCATTGGGGCAGATCATCACGCGGGTCGAGGAGCGACGGCACAAGAAGAGGCATGGTGGAGAGATCAAGGGCCTCGCCCGGGATGTCGCTCTGGCCGACGTAGCGGAGCAGTACCTGAGGCATGTGAAGGCAACCCATGCGGAGAAGCCACGGACCTACAAGTGCTACAGGGACTCGCTCGCCGATGTCCTCTCGTTTCTCGCCGAGCATGGGGTGGTGAACGTCGGGCAGGTCAGCCCGAGGGCGCTGAACGAGTACCGCGAGATTCGCATGACTGAGTCCCGCACGGTCCTCTACAAGCACCGTGGAGGGCACCATGAGCGGACAATTCCTCCCGTCGGCCCCCGGACGGTGAACCGGAACGTTGGCGCTCTGAAGACGATGCTGAACTGGGCCGCTGGAGACGGCGACCTGATCGCCGCGAACCCCATCGTGTCTTACAAGCCTCTTCCTGTGAGAAGGAAGCGCAAAGCACGTCGGGCCCTGACCACGAAGGAGAAGCGCGATCTGCTGGAGGCGTCCCCGGAGCCATTCCGCTCCATGTGGGCACTGATGCTCGGCACGGGGCTTCGCAAGAACGAGCTGGTGGAACTGACGTGGGCAGATGTAGACCTTGACCGAGGGAAGCTCGTCGTGCGTTCCGAGCTATCCAAGAACAGCGAGATGGCCGAAATCCCACTTCGGCACGATCTCTGGCAGCTTCTTGCAGACATGCATGATCGGCGTGTGACGAAGCACATCTTCGTGAACTCGGCGGGGCGACCGTGGCGGAACAACCTGCTGCCGAGGTTCTACCGGTGCCTCGACAAGGCGGGCATCGAGCGGAAGACACCCGAGGGTGACGTGGACATCCACTCTCTCAGGGTGACCTTCGGCACGGACCTAGCCCAAGTTCAACAGTTAGGAGGCTAGAATGCCTCCATTGGCCGATTCAGA
>CAYMBA010000282.1:0-2344 GCA_964388535.1 uncultured bacterium | reverse complement strand
CATGGACGGCATCCTGGATAAGGATGACCAGTGTCCCGGTGCGGCGGAGGACTTCGACGGTTTCCAGGACACCGATGGCTGCCCCGATGCAGACAACGACGGCGACGGAATCCTGGACGCCGCGGATGACTGTGCCAATAGAGCAGAGGACTTTGACGGATTCCAGGATACCGACGGCTGCCCTGACGTGGACAACGATGGCGATGGAATCCTTGACGTCGATGACAAGTGCCCCAATCAGGCTGAGGTGATAAATGGGTTCGAGGATACCGATGGCTGTCCCGATGAGAAGCCGATCGAGCTGCCCATGGTTTATGTCAACTTCCGGACTGGGAGTGCGGAGATCGTAGGGAGCGACCCGATCCCGGCGCTGGAGAAGGTTGTCGAGACAATGAAGGCCAACCCCGCGATCAAGGTCAAGATCATCGGCCACACTGACAGCGTGGGCAGCGAAGAGTACAACATGAAGCTTTCCCTCCGGCGCGCCGAGGCTGTCAAGGCCTTGCTAGTGAGTATGGGAGTTGAGCCGGAGAGGCTGCTCACAGAGGGGCGCGGAGAGAGCGAGCCCATCGATACGAACGACACGCCCGAGGGCAGGGCGCGGAACAGAAGGATCGAGTTTGAGGTGATCAGGTAGCCCAATCGGGCCCCGTTCGGGGTCCTCTCCTTGGTTGGATTGGCTTGCGGCGCTGCAGGCACCTGCTGGCAGCGCCGCTTCTGTTTGTTGCCCGGAATCACACCCCGGAAGGATTGGGGCGGCATGGAAGCCTTTGGCGTGCTACGATTCGTCATGGTTCGCGTAGGATCCTGAGAGCGACCTTCTGTGGGTCTGTGGTGAGAACCTTGGCACGGGGGAGACACTGCCTGGCAGGCACAAGGGCAGAGTGGCGCCAAGGATTGGTCTTCTTAGGTGATGCACCAGGAAAAGAAGCACGGTGATGAGGCTTTGGAGTGGCTCGACCTCTACCCAGTGTACGAAGCCCAGGATGAGGTGAGCGCGCTCGGGATTCAGGCACTGCTTTTGGCGGAGGGCATAGAAGCCAAGGTGCGCTCCGCGCAAGTACCCGGAATGGATAGCGTATTCGCAGTGGCACTCGGTTACTGGGGGCATGTTCTCGTACCTCGGCGCGACGTGATCCGGGCTAAGGAGATTATCAGGCTCTTCCATGCCTCGAGGAGCCCTTCCGACGACACACCGGCTGGAGAAGGAAGGGAGTGAGGCTTGTGGTGCTTGCGGCACGATGTCCCCTGACCGAGCGAAGAGCAATCTTCGCAGCGGCATGAGGGGCTTGGTTGGCCGAAGAAGGAGGAGCGATCACCTTGCGGCTGCTTGTCTTGTTACTGCTCGTAGCCTCGGCCTACTACTTCGCGACCAGAGTCGCCCAGGCAGTTGGCTCATTCTTGGGCGAGTTTTCCAGCCGAGGGGGTCGCGAACGGGATGCCGTTCGGCGGGCTGGCGGGGGATTCGGTTTCGACGAGAAGGACGTCATAGACGTTACACCGGTGGGAGAGGAGGAAGATCCACCGGCCGCGGGCGGGAGGTGATGCCTGCACGGGTCTCCAGGGGATGGGCCGACGCAAGCTCCGGGGCGTCAGGGACTGACAGGCGGTTCATGCGCCTTGCACTCCGTCTCGCGGCCCTTGGGGCAGGGTACACACATCCCAACCCCCGCGTCGGCGCGGTTGCCGTGTTGGGTGAGCGGGTTGTGGGCATCGGGAGTCACCTGCGTTTCGGCGCTCCCCATGCTGAGGCTTACCTCCTGGACCACTTTCGGGTGCCATGCGGCGCCACCATCTATGTGAACCTCGAGCCCTGCACCCACCACGGGAAGACGCCTCCGTGTGCACCTAGGCTGATCGAGGCGCACTTCTCGCGGGTCGTGGTGGGCATCAGGGATCCCAATCCACTCGTCGATGGCAGCGGGCTCAGTCTTCTTGCCAGTGCGGGCCTGGATGTCACCGAGGGGTGCCTCCAAAAGGCCGCAGCACTCCTGAATGCCCCGTTCTTCCTCAGTCAGAAGTTGGGACGGTCTTTGTTTCGGCTCAAGGTGGCTTCCACTCTGGACGGCAGGATCGCTGCGGCAGATGGATCGAGTCGTTGGATCACACAGCCGGAGGCTCGTGATCTAGTCCACCGGGTGAGGGCCTTTGTGGACGCTGTCGTGGTAGGCATCGGGACGCTTAGGGCAGACCGGCCCCGGTTGGACGCTCGACCTCGGTCAGATCCGCTCTCGAAGCTGCGGGCGCGTTTTCGAGAGGCCCCATCATGGCCCCACCAGCCCGTTCGTATCGTTCTGGATTCCTCATGCTCACTGGCGGACGATCCCGCCCTGCTGGCCCACTT
>CAYMBA010000281.1:0-2371 GCA_964388535.1 uncultured bacterium | reverse complement strand
TCCTCCTAGGCGGCGTTCTGGGGCTTCTCGCCTCCATCGAGAACGCCTTCAACCATATCTGGGGCATAAAGCGTGGCAGGAGCCTCAGCCACAGACTGACGACCTATACGACGATAGCCGTCCTGGGCCCTTTCCTGGTCGGCATGAGCGTGACGATGACGGCCTCGGTGCAGAACGCAACCATTTTCATGAAGCTGCGCGCCTGGGCCCCCACCAGTGGGCTTGTGGCCGCCGGGTTCCGGCTCCTGCCCCTACTTGTGACAGTGATCGCCCTCACACTCCTCTACACGATCATGCCCAACGCGAAGGTGAAACTTACCTCGGCCTTTCCCAGTGCGGTGATCGCCGGAATCCTGTGGGAGATAAGCAAGTGGGGATATGGTCTGTACCCGTCCTCGGCCACGATGTACCGCACCCTGTATGGCTCCCTGGTAGCCATCCCACTACTTTTCCTCTGGGTCCAACTGTCTTGGGTCATAGTGCTTTTCGGGGCGCTTCTCACCTTCGCACACGAGGCTGCCGATGACTTCACCCTCGAGGAGCGGGCCCTGGACCCGAGCTTCCGCGAAAGGCTGCTGGCGGCGCTCGAGTGTATGATCGCCATATGCTCTGCCCATGCGAAGGGCACCCGGGCTCCAGATGTGGCTCAGCTGGCCACAGAATTGGCACTCCCTGTCCGTCTCGTGCGCACCGTGACGGGCGAGATGCTGAGCGGCGGGCTGCTGCACGAGATAATCCGCAACTCCGATAAGGGCGAGGGCGGCCTCGTGCCAGCGCGCGACCTTCACAACCTGAGCGTCTACGACGTGCTTGAGTGCCTCCAGGGCTCTACCGAGATGCCCTACCAACGCCGACTCAGAGCGATTTCGAAGCGTGCGGCCGAGATTGTCACATCCATTCAGCAAGCCGAAAAACGGGTGAGCGAGCCGCTGCTGTTCTCAAGTATCGTAGCCTCCCTCGACCGGCCGGACCCTCAGAGCAGGCTGGATCTTCTGCCTGGATGAGGCACCCAAGACGGAGTTGCACCAGCCTGTGGCCTCTTTGGCTCGAGCCTTGCGCTTGAAATCCTTACCGCCGCGGTCATAGACTCTGCGGTTCGTGAACCGGATCGAGGGACCGGGCGCTCCGTAGGCGACCCCGGCTCCTTGGGGCAATACTGGAGGCTTGCAGGCAGCGGGACACCGCAAGGCAAGGCGACAAAACCCACTCTCGGGACGCTACGCGTCCTAGCGCTGACCCCAAGGTGCCGGGGGTTCTGCTGTCCGGGGTCGCGCAATAGCGATGCGGTTTCGATCAGGATCGCTCCTGCCGAAACAGATTGCGTAGCCACGGGAGGCAGGAAGATGAACCTAGAAGACTTCGTCATGGCCCTCAGCGGCGATGCCGGCGAGGGAATCGTGCTCGCAGGCGACCTTCTGACTCAGATCGCCGCTCGTTCCAACCTGCACATAAGCAGCACCCAAACCTTCCCAGCCGAAGTCCGGGGCGGCCAGTCGTATGTACAGATCCGCTTCGGTGTCGACCGCGTGTTCAACCCAGGAGACAAGGTCGATGTCATCGTGGCGTTCAACGACCTGGGCTATCATTCGGTGAAGCAGAAAGCCGCTAGCACTGCCGTAGTCATAATCGATGGTGATCCCGAGACATTCGACAGGAGCACCGTATTCGGAGCACGCAACGGCGGGGCGGTGCATCCAGTACCCATGGGACGGATCGCTTCGGACGAGATCGGCGAACCCCGGACGAAAAACATGGTGGCCATCGGCGCTGTGACCGCCTTCCTAGGCTTCGCGGAGGAACACGGCGAGGCGGTCATCAAGAGGTTCTTTGAGAAGAAGAACCCGAAGCTGGTGGAGAAGAATCTCGCGGGCTATCAGGCCGGCAGGCGCTTTGTTGAGCAGCATATTCCCGAGGCCCAGAGGCTTTCGATCCCAAGAGTGCACGGGGACGGCTACATGGTTATGAGTGGAAACGACGCCATCGCCCTTGGCGCACTCTACGCCGGATGCCGCTTCTACGGCGGATATCCCATCACACCAGCCTCGGAGATCATGCAGCTGATGGCGGAGCTGATGCCCACTGTGGGCGGCACGATGTTTCAGGCCGAGGACGAGATGGCATCCCTCGCCGCCGTCCTGGGCGCATCCTTCGCTGGTGTCAGGGCAATGACGGCCACCTCTGGGCCCGGGCTCTCTCTTATGAGCGAGCTGATCGGGTTATCGGGAATGGCCGAGATCCCAGCCGTCATAGTGGACGTTCAGCGCGGCGGCCCGAGTACCGGGTTGCCGACCAAGACCGAGCAGTCGGACCTCTTCACGGCCATATACGGCGGCCACGGCGAGTTCCCCCGCGTCGTGATGGCGCCGATCTC
>CAYMBA010000280.1:0-2395 GCA_964388535.1 uncultured bacterium | reverse complement strand
CATGGAAGAGGCTGCCTCGCAGGGGGACATCTTCGTGACCCTGACCGGAGACATCCATGTGCTGCGCAAGGAACACTTCGAGAAGATGAAGGACGGTGCAGTCGTTGCCAACTCCGGGCACTTCAATGTTGAAATAGACATCGCCGCCTTGGAAGCGATGGCCGTGGAAGTGACCGAGGCCCGGCGGCTGGTCAAGGAGTACAAGATGCCCGACGGCAGGAGCATTTTCCTCTTGGCTGACGGTAGGCTTGTCAACCTTAGTGGGGCGGAGGGCCACCCGTCAGTCGTCATGGATATGAGCTTCGCCAACCAGAGCCTCTGTGTGGAATACATGATCAAGAACCACGAGCACCTGGAGCGAAAGGTCTATCCTGTCCCGAAGGACATTGACGCTTCAGTGGCTTCCCTGAAGCTTCAGGCCATGGGGATCCGCCACGACGAGCTCACCAATGAGCAAAGAGACTACCTGGCCTCTTGGAGAGAGGGAACCTGATCCGCGCCGACGCAGCTTCGGGCTATCGCGATTGCTGAGGCACGCTCCGTACCGCCGATCTGTGCCGCTCGTCCTTGCGCGGCGGCCACCATCCAGCATAGGATAGCGCGAGCAGGCCATGAGGCAGGGAGCCCAATCGTGCCTGCGCCCCGCCTCCCCGAGGCGCGGGGCCGGAGTACGGAATGGCCGGCTCGAGGAAAAGGCGCCGCACATACCCCAGCCTAGGGGTTCTCACCCTAGCCGTCTCTGTGCTCACAGTCATAAGCCTATTGCGTCCGGGCGAGGGTGGGCCCTTTGATCGTTTCTGGGTGGGCCTCTTGTGCTATCCAGCGGGGGGAGCAGGGGCCTGGGCAGCTGCTTTGATTGGCTTGCTGTGGGGATTCTCGTTGCTTCTGCCGCTGAAGCGCGGTCGCCTGGCGATGTTCTCTGCCCTGGTCTGGCCTCTTCTTTTTTCCCTCGAGACCCTTGCCTCCCTTTTGGGATATCGCCTCCCGGGCGGCTGGGGCTACGGCAGGCTTCCCTCGTATCTAGCACGGCAGGCTTCATCCCTCTTCGGACCCGACGGCTCTTCCCAGGCCGCAATAGCCGCAGCTGCTGCCGCGGTGCTTTCTACGATGGCCGTTGCGCGCTGGGGGCTGCCGCCCCAGGTCGCTAAGGGTGCCGGCAGAGCGACTTCCGCGACCGCTGCTGGCGCCGCGACTCTTCTCCGGCTTCTTGGCGGTGCGGTGGGGCGATTGTTGCTGCGGGCATCGAGCGGTGCGTTTGCTCTGGCGCGGCGGGAGATGAATCGCCTGAGCGAGGCCTTCTGGGATTGGTTTGAGAGAAGGGCTGTCGGTGATACGAGCCGGGCGGCTTCCACAGAAGGGGTCGGGAAGGAGCCACTCGGAGCGCCCGGTGGAATGGTAGAGGGTGCGAGCGCTGACGGAGATGGAGTTGGGGCTAGTATGGCCGAGGCGGACGAGCGGGATGAGGAGCCCGACGTAGAGCCTTTGGAATCAGAAGCCAGGGGTGAGGCAGGACGGAGAGCACGAACCTCGCGGGAAGTCGCTAGGGTGGATACCCCTGCGCCCGAAGGCGATTCGCGGGGGCGGATTGACCTATTCGATAAGGTGCAACAGGAAGCCGGGGAGAACAGGCAGGAGGCCGAAGCAAATGCGGCTAGGATCGTCGAAGCCCTGGAAAGCTTCGGCATTCGGGGAAGGATGATTGGGGTCCACCCAGGGCCGGTCATCACGAGGTACGAGTTCGCGCCAGCCCCGGGGGTGAAGATCAGCCAGATCACGAGCCGACGGGAAGACCTAGCGCTGGCCCTTCATGCCGGCCGCATAAGAATGCTTGCCCCGATTCCCGGCAAGGGCGCCGTGGGAATTGAAGTTCCCAATCGGGAGCCTGCGCTGATCTCTTTCCGAGAGATCGCGGAACGCAGCGAATTCCTCCAGTCCAGTAGTCCTCTTGCCGTGGCACTGGGCAAGGATGTCTCGGGCAAGCCATTCTACGTCTCCATCGAGAAGATGCCCCACCTGCTGGTGGCCGGAACGACGGGCTCCGGAAAGAGCGTTTGTCTGAACGCTATGATCGCTTCGCTGCTACTGCGGCGCACCCCCGAGGAACTGCGGCTGCTGCTTATTGATCCGAAGATGCTCGAGCTCAGTGTCTATGAGGATATCCCTCACCTGGCTCAGCCTGTGCTGACCGATCCGCGCGAGTCTGCTCGCGCCCTCCAGTGGCTCACCAAGGAGATGGAGCGCCGTTACAAGGTGCTGGCGAGGCTTGGGGTCAGGAACATAGCCAGCTACAACGCCAAGAGGTCGGCGGAGCCAGAACTGGAGCCGATGCCCTACATCGTCGTCTTCGTCGACGAGTTGGCCGACCTGATGATGGTCTCACCGACTGAGGTTGAGG
>CAYMBA010000279.1:0-2403 GCA_964388535.1 uncultured bacterium | reverse complement strand
AGCCACCGGGCTTCCCGAAGAGCTGTGGTTCGTGCGAGGCCTCTGCTGGTTAGACTATGACAACGACGGCGACCAGGACCTGTACATAAGCCGCGGATACGCCAGTGACGCCAAGGACGCGGTTTCGGTCGGGGATGACGAGTACAGATTTCTCAGCTACCTTCCTCACTCAGGGAGCGACGAAGACGGCTGGGACGAGGTTGTCATAGATCTGCCCTGCTCTGGCGGGCTCCAGGTCACGTTCAGTGTGGACTGGAGTTTTACCAGCCTGGACCGCATATTCCTGGGCGAGAACATGGAGCATCCCCAGGAAAACCCCTTCATCCTCTGGAACGGCGTTTTTGTCGGCCACCCTCCCATACAGCCCGGCGCTGTGTTTGGATGCTTCGCGTGGCAAGACGCACCCGGCGAGGCATGGCACTTCCTATGTTCTACCAACTTCTTCAAAGACCACAGGTTCGGCCTCCTCATACGACCTATAGGATGTTCCTTCTCAGAAACGCACACCGATGCCTTGGAAGAGTGGGGGCCATCACAGTACGTCAGCGACAAGCTATACGAGAACCTCGGCAACTTCACCTTTGCAGATGTCACATGGCAGGCTGGGATAGGGGACACGCTAGATGGGAGAACCCCAGTAGCCGCCGACCTCGACAACGACGGCTGGACGGACATCTATGTCGTAAGCGCGCGGAACCTGAGTGGGACAGGTGCCGAGAATCAACCGAACCTACTCTATCACAACAACGGCAACGGCACGTTCACCGAATGCGCGACAGAGTGTGGAGCCGCCTGCCAAGTTCCTGGAACAGGTGCTGGCGTGGCAGTGATTGACTATGACAGAGACGGGCAACTCGACCTATTCATCACGAACGGATGGGGATGTTACCCCTTCAACGATGGCCCTCACGTACTTCTGCACAACGACTCTCCTGCCCTCCAACGGCATTGGGTCGAGTTTGCCCTTGTTGGTAGCGAGAGTAACCGAGATGGAGTAGGAGCGAAGATCCAGATCACAGCTTCAGGCTCTAAGCAGTTCCGCGTACAAGCCGGGGGTGTCTCTGATATGGCTCAAAGTACACAGATTGTGCACTTTGGCCTGGGAAATGCTGCGGTGGTTGATACAGTTTGGGTCTTCTGGCCATCGGGCAGGATCGATCGCTGGACGGAACTCCCAGGTGATTCGATCTATATCCTGGTAGAGGGAACGTCCTCTCATACTCCCGACCCCACTGCACAGGCACTGTTCCGCGTGGTCCCCAACCCGGCACGAAACAAATTGTTCTTCGACTTGCCCCACGAGGTGGATGCCCTTGCGGTTTTCGATCCGACCGGCCGCATAGTCCGCCGCCTGCGCTGCAACGGTACCGGTCGCCTGGAGTGGAATCGAACAGACGGCAGGGGCGCGAGACTCCCCGCCGGCACCTACTTCGTTGCACCTCTGCGTTCTCACATTCGCAGAGGCCGAACCACTCGGGAGATCGTCGGCCCCGCCGCACGAATAGTGCTCACGGACTAGCTGGACCAACCGTCCCAAAGCACAAGTTCATCGAGAGATTTCCGCCGCTTCGGCCTTGGCCGATCAGCTGGGTAGCCAAGAGGAGAGAAGATCACCGGCACGGCATCCTCAGGAATCCGGAAGATCTCGCGAGCCGCCTGCTCATCGAAGGCCGCCACCCAGCAAGTCCCAAGTCCGAGGTCGGCCGCCGCCAGAATCATATGGTCCATGACGATGGCCGCGTCGACCTCATGGAATCTCTTTCCATCCCGCCTGGCCCAGCTCGCCTCGGGCAGGGAGCAGACCCCCAAGATTATGGGCGCCTGCACGAACCAGTCCTTGTCATACAGGCGACGGAACTCCTGCTCCCGCCCTCGCGTCTCGGATACCAGGATCCGGAAGGCCTGACGGTTCGCCGCCGTAGGCGCGAGCCTGCCTGCCTCCAGTATCCGCTCCAACTTCTCTCTCTCGACGGGATCCTCGCGGTAGGCTCTGACGCTGTATCTCTTCTGAATAAGGTCGAAAAACTCCATCGCCCCCTCCGCGCTAAGAGCCAAACGCGGCCCCTATGACCGGACGCGCCCAGTCGTTCACCAGGAAAGTGAGCCGGCCTATCAGCAGCGAAATCCTCCCCATCACTGTATAGCCAAAGCTGGCACCAAAGGAGATCATCAAAAAGTAGATCCCAAGCCTAGAGATAGGCTTCAGAACGCCTTTGTGAGGGCTGGAGAAGAAAAAGAAAACAAGTACCGACAGAACTCCCACAATGACAACAGCATTCTGAAGGGAATCCACGAATCCAACGTTGAGCGGGAGCATTGTTCCCCTAGCCTGAGGCAGCACTTCACCCTGTAGCTTCTGAAGCAGTGTGACTCCGATGTAGTAGCCAATGTACACCGCCAGGG
>CAYMBA010000278.1:0-2418 GCA_964388535.1 uncultured bacterium | reverse complement strand
TTCCAGTGAATCATGTGCTGAAACTCGTGAGCAACCACGGCGAGCATATAGTCGCCGCTGGGATCCTGGCCGTTGTTGCAGTTCAGGTAGAGCACCTCGCATTCGTTGCTGTGATACTGCGGGAAGGTCCCTTCGGGATACTCGTCGAACCAGAAGAAGAAGCCGTCCGCGGAGATACCGAAGTCGAACCACAGCAGATAGATCCTGGGGTCGTTGTCCAGTTCGTCGGGCGGATTACCGAAATAGAGCGAGTCTATCTCATAGATTCCCATCTCAGGATGCGGGCCGACACTCGAGTTCTCCCATCGCTCGAGTATCGTATCCACGTCGTCCTGGAAGATGTTGACTTCCCACTGCGTATCTTCGACCACGACATATCCCCGGTCGGTTTTGCCGCGCACCGTGCACATCCTCTGCTCGAAATGCGGCATGCCGCCCGTGTGGATGAAGAGCCACCAGAGCCATGAATCGCCAATTTCTGGGTTGGGGGGAGGGGTGGTCGGAGCCTGTGCACCGGCCCAGGGCACATCGGGGCCCATGGTCTCGGGGGAAGGGAAAGGAGGCTCATGCGGGCCGAAAGCGGGGCCCCGATCCAACGGCAGGCGCGTATCCTCACCCCCTATCGTCGCAGGAGCTTCTTGGTGTGCTACAGCACCTTGGGCCAGTGTGAAAGATAGCATCAGGATCCCCGCGCAGATTCCCAGCTGCCGGGCAAGGTCGTTCTTGCGGGACATCGGATTCCTCCCTTTCTGTTTCGATGACACCCCACGGGTGTCGCTACCCAGACAACGCTGCATGCGCCTGCATGTGGCACTTCGGTGGGTGCCCTTGGCTCTAGGCGCTCCGTATCGGTTCTGGCGCCTTCTTGCCCTTGGCACCTTGCAGCCCGAATGCGGTCAGGAATATCAATATTAGTATAAGCCATCCGAACGCGAATTCCTGAGATCTGAGTCCGGAGTCTCCGTAGGGGGCTTTGATCCGCGCCAGCACCTCACTAATCAGAAGCCAGGCGATCACGGCAGGCGTTATGATCATGATGCAGGCGTTCCACCACTTGCCTACGCCGAAGTCGGAGAGAGCGTTCACGTAGGTGCGCATCCTCTCGCTTCCGAAGTAGTAGCCGATGAGCAAGGTCTCGCCGAGTACAACCAAGCTGAGCCCGATCTGGTTCATGAAGCGGTCGACGATGTCGAGCCAATGCAGTCCGGCACCGAATGTGAGGGGTATGCCGAGAAGGAAAGCCAGCCCTCCCACGGTAAGGTTGGAGCGCCGATGCGACCAGCCCCATTTGTCCATAGTGGCAGCCGCCACGGCTTCCACCAGTGAGAAGGCCGAATCGATCGCGAGGGTGAGAAGCATCAGGAAGAAGAGAAGGCCGAAGAGTTGCGGGGCTGGCAGGTTGCTGATGATCTCGGGGTAAGTCACGAATGCCAGCCCAGGTCCGCTGCGCACGACCTCACTGACCGGCACGCCGGAGAGATGAGCCTTGTACCCGAGGGCTCCAAATACTGCGAGTCCTCCGAGAAAGGCCGTGAGGGCATCGCCGGTCCCTATGATGAAGGCGTTCTTGACGATGTCGGACTTGCGCGGCAGGAAGCTGGCGTAGGCGATCATTATTGCGAATCCTACGGAGAGGCTGAAGAACACCTGCGTGTAGGCCGCAAGCCAGACCTGGGGTTCAGCAAGCTTCGAGAAGACCGGGGTCAGGTAGAACTTCAATCCCTCCAGAGCTCCCGGAAGGGTCACACCACGTACGATGAAAACGATCAAGATCGCCCAGGGTACCAGGACCGTAACGTAGACGACCTTGCCCACCGTCTTTGTTCCCTTCCAAATGGAGAGGATGATCCAGATCCAGCTTATGGCGAGCCCAATGAACACACCGGGCATGAACCTGCCCAGCGCCCAGGGGTGCTTCGTGGCGTCCGTAAGGCCGATGACCTTGTTGAAGAAGAAGTCGGAAGGATTGTCTCCCCAGGCAAGAGTGAAGGAGTGCCACGTGTAGTTCACGCAGTAGCTCATGATCACTGCGTAGTATGTGCAGATGACGAAGCCCACGCCCGTTGCGACCCACCCGAACCACTCCATCTTCGGGTGGATACGACGCATCGCGATGGGTGCCGCACCCTGAGTGCTGTGGCCGAGTCCGAACTCGAGAATGAGTAGTGGGATGCCTGCCGTGATGAGACCGATGAAATAGGCTATCACGAAAGCACCGCCACCGTTCTCATAGCACACGTAGGGAAAGCGCCAGATGTTCCCGAGTCCGATCGCCGAGCCGATGGCGGCGAGGACGAAGGCGCGCCTTGATGCCCAATGCTCCCTCTTGCCTGCGGGTCCGGTCATCTGATCCCTCCATGGAACCCTTCGACGGCCTTTCCGATCGACGTACTTGCGCGTTAAGGGCTTCTTCTCCCT
>CAYMBA010000277.1:0-2429 GCA_964388535.1 uncultured bacterium | reverse complement strand
CCGCGCTCACCCGATGTGGCCTACCTGCTGGGCGTGGCCCTGGCAAACTCGGGCCGCCCCAGCGCTGCGCGGCAGAGCCTGAAGCGCAGCCTGGATCTCGGCCTGAGCGGAAAGAGACGGGAAGAAGCCTTACGCCACATCGCGACGCTGGATTCAGTACTCTCGGGCTCGCGCACGGGGGGCTGAGCAATGGATTTTCCGAGTCGCGCGCGGGCGCACCGGCATGTTCCTACAGCCAGGCGGTCACATCGGGCTGCTGCGGCAAGACGCAATCGCCGGTGGGACTGTTCGGGATCGGGATGCCGGTCCGAGGGGGAGTCGTGGATCCGAGGATTACTCGTCTCATCGAGATGAAAGAGCGCCTCGGAGAGGCGTTCGGGCGGGTCGATCTGGTCGTCAGGCTGCCCAACTGGATCGGGGACGTCGTTCTGGCCCTGCCGGCCTTGGAACTGCTGGTTCGGACCTATGGCGAGCGTGTGGCGTTCGTTGGCCGCCAGAGCGCCGCGGAGCTTGTCAGGTGGGTGGGGCGCGGCCAGGCTCACATCTTCGTACTCGGGGGGGCGCCAAAGGGCTTCCGGATGCTGCACGATGCGATCCGGATCTCACGCCTTGGGGCACGGAAGGGCCTCCTGCTGGCACCTTCTTTCTCCTCGGCTCTGCTCTTCCGGCTGGCCGGCTTGAAAGAAGTGATCGGCTGGGCCACCGACGGACGCGGTACGCTGCTCACCAGGCCCCTTGAGCGCGCACCGCGAGGCAGCAGGCACCTGGCCGATGAGTACGTCGATCTCGCCCGAGCGGCAGGTGCAAGCGGGGATGTGCCGCCCGGCTTGCTGCGTCTCGACAGGGACTGGGCGACGATTGCCGAGTTCTTTCTGGGCCGTGCGCAGGAGCTGGGAAGCACGGGGAACGAACCGCTTGTGGCGGTTGCGCCAGGGGCTGCGTACGGGCCTGCAAAGCGGTGGCCGGAGGGTCACTTCAGGGCGCTCATCGAGGATCTCTCCCGCCGCGGCATAGCCGGCATGGTCGTCGGCTCGGAATCGGAGTATGCGCTGGGCGAGAGGCTAGTTGAAGGCGTGGAAGGCTGGATCAATGCCGCCGGAATCGGAACCGCAGGTGCTGGCGTGGAGCTTCTGCGGCTGGCCGATGTCGCTGTCAGCAACGATAGCGGTGCGCTCCACATGGCATCTGCGGCTGCGACGGTTTCGATCGGCCTGTTCGGTTCGACGGATCCCGGTTGGACTGTCCCCAGGACAGGCACGGTGCGGATCCTGAAGGAGGATTTCGAGTGCAGCCCCTGCTTCCAGCGCAAGTGCCCGCGGGGGGATCCAGCTCCGTGCATGGCTGCGCTCGAACCTTCCGAGGTCGCCGAGGAAGTCCTCGAGTTGCTGGGAGAACGCCGTGGCTTGCATGATCCCCCATCCGTGCGCCCTGCAGGACGTCCCGGTCGTCCAGCCATCTTCCTTGATCGTGACGGCACTCTTATCGAGGCAATCGAGTACCTTCATGAACCCGAGCGGGTCCGATTGGCAAACGGTGTGGGGCGTGCCATAGCACGCGCCAATGAGGCTGGCTATGCCGTCGTCGTCGTCACGAACCAGGCCGGTATCGCCAGGGGCTACTACGGCCTGGATGACGCAGAGGCTACGAACCGGAGGGTGGTGGAGCTCGTCGAGCAAGAGGGCGGCCACATAGAAGCTGTCTATGTCTGTCCGCATCATCCCGACTTCACGGGCTACTGCACATGCAGGAAACCGCGCCCCGGAATGCTGATCGAGGCTGCGATGGATTTCGGCATCGACCTCGGCAGATCGTGGATGATCGGCGATACGGTGGAGGACATCGAAGCCGGCCGCCGCGCCGGCGTGCGAGTGGTGCTTGTGGGCACAGGCTACGGTGCGACGGCCGCGGCGAAGCTGCGAGAGGCGGGGTTGCCGTTTCTTTCCGCCCCCGATGCAACTACGGCAATCGAGATGATCGTTGGGTCGGTGTAGGGCCTCATCGCGGCGAGGTCGCTCGCTTCTTGGCTCCACCCAAACTGTAAGCACTTTGGCATTGACGGCTGTCTTGTGGAAGCTCTAGTCTGATCAAGAAGCGATAGGGTTCACCTGCAAGAGTTCGGGGGCGGCCGATGCGACCAGGTCGATCTTCTTGGGGTTGTCAGCGAAGCGTTGGTTCTTGGCCCTCTCGTTTCTTTCCCTCCTCTGTGACCGATTCCAGGGACCCGGAGAAACATTGGACATCCCCTGCTTGCGCCCCGGGATTGAACCACGGGAGCCGGTTGAGCTGCCTTCGGGTTCTGTATCTAAGCCTTGCTGCAGTCTTGCTTGCAGCCTTTGCTGCGGCGAATGGGTGCAGTTCTCGTGAGCAGGCTGGCAAGGTGCGTCGTGAGGTTCGGGATGGGGTGGAGTATGTGTACAACCCGGCCGAGC
>CAYMBA010000276.1:0-2430 GCA_964388535.1 uncultured bacterium | reverse complement strand
TTTACATCAACAGGGGTGCCCCCGTCTCCGTGCAAAATACAATGGTAGACCCCGCGGCCCGTTTGTGGCTCCATCGAGGTGATCGGTGGGGGGACCTCATCCCCGGTCCGGATGAACCGGACGGCAACCGGAAAGGCGGCCTCTGCCCGGAGCGGCTGGGATCGCTCGAGGAGCCGGCCGCCGTAGAAACAGAGGAAGAATGAGGTAGCGCTCTTCCGCCAGCCTGAATCGGGGAAGACCACGCGCCTCCGGCGGTGATTGACAGCCACCTAGATCTGGTGTATAAATATGGTGCCTTGGAGGTGCACCATGAAGAGGCTCTCGATCGCGATCGATACGGAGCTGCTCGAGGAGAGCAAGCGCCTCGCCGGCGTCAGGACGAAGCGGGAGACCGTCGAGCTGGCCCTCCGGGAGTTCGTCCGCACCCGCCGGATGCAGGAGCTGGTCGGCCTTCGCGGGTCCGACCTCGTCGACATGACACCCGGGGAGCTCCGGCGCTGGCGGGAATCCGGGGCGAAGAGATGATCGAAGACGCCGTATTGGTCGATTCCTCGGTCTGGATCCATTACTTCCGCCGCCGTGGCCGGCGCGAGGTAAAGGAGGCCCTGGCGGACGCCCTCGCTAAAGGGAGGGTGGTGACGTGCTGGATCGTTAAGGCGGAGCTCCTAGTGGGAACGCACGACGAACCCGGGTTCCGCAAGCTCGACGGCCTCCTCTCCTCCCTAGCCGAGATCCCGATCGACGGGGAGGTCTGGCGCGAGGCGGCGCGCCTCGGCGCGCTCCTCAGGCGGAAGGGGACGACCGTCCCGCTCCCCGATCTGGTCATCGCCGCGGCCTCCTCCTTGGCGGGAATCGAGCTCTGGCACGCCGACACCCACTTCCAGGAGATCCACGAGTTCGCCCCGCTCACCACGCGGGACTTCTCCTCACCGGGCTGACCACCGCCTGAAATGAATAAGCTCTAACTACCTGTCGTTGGACTTCAAGGCTTGGCCCCGGATCTCCCCTACGGATGCCCTCCCTCCACAGCAAGGAGATCCCCTCTCCCTCTGGGAGAGGGGCAGGGTGAGGGCCGGGCAAGGTCTTTGACAAAACACCCGAGAGAAGGTGACCCCCTCACAGCCGGCGCACTGCGGTTTGACGTTGTAATGTCATGACGCTACAATGCTAGAGGAGGTGAGCCCGATGAACAAGCGATCCACTATCTACTTCGAGCCCGAGCTGCACAGGGTTTTGCGGCTCAAGGCCGCGAGCACCGGGCGCTCGATCTCCGAACTGGTCAATGAGGCCGTCCGGCAAGCGCTGCGAGAAGATCAAGAGGATCTATCAGCGTTCGGAAAGAGGGCTGCCGAGCCGACGATTACGTACGAGGCCCTACTCGAAGACTTGAAGGCGCATGGCAAGATATAGGCTTCTGTTCAAGAAGTCCATTGCGAAGGACCTCTGCGCCATCCCGAACAAGGACGTTCAGCGGATCCTGAAGCGAATCGAGACGCTTGCTGATAATCCACGTCCCGATGAGTGCGAGAAACTCACCGACCAAGAGCGCTACCGAATTCGCCAGGGTTCCTATCGTATCCTCTATGAGGCTCAGGATGACGTTCGTGCCGTCGTCGTGGTCAAGGTCAGCCACCGCAGGGACGTCTACCAACGCTGATTAAGGGGCTTGGGGTGTCCCAGGCATTCGGCTCCATGGCCGAGCAACGTTCTCCTTCGGCATAGAAAGTTCATCTTAGGTATAATTATCTACGGAGGTGTGCCATGAAACAGCCGCTATACGCCTATAAATTCAAGATCTCGGTTGAAAAGACCGAGACCGGCTTTGTCGCGTTCTGCCCGGGTGTTCATGGTGTGTACGAGGAGGGAGCAACAAAAGAAGAGGCCATCGAGAACGCGTATCTGTCAGCGTGCGCAATCCTCGACGCCCGTGCAATGCGTGGCGATTGGCTTGTTGAAGAGAATGAGTCCCTCAGGATCATCAGGACGATCCCCCGTGTTTCCGAAGTGTCCTCAACGCCGGGAGAAGAACAGGAGTATCTTAAGACCGTCACTTGTGGATGAACAAACTGCCGTTCAAGCCTCAGAAGTGGACAAGCCAAGAATGGGCCCAACTTAAAGGCATCTCAAAAAACGAGCTCATTAGGCTTCTTCGCCGAGATCCAAATTGGGAAGAGGTGCATTCGTCCCGGGGAAGTAGAATTGTCTTCCGCAATCGGAATTTGCCGTTGGAATACCAGTACATCGCCATCCACCGCCATGCTGGAGGATTTCGAAATAAGAGCCTGCTCAAAGCACTACTAGCCCAAATCGGTTGGACGGCGGACCAACTACGCAAGTGGAAAGTCATTAAGTAAGACGAGCTAATACCAGCTCACAGGCTATGTCAAGTTTTGTGTGTAAATTGCTTCTTCAAGCGACAGGCTGAAGCAC
>CAYMBA010000275.1:0-2532 GCA_964388535.1 uncultured bacterium | reverse complement strand
GCATGTCGAGAATTACACCTGGCTCTATGAGGGTCTCACCGGCAAACCCACAACGCCCGAGGATTTGATCCTTCAGTCTGAGCGGGTCTACAATTTTCAGAGAATCTTCAACTTGAAGATGGGCTTCGGCACTCGCGAACATGACTACCCGCCGTACCGGGCGATGGGTCCTGTGACGGTAGAGGAGTACGAATCGCGGTCCGAGCGCTATGACAAGCAACTTCGGGAGGATGTCGGGGCGGATCCCGAAGGGTTGTCCACAGAGGAGAAGCTCGCCCGGCTGCGGGCTTACCGTGAAGATCGCTACGAGCAATTGATGGATGCCGTCTACGCCCGAAGGGGGTGGGATCGTGACGGAGTGCCGACGTTAGAGACGGTCAGGCGGCTGGGGATCGACTTCCCTGAAGTCGTGGAATTGATCCAGAATCGGAAGTGACCACCTTTGGGCCTTGAGAAGCAGAACGGGGCTGCCCTCGCGGGCAGCCCCGAAGTTTTGCTGGAGGAGTAGGCCTGGCGGCTAGGTCTCTCCCTTGATATGCGGCATTTCGCCTAGCTGCTGCGCGATCTGTCGGCCGACCTGCGCTAACTCGGGTGAGAGGTCATAGATGGCGAGACCCTGTCGATCGGCCTCTATCACGCGTGGATCCTCGGGTAGATGCCCCAGCACAGGCAGCGAAGGGCTGTTTTCATGAATGAACGCGCGGTCGGCCTCGTCGCGCACCTTGCTGCCGACCAGGAGGACATTCTTCAGGCGTATGTCGAATGCCAGCGATTTGATCTGCCCCGCCGTAGCCAGACTGCGAGCGGTGGGCTCAACCACGACCAGGAGAGCATCGACCGATTCGGCCGTCGCCCGGCCGAGATGCTCCACGCCGGCATACATATCGAGCAGGACGACCTCATCGCGCCGAAGCAGGATGTGCGTGACCAGTGATCTCAGCAAGGCACTCTCGGGGCAGATGCAGCCGGCGCCGCCCATTTCCACCGCGCCGAGCTCGAGCAGGCGAATGCCCTCATGGATGGCCGAGAATCGGTCGGGCAGATCATCCACCCGCGGGTTGAGCTTGAAGAAGCCCCCCGTCGTTCCGGGCTGAGCTCCGGTGCGCTCGTAGATAAGTTCGTCCATCTTGGCGATGGGCGTGAGAGCGGCCAGCCCTTCCTGCGGAAACCCCAGGGCCGCGCCCAGGCAGGGCGAGGGATCGGCGTCGATGGCCAGGACAGAGTAACCCTGGTCACGAAAGGCATAGGCCAGCAGGCTGGTGAGCGTGGTCTTTCCGACGCCGCCCTTTCCGGAGATCGCAAGTTTCATGATCGAACCTCTTCAATCCGAAGGATGGGATGCTGAGGGGGCCACTCCACGCAGCCGGGCCTCCTGCTGCAAGACCTGCAGGATGCTACCAACGTCGAGGCCCGAGGGGCATTGTACCTCCCCGGGTTGGGGGATGCCGTGGAACCAGATGGTCATATTTTCGAGGGCACGGCTGGGATCGCGGCCCGCGGCCTGGAGGACCTCGCCGTAACTCAAATCCACCTTAGATTGCTGCTCGGCCTCGCAGCGCCAGCAATGGGTGCATTGGCGCACATCCTCACCCGTGCGGGCCAGGATAATTGCCCGGAGGGAACCTCGCCCGGGGACGGCCGGAGAGGATGCTTCCGGCGAGGCGGCTATCGCCATCCCGCCCCTAGAGCAACCCGCGCGATTGAAGTAAGGGCCGACCGTCAATCAGATTCTTCTCAAGCGCAGCCCGCTCAGAAAGCCCGAAGGCCACTGCCATGAGCTGCGTAAAGTAGAACACCGGAACCGGAGTCTCGATCGGCATTTGTGTTTGGCGGCCATCCAGATTGGTATGGCAGAGCGGGCAGGCAACCGCGACCAGGTCGGCCCCGCGGGCCCTGGCGTTCTCGAGGATCGCCTGGCTCATCTCGAGGACGATTTCTGTGTGAGTGAGCGAAAGGGAAGCGCCGCAACAGGCGACCTTGTAATCCCAGTCCACTGTCTCTGCACCCAGTGCCTGCATCAGATGGTCCATCGACATTGGGTATTCGGGGTCCTTGGCCCCAGTGACCGCAGGAGGGCGAGTGAGCAAGCAGCCGTAGTAGCAGGCAACCTTGAGACCGTCGAGCGGCAGCCGGACTCTCTCGCGCACGCCCTCGACACCGGCACGTTCAATTATCAGATCGATGAGCGAGACCACAGCCACGCTGTCCTGGTAACTATAGCCCAGCTCGTGGTCGAGCTCTTGTTTGAGGTCGGGGTCGAGCCTGAGATCCCGCACGGCCGAACGGAAGCGGTTAAAGCAGGCCGCGCAGGGCAGCGTGACCTCAGAGAGCCCCTCTTGCTCCACAAGGATCAAACTCTCCAATGGCAGGCGGGTGGCCAGCTTGTGGTCCACCCGGTGCGCGGGCGTCGAGCCGCAGCAGACCCATCCCTCTGGCTCCACTGGCACGAGATCGAGGGCTTCCAGCGTGGCCCGGGCTGAGAGGTCGAACTCCCGAGCCATGCCGTGCAAGGAGCATCCGGGGTAATAGCCG
>CAYMBA010000274.1:0-2539 GCA_964388535.1 uncultured bacterium | reverse complement strand
CTCAAGCAAGCACTCGAGGTGGGGCGCATAAACCTCAAGGCGATGGAACTCCTGGATGCGGCGAACACTGGCACCTACGGGCATCCTGAGCCGACCAAGGTAAGGATCTCGCCGAGGAAGGGTAAGGCGATCCTCGTGTCGGGGCACGACCTGAAGGATCTCGAGGAGCTATTGAAGCAGACCGAAGGCAAAGGGATAAACATCTATACTCACGGTGAGATGCTGCCGGCATTGGCCTATCCAGGGCTTAAGAAGTTCGCGCATCTTGTGGGGCACTTTGGCGGGGCATGGCAAGATCAGCGCAAGGATTTCGATGCCTTCCCGGGGGCCATTCTCATGACGACGAATTGCATCCAGCGGCCCAAGGACTCGTACAAAGACAGGATCTTCACATCGGGCGTAGTGGACTGGCCGGGGGTGGAGCATGTCCACCGTTCGGACTTCTCGAAGGTCATCGATGCAGCTCTGGCGGCGCCGGGCTTCCCGGAAGACGGACCGGACTCCCACATCACGATAGGTTTTGCGAGGCACGCGGTACTTTCAATTGCGGAGAAACTGATTGGGGCCATCAAGTCGGGGCGCATCCGCCACATATTCCTGATCGGTGGCTGTGACGGACCTGAGAAGACGAGATCCTACTTCACCGATCTTGCACGCGCCATTTCGCAGGACTGCATCATCCTGACGCTCGGCTGCGGGAAGTACAGGCTCAACGGGCTGGATCTGGGCGAGATCGATGGGATCCCTAGGCTCCTGGACATGGGTCAGTGCAACGATGCCTACTCGGCCATCCAGGTTGCCGTTGCTCTTGCAGAGGCCTTTGGCACGACAGTGAATGAACTCCCCCTTTCGCTCGTGCTCTCATGGCTGGAGCAGAAGGCGGTGGGGATACTTTTGACCCTCTTCCACCTTGGGCTTAGGGGAATGCGGCTTGGACCGGCACTGCCAGCTTTCGTCACGCCCGAGGCGCTAGATATACTTATACAAAAGTTCGACATCAAGCCGGTGAGCACTCCGGAGGCTGATCTGCAGGACATGCTGGGCTGAGGAATTGGGGCGACCAATGGTCGGTGGCGCCGAGGAACTGGTGGCTTTGGCGAGCCGCGGGAGCTGGGACGCAGTTTACAAGCGCGCCGGGTCCCTCATGCGGCGCAGCCAGAGAGAAGGCAGGCATGCTGAGTACCTAGCCGCAGCCTCCTTTTTTGCCCTTGCCTCCAGGCGGTTGGGTCGGACGCGGACCCTCCTGCGCACAGCGTCAATAATCGAGCGGCTCTTACGCACGACTGCCCCGGGGGATCCGGGCAGGTCCTTGGGCATTGCGGCTCTTTCCTCAGCAGCTCTGGCCCGGGGTGCTATCGCAGAGGCGACTTCCTTGACGGAGTCAGAGTTCCGCGCCGTCGATCGGTTGCCCTTCTCGTGGGAGCGAGCCTATGCGTCCCTTAGCTACGCGGCGTGTCTGCGGAGGCTTGGGCGCACGGAAGAGGCCGTCGAGGTGGCGCACGATGTGGCGCGTTCTTGTCTTCGTGAGCGGCAGCCATGGATGGGGGCTGAGGCGTTCCTCCAGGCAGCCTTGGCCGAACTCGCCGGCCAGCGCCTCAAGAAGGCCGTTGCGGCGCTCACGGAAGCATCGGCCTTGTACGAGCGCGTGGGGGATGCGCCTTCGGTGGCTTCTGCTACCCTGAACAGGGCCTTGTGGTTGCTTGCGATGGGAGACCTAGATGCAGCCCAGCCAGCGCTGGAAAGGGCTCAGGGCCTCGCGTTTGAAGTCGGCTCAGCCGTGCTCAGCGCCAAATCAGAGCTTGGCTTCGGGTGGCTGGCGGCGTTGCTCGGCCGGTTTGAAGAGGGGCAGCGGAGACTCCGGAGGGCGGCATCACTGATGCATTCCTTGGGCCTGGCGGGTGATGAGGCGGTCGTTCACGAGAGGCTCTTGGAGTGCAAGCTCGCGCGGGGCGACATGATGGGAGTGCGCAGAGGTCTGAAGACCGTCCGTACCAGCTTCCGGCAGACAGTTGCGGGGCACCCGAGTTTGGAAGTCTCCCTGCGGGTTCTCGAGGCTGCACTGCTCCTGATGGAGGGACGTCCCCGCCGGGCGGAGGAAATGCTCTCGAGAGCAGCAAAGGAGGCTCGAGTGGCACTGCTGCCGCTCGATGAAGGGAGGGCCTGGCGCTTCCATGGCGTTTCGCTTGTCCGGTTGGGTAGGATCGATGCAGCCAAGGAGAGCTTTCGGAAGTCTCTAGCTCTGCTTGTCTCATGCGGGGAGGCCTTGTTGTCGGCTACAGTGCGTTCGTGGTTGAGACGCTTGGGCGCTGATCCCGCAGACCCCCCTGGTGGTCCACGGGCAGTGGCGGGTTCGCTATTTGGGGAGGCGTTCTTCCGGCTCGACACCGATCCGGTCTTCGGCGCCTTGGGATATGACGGAGGATCCCGGGTCAGCGCAGGATCGCCTAGTAGCAGCGGGGTCCTTGACAGGTTTCCGGGCTTTGGCTAATATGCCAGTCCTCAGCTTCCGATCATGGAAGCTGGAGATGCTGTGGGCGAT
>CAYMBA010000273.1:0-2547 GCA_964388535.1 uncultured bacterium | reverse complement strand
GAGGTGCCTGGAGTCTCACATGTGCCCGGGTAAGGCCTCGATCGAGCTTCTGGGGAGACGTGTTGGCAGCCTATGCTGGTGATAACTGGCCCCAGATCTCCTGTCCGACTAACCCGTAGTTGCACGCCCCAAACAGCTTGAGCAAATTGTGCCCAGTGCAGATGAACCGCCACTCGCTTCGCACCTTCTCTTTGCCCCTGAGCGAGAACTGCCGGAAGCCCCTCACCTGTTTGATCTGGCCGAAGACCGGCTCCGGTAGCTCCTTCCTCAGCCCGTAGCGCTCCCGTCCATGCTTCGTCCTCAGCTTGCGCCGCATCTTGTCTACTACGGAGAGTCCCTTCGGTATCCGGCCTCGGGGCGCCGCCGGCATCTTGTGCGTGTGGTGCATCTTGTCCGGTGGCATGTACACATCTACGCCATCGACGGTGAGGTCTGTTACCGTATCGCTGGAGAAGTACCCGGCATCGGCTGACATCTCCCGGGGTAGTCCACCTGTATTGGCCTTCACCTGCTCCATCATCGGTATCGCCTGCCCCTTGTCTGAGGGCTGGTCCGTGACCTCCGCCGCCACTATCACCCGGTTGGTGCTGTCCACTGCAGCCTGGGCATTGTAGGCCTGTTCGAAGTGCTTGCCACTGGGCGCAGGCATGTGAGACTCAGGGTCGGTGAAGTTCCACTGTGCCTTGTCTTCAGGCACCCCAGTCGCCTTCCCACCCTTGTCTTTGGCTTGCTCAGCCTTCGCCCGCGCCTCCGCCTCAAGGGCAGACCTGGCCTCTCGTATCTTCTTCAGCCGGCTCTCCCTAAAGGCCAGATCCTTCGACAACTCGTCGCCTCTCTTGTCCTTGCCGTAGCTGCGGTCCTCTTCTTCATCCACAGCCCCGGCTTTCGTGAGCAACTCCAGTACTTCCGCCTCCAACCTCGCCTCTTCCTCTCTCATCCTCTTGTAGCTCACCACTTTGTGCCTGGAAGCATTGGCCTTGATCTTGGTACCATCAATAGAGACATGCCCTAACTTGACCAGCCCTGCCATCTGGCACAGCTTGAGCACCTGTACAAACAGCGCCGCCAGCGCCTGGAGGTGACCTTTGCGGAAATCGGAGATGGTCCGGGAGTCCGGAGTGTTGTTGGCTGCAAGGACGCGGAAGGAGATATCCTCCTCCAGCCGCTTCTCTATCTTGCGAGAGGAAGGAACCCCGATGCAGTAGGCGTACAGCAGCACCTTGACCATCATCACTGGATGGTAGGGCGGATAGCCCTTCTCCTCCTCGTAGCGACTCATCACGGCGCTAAGGTCCAGGTGGTCCACTACATCTGAGATGAAGTGCGCCAGATGACCTTTCGGAAGCCAGTCCTGCAACGATGCCGGCATCAGGAATATCTGCTCTGGGTCATAGGGGCGGAAGGTCTTGCTCATGCGTCTCTCACCTCGCTCAACTTCCCCCCCAATTATACCTGTCACACCTAGCCATAACTATTACTCGGACAGACTCCTAGCGTCAGCACCAGATCTCCTCACCAGGCCAGTTAGCTGCGCCCTGCCCTCCTCGCACCGCGGCAAGCTGCTCGGCCTTCCTGTCGATGGGCAGTTTCCACGGCCCCGGGAACGGGTCGAACTTGAGCGCCGTCCAGCCCTGGCTCACCGCCTCCTTGGCCTTCTGACCGTACTCCTCGGGCGTGCTGGCACCAGCCGACCAGCCGTTGGCGTACACCCGTATCCTGTCGCGGCAGGCACCGCCCAGCAGGTTATGGACGGGCTGGCCCGCGGCCTTTCCCACGATGTCCCACATAGCCTGCTCGATGCCGCTGACGGCGCAATGAAAGTCCATACCCCCACGCTTGGTGGTGAAGTCCTCGTAGGCGACGTAGGTGAAGTGCTTGATGTTGAATGGGCTGCGTCCGACGAGGTAGCGGGTCATCTGCTCGATGTGGGCCACGATGGACGTATCCCTGTCCGCCTGGGTATAGGCCTCGCCCCAGCCGTGGATACCCTCGTCCGTCTCCACCTTCACGAAGATGAGGTTCTTGCCCACTCCGGGGTGGACGATGAAGCTCTTTATGCTGGTGATCTTCACGCTGGTACTCCTTTCCCTGACAAATCTGCACGGGCAAGTTTACTCGCAAAAGGAGCGGCGTGCCAGCGAGCGTCACCTGAACGAGTACACACACTTGTGACACAGCCAGTGATATTGCTAAACTGGTGCCATGAAGTATCAGGGTTCGTCGCCCAGCAAGTTAGTCGGAGAAAGGAAGGGCCCAACGTGAAAGCCGGGGAAAAGACGAGGGTTCTCATAGTGGAGGACGAAGGGCTGTTCCAAGATATGCTGCGCATGGCACTCTCATCTCAGGACCGCATCGAAGTGGTAGGAGCCGTGGCTGATGGTGAATCAGCTATAAAGGCGGCCAGAGAGTTCCGCCCCGACGGGATACTGATGGCCGCCTGGGCAGCGGTCTCAATGGTAGCGATGCAGGTCACAGGATACGTGAGGAACGACCGGAAACCGGGATCGTCATTTTGTCATCTCACAAAAGCAAGGAGTACATTGCGAG
>CAYMBA010000272.1:0-2550 GCA_964388535.1 uncultured bacterium | reverse complement strand
CATGGCCATCGAGAGATCCACACCTATGCCTTCCCCCGGCTGGAGAGACGCCAGCAAAGATCCGTCGCCGCAACCCACATCAAGCACACGCTGGTTGGGAGGCACGATGCTCTGGTAGACCTGCTGCAAGCGCTTGTGGTAGGCTCCCCCCCACCCCTTCCAGGAGGTCATCTTGAAGGCCACTTGATCCCAATGGTGTAGGCGGCGCTGCTGATATTCCCGAAATGAAGGATCGATGGGCAAAGTCAAGGGCTAATCACTCCTGCTTGCAGGATAGTAGTACACGGCGCCATCGTCTCCGACGAACGCAGCTAGAAGTCCATTTGTGAAGGCGGCGAGCCGCTGATCGGCCCGATCGCCATAGATCGATTCAAATTGCCACCGCGCGCTATCAAAGAGGATCAATGCCATCCCTTTTATCCGAAAGATGCGTTGAATCGGGTCGTTGGGATCCTCCCCGAAGCGTTCGAATGTGGGAAGTCTGGTGCGATCCCAAATCTCTGGAACCCGATAAGCTTTGCGGTTGGTCCATATGATGATGGCTTCGATCTCATTGCTGATGAGTGGGACGTCCTGGGGAAGGCTCCGCAGGTAGGGGATGACCTCGGACTGATGCCAGCTCTTATGCGTATGTCCCCGGCCATGGGCGTGCAAATCACTTAGGAGTTTGAATCCCGAACGGGCCATGGGAAGGGAAAGGCCGAGCACCAGTGAGAGGGCTATCCAAGGGGAGGCTCTTGTGAGCTTGTAGTGGTCCAATAGGACATACACCAGCATGATCCCACTAACAAAGATGCCCAGTTCAAGCGCCGTAAGGTGGCGGGCGATCACCAAGGCGCGCGAGATGGTCATGAAGAGGTGTGAAAAAAGGAAGACCCCAACATATATAAGTGCATAGAGACCAAAGGCAAGCACTAGGTGCCAAGGGGTCGAATTATGCCAATCCTGCCCGAGACGGCGGATCCGCTCGCGGATAGCCAGGCCCAATAGAACCAGGAGCGTTGCGCCGACGACCAGGCTTACGAAAAGCTGCACGCGGTAAGGAGGCGCGGGCAGTAACCGGCTGAAGGGTAAGTAGTTCCAGAACAGAGCGGCAAACCCGACGCGTACGCCTGCTAGATGCCCCCAGAGGTCTTCCAGGCTGAAGTTATACACCCCGGGTGTGGAACCTCTCGCCATAACGTCGATGATCCATGGAAGGATCACTATGCTGCTGATCAGGCCATACAGCAGGCCGCGAGCCATGCGCGTGCGGAAGCGTTTTCCGCCGAGTGTCAGCACGAGCAACGCGCCTGTGCCCATTACGGCCAGTCCGCTTAGGCGCGCTAGGGTGCTGAGCCCGGCCAAAATTGCGGATAGGATGAGTTCCTTGAGCCTTTTCGAGCGCAGGTATGCGACCAGGAGAAGCAAGCTCGCTGTTGCAAGCACGAAATGCAGAGGTTCGGCCAAGCCGGATGTGAATGCCTTAAGCATGAACGGGGAGACGAGTGTGGTCAGGGATAGCAGCAACACGGGCCAAGGTCTGCCAATCATGCGGTATAGGACAGGGACAAGCAGGAAAAGGAAGCCCGCGTAGAGGTTGATATCAAGCCAGCGCGCGAAGGCGAGAATGTCGATGCCCAACCATGGTGCCAGGCTCAATACGATCGCATACAGGGGCGGCCGAGAGGCAAGCGGGCTGACTCGGCCGGAAGCCCGGATCAGGACGAGCCCTTCACCCGCGGCTAGGTTCCTGGCAGCCTCTATGTATTCTGCAGAATCATCGTCGGTCCAGGGCCCCCACGCCGTTCCGTAAAAGACCGCCGCTGCGCCCAACAGGCAGATGAACACAAGGGCGAGCATGGTGAGGCGGTAGCTGAGGCTGGACGCGGGCATGGTGTCCTGACTTCCCTTCGGCCATGATTTTGGGACGAGGCCAAATTGTAAAGGATTCTGGCAGCAAAGGCATCCCCCGGATTCCCTCCTGGCGCTACGTCGACCTTCGGCCTGCAGCACTTATGCTATAATCGCGGCGCAGGGCGCGTAGCTCAGTTGGTCAGAGCGCACGGTTCACATCCGTGAGGTCGCGGGTTCGAGTCCCTCCGCGCCCATGAGATCAAAGGCCACTCCATCACCGCGGGGTGGCCTTCTTTGTTCTGGTGAATCTGACTTGTATCGGCGACCTTCCACCACCATTGGGATCTTCCAAGGGCGATCTGCGCCGCCCATGCCGGCGGGCCATGGCCGGCATGTTGCTCCTCTTGAAGATTGGGTCTACAATGGCCTTGCGGTTCTCGCAGGTGTGCAATAGCCGTATTCAAACCGCAGAGGCGTCGCCACAGCGAAGCTATGCAACCCCCGAGTTCTCTTGATCCTTTGGCGTTATGTGCCCGACGATCCGCGCGCCCCGTGAAGGGCGCGCTTGTCTTTATACAATCGGAGCTCCGCTGGCCAGGAGGTGCCGATGGGATAAGTATGGAACGTCCTACCGCAGCGAATCATCCGGGGTTCGAGGTGATCAAGGAGAACGTCCATGGATGAAAGAGTGGGGATCATCGGCGTGGGCTGGGC
>CAYMBA010000271.1:0-2554 GCA_964388535.1 uncultured bacterium | reverse complement strand
TTCCAATGGCCAATGTGCTGATCTCAACCCTGGGCCTGAGCCCGGGGGTCGTGACCACCGCAGTGAGCAAGCTGAACGAGAAGCCCGAGATTCGGATTGACCGGGTAGAGATTCTATATCCAGAACATCCGGACATCGTCGAGGGGATTGGGGAGGTGCTAAGGCCCGAGTTCGAGGCTGGCGGGCGCCTCCAAGATGTTACCCTGTCCCGACGACCGATGGCGGGCGTATACAATGAGAACCTCAGCCAGAGAGAGGATGTAGAAGCTTTTCTCGAGCAGTTCATCACAACGCTGAGCGAAGTCCGAGACGATGAGAATACAGAGAAGCTCTACGTCAGCATCTCCGGCGGGCGCAAGTCCATGACCTACGCCGTGACCTGGGGCTTACTGCTCAGCCTGCCGCACATAGTGGTAGATGGCGTGTGGCATGTGCAGATCCCGCGTGAAGGCCGGGAGTATCAGTTCCCAAGCCTGTTGGGCCTTACTATGGCCCAGCGCAGGTCCTATCTCTACCCGCCCGATGCTGAGCTGGTGCCCCTGCCCTATCCGGTAGGGCAACTTGGGCGGGAAGGTATACCCGTGAAGGAGACACAGCATCCGGCCTCTAGTCCCCAAATGATTCTGAGCGAGTTTTATGAAAAGGCTTGGCAGAACAGAGGGTGATCCATGTCGCTGGCTGATCTCATCGCCCTGGCTGGCGAGACGGTGGAAGAAACACTGAACAAGCTGATCGCCGGGGAGCGGGCAGACTTGGCAAAACTCTCTCGGGAGGAGATTGACGCCCTGACCGATGCGCAGGCCCGCGACATTGCGGCGCGAGCTCGCCTTTGTGCGGCCCTGGCAATCGCAACGCGGGTGGAGCACCAAGAGTTTCTGCCCACCCACCGGTTACCTTACCTGCGCCTGCTGCGCTTCGCTCTGGAACACGCCGATCATTTGGACAAAGTGGTACGTACCATCTTGCTCCACAGCCTCCGCCGCTTCTTGAACGATCGGCGCGCTGAGCCGGTTTTGAAGATGCTGCAATGGCATCGTGAGGATGTGGTCAACGGGATCCTGTTGGAGGAAGGGCAGGTACGAACTGCCTTCCGCGAGTTGCGATATACGCATCGCTTCGTAGACGATTGGTACTTGAGAGACCGCATGGATCAGGCGCTTCAGCAAGCCATCGTCACGAAACTGCCAGAGCCGGGGAAGGCGAGAACGCTCGAAGAGGCAGGGGTGCAAGAGATGCGGCGGGCTGTGCAACGCCGTTGGTGGGCCTATCTGATCATCACATTGGCAGCTTTACTTGGCGGGAGCGCAGCTGCGGCTCGTTGGGAGACGATTCGCCCCTGGTTGGCCTGGGGACTTTACCTCTTAGTCATCGCCGGCCTGCTCTGGGGGGCGTATATGCTCTGCCGCCGCAGGGTCAACCCCCTGCGGCGGCTTATGCCCCGACTCACAGCCTCACTGGCCGTGGGCTATGCGGCGCTGGCCCTCACCGAGGAAGCTTGGTCCTTCCCCTTAACGGCCACGCCCCCGGCCTGGATCCTGGTCTCGCTGGTCGCAGTGCTCGCTTCGGCCCTCTACCTCTTCCGTCACACCTCTGAGCGATTGGAGGATCGGGAGTTGGCGCTACAGCGAAGCCTTTTCCTGCAGTTACAGACGTTAACCACCTCACTTGTGATAGGGATGTTCGTAACTGCGTTCTTTGGTTACACCTCCGTTCCACCAGGGGTGTTAAAGCTGGCTCAGGGGAGTCGTTGGTTGGGGCTACCGCGGGCGATCCTGCTGCCTGCGCCGTTTATAGCTGCATCGGGGTGGCATTTGACGCTCCTGCCCGAGGTGACGCTCTTCTTTGCCTGCATGGCCCTCTTCATTGGGGTCTTCCTGCAACTATTGTGGGAGAGAGAGCCGGTGACCGAACCACTGGCTTGAGGATGATCATGCTCGACTCTTTCCATCTGGCGTGTTACCGCTTTCATCTGAAGGTCGTAGACGAGATGCCGTTGCCGGCCTACAAAGGAGCTGTGCTACGCGGCGGCTTCGGCTCGGTTTTCAGACGCACCATCTGCTGCCAGCGGCATCACAGCACCTGTGAGCCGTGCCCGTTGCGCTACGTGTGTCCCTATCCCCTCCTCTTCGAGCCCTCACCACCGCCGGGTAGCGAAGCGCTTCGTACCCACGAGGCCATTCCTCGGCCCTTTGTTCTGGAACCGCCCCAGGACAGGCGCCGCCTCTATGCTCCGGGCGATGAACTCTGCTTCGGGCTGACGCTCGTGGGGAAGGCTACGCGCTATTTGCCCTATTTCATCGTGGCCTTTCTGCGACTGGGGGAGCTGGGGTTGGGACGAGCTCGGTCTCGCTACGTTCTCCAGCGGGTGGAGGCCCTACATCCTTCGACAGGTCGGGTCATCCCCATTTACGAGAACGGAGCACTCCTGACGGAGGGGCAGGAAAGCGTAGTAAGCTATGCCGAGATAGCTCAGGCGGCCAGCGCCGAGAATGCGAGCCGCCTCACCCTCCACTTCCTCACCCCCGCCCGCCTGAAGTACAACGGCCGCTACCTG
>CAYMBA010000270.1:0-2611 GCA_964388535.1 uncultured bacterium | reverse complement strand
TCCTCCTGCTTCAGGTCGCGTCCGGCGTATAAGTGGGTAAGTGGCACCTCAGCCGTGGGAATCAGAAAGAGACCGTCCTTCTCAATCTCGTACATGTCTTCGCGCAGCTTCGGAAGCTGCCCGCAGCCGAAGAGCGCCTCGGCGCGCGTCGCATACGGGACCCGAACCTCCGTATAGCCCGTGCCCGTATGAAGGTCGATCATGAAGTCTATTAGCGCCCTCTGGAGTCGGGCCCCAAGGCCTGTATAAGCTGCAAAGCCCGAGCCGCTCATCCTGGAGGCTGCTGCCATATCCAGAAGCCCCAGGCGCTTCGAGATGGTCAGGTGATCGTCCAGGCCCTCTTCCATCCGCGGCTCGCCCCAGGTGCGCACCACCGTATTCGCCGTCTCATCGCCCTCGGGAACCGACTCGTGGGGGATGTTAGGAACCCACTCGAGGAGTGTCTCTATCCGCTCCTCTATCTCCCGGACCCGCTCGTCCATCTCCTTGATGCGATCCGAGACCTCGCGCATTGCGGCGATCGCCTCCGAGGCGTCCTTGCCCTCCGCCTTGAGCCGCCCGATGCGCTGGGATTCCTTGTTGCGCTGGGCCTTCAGTTCCTCCACCTCGACGAGCATCTTCCTGCGGGTGGCATCCAGATCCAGGATCGCATCTATGTCGGCCTTCTCGCGCTTCTTGCGCACAGCCTCCTTAAGGAGCTCAGGGTTCTTTCTCACGAACTTCAGTTCATACATCGAAGCAAGCCTCCGTCGCACGCCCGCGAAGCGCCGGCCTCCCGCGGCTAGTTGCCGCCCTCCCCCGGGGCCAGGTCCGCGGCCGCCTGGGAGAGCAGATCCCGCGCGCCCTGATCCAGGAGCTTCTGGGCCAGCCTCTGCCCCGTCCTTATCGGGTCCTCGGGAAATCCCTCGGCCCAATCCCTGAGCACCTTGCTCCCGTCCAGGGAGCAGACGCACCCCTCGATCCTCAGGATGTCGCCCTTCATCCGCGCCAGCGCCCCGACGGCCGACCCCTCGGAGGCGCCCACCGCCTCGAGGAACGACCGCTCGCAGAGGATCTCGCGGCGGCTGAGGCTGTGATCCAGGAAACGGATCTTGCCCGCCGTCTCCTCGTCGCCCTCGCGCACGAGCAGCCCGAGAGCAGCCTGGCCCACCGCGGGTACGCACATCTGGACCGTGAAGACCTCCGCCACCCGGTCCTGCCAGCCGCGCCACTCTATGCCCGAAGCGGCTACCACGACACCACTCAACCTGCCCGCATCCACCATGGCGATCCGCTCCGAGAGGGTCCCGACGACGAACTCGATGGCCAGATCCGGCCTGTAGCGCAGCATCATCGCCTGGCGCCTGAGGCTGCTGACCCCCAGGGTGCTTCCCTCTGGAAGATCGTCAAGAATCGAGCCATCGGCAGTGACGAGGACATCCAGGGGCGTCTTACGCTCGGTGACAGCAGCGAGCTCCACGCCTTCGGGCAAGGGAACCGGCAGGTCCTTCATCCGGTGAACGCCTACGTCCACCTCCCCGCGCAGCAGCGCCTTGTATGTGGGCTCGGAATAGAACTCCCGCAGGAGCACCTGGCCGCCGCGGCGGTTGCGCGCCCGCCGCCTGGGCTTAGGACCGATCGCCTTGACCGCGATGGACACATCGTCCCAGCGCGAGCTCAGTTGCTCTTCCAGCCAGTGGCCGTGCAGATGGCCGGACTCGACGTCCAGCACCCCGACACGCAAGCGTCTCTTTGCCATGGGAAACCTCGGGTTTGCTGCCGCCCCCTCCACCAGGGCGGATGCTACCCGAGGATGAAGGGAAATACAAAGACGCCGATCCGGGGGAAGCCGCAGTCGGGGCCCCCGAGGGGATGGGGCGAGGGGATCGCTGAGGCTCAACCGCTGAGCCTCATCCCCCGCTCTCGTCCTCTCGGGGCACAAAGGCCCTCGAGCGGAGTGGACCTTCCCGGGAAAGCGGTGGCTCGGGCCCGGTGCCTGAGTGGAGGTCGTATCTCACGGTCACATCCCCGGATTCCACGGTCGGAAGAAGGCATACCAATCCCACGGCCTGCGGATTCAGCATAGAAACTCCCCTGCCTACGGTAGCTACGACCTACTCACCTTCGGGAAGGACCGGGCCCGTTGCCCACGCGCTTGGGTGTGCGGGAGATGAACGCCTCACGAGAGTACTTGTACAGTCGCTGCATCAGGACTCCCGCCACCTCGCTGTCTCATCGGAGAACCCGGCAATTCGCATTCCCAATGGCAATAACACAGAAGATGCGGATTCTCTCCCGGGGATTTTTGATCGTGTGCAACGTAGCCAGGGAAACAATATGATGCCTATCCAAGGCGCAGCTGGAGCGGGACTCCGCAGCCGACAACCTTACTCCGCCGCCCTTACGAGACGGAGGCCGAGGTAGCTGCTGCGCACGCCTGGATCGAGCCAGTTGCGAACCGCGCAGCGGCAGTAGCGCGCGTAATTGTACCAGCTGCCGCCGCGTTCTACGCGGAAGGAACCGGAGGCAGGACCCTTAGGGTCTACCCGCGGCGAGTGCTCGTAGTAACCCTCCCCATACCAGTCCTGGCACCACTCCCACACATTCCCGTGCATGTCGTGCAAGCCCCAGG
>CAYMBA010000269.1:0-2628 GCA_964388535.1 uncultured bacterium | reverse complement strand
GCCCCCTCCTCCGGCTCGAGCAGGGACCCCGGTGCGTCACCGGCGGATCATCCAGACCTGGACAACTGTCGCCGCTGGCAGCTTGCCCGCCGTGATCCAGTTCCTCACGGTGCGCTCGTTGACGCCCAGCACCTCGGCGGCCTGTTTCGCATTAAGCACAAGGAGCAAACCTTCCCAGGTCTTCATCGTCGCCTACTCAGCATTCACTTGGCAGCAGAAACACGGCAGTGGATCGGCCTGGAGTCCTCTAGCTTGCATCCTGGTCGCATACGTCGAGCACAATCCGGTCGATAGTCACCTAATCCAGCGTTCATCACAGCATGCTGTAACACACGTCCGCCTTACCCACTGTTTCGATGTCGGCGTGGGGGACAACCCACTCGATGTGGAAGATTTCGTGGGGAGTCTCTCCCCGCCGGATGCCTGCCTTCCAATAGGTGGAAAGTTCCAAGTACTCCAGTGGCAGGATGACCACCGGGCTTTGGCGGCGCAGGTAGGGCTTGGCCTGGGGGTTGTACAGCGCCTTTTGGATGACTCTCGCTGCTCGGCGGCTATCGTCGGCGTGATGCAGCAACCGCTCCAAGCCCAGGACACACACTGTATTGGGCAGCGGTTCTTTCCTCTTCACTGCCCGCAGGAAAGCGATGATACTCATGGTTTTCCTGGGGCGAGGAATGCCCTGTCCCAGTTGTCTTTTCTCCAGAAGGTAGTACCCCGGCCGCAGTATCATGACGCCTCCTCAAACGGTTCTTACAACAAATCCGATACGCCCTGTTCCTTCAGGCGCTCAATGTCAGCAGTGATCAACTCGTAGGCCCGATCACGGGTGATGCGGTACAGGGCATTGGTGACCTCTTCTAGGCCACGGGTATAGAGGCGCGGAATCTCAGCGCGCAGAGACCGGTTGGCCTCGTACAAGGCGTACAGGTAGTGGGCGCGGTCCAGAGGGGAGAGATCATAACCCTTCTCCAATCGCTCCTCCAGCCAGGCGGCGCGCTTCTGGGGCAGCAAGACCCGGTACTCCCCGGAGCGCTTCCCCCGCTCGATGTAGTACATTTCTTCCAGCTCTCCAAAGTCCAGTCCTCGCGTGCGGCAGACTTTGACTAGGCCGTCACGGGTGACGACCGCGCGGCGGGCCAGGTGCTGCAGGTAGACGCGGGAGAGCGCGTCCAGCCAGGTGGGCACCACCATGCCGTAGTAGGCATCAATCTGCTCGTCCACCAGCGTCTCGATGTCCTCGATGGCCTGGGTGAGCCTGACCTGCCGGCCGTCCTGCATCACGTTGGGGTAGTGGCTGGAGTAGACAGAGAGAGCCTTGCCCATGGTGATGACGAACACGTCCTCAGTGGACAGGGCCGCGCCGTTGTCCAGCAGCCGACGCAGTTCGTCTTTGACAGCGGCCACGATGCGGTCTTGGAGCGCGCCCCAGGCCGCTGGCGCTGGCTCCTCCAGCCGCTTGCGGCAGACGATGATGGTGTCGAAGCGGATACCTTCTCTGTGGAAGCCCGTCCGTGCCTCGCTATGGTAAGTCCAAACAGCAATAATGTTGAAGCCAGCAATTAGTACAGCCTCTAGCACTGCTCCCCATGCAGTCGCCTTCTCATGGTGGAAGGTGAAGGCCATCACCCCGTCATCTTTGAGGGCACGCTGACACTCCTTGAAGCAGCGCAACAGCCCCTGGCGGAAGTGCTCATCAGTCTTGTCCGCTTTCTGGTTGACTACAACCTCAGTTTCTTTGGGCACCACAAGGGGGATGAACTCTGGGTAGTCGTCTTTGAGCCCTGCCCGTAGCCAGACGTAGAAGAAGTCTGAGAGTTCGGCGTACTGCACGTTGCCGTAGTAGGGCGGGTCGGTGATGACCGCATCCACTGATCGAGATGGCAGAAAAGAGAGGTCCTCAGAGCTGCGAGCCGTGAGCCAGGCTCGCGAGGGGCCATTGACCACATCAGAAGGTTGCGTGGCGAGCGATGTGGCTACCCCATCGTGCATGTAAATCCACCCGTCAGCCGAGACTTCCCTGGGGTTCTGTGCCCATTCCACCGCTCGACGGGTCTTGTCAAAGTAGGAAGAAAACGGCCCTCGCCCATATTTCGTGCCCCACACATTGTTCTCGATGGGCTGGTTCGGTGGCCAGTAGGCATGATGTCCGAAAAGCGGTTCTAGCTTAACAGCGGAAGCATTGTACTTGCACAGCATGTTATTCGCATTCACTGCATCCGATAGCGTCACCACCATCAACTCCCGCACGGCCCGGTCCTCGATCTCCCGGATGGCCTTCAGCAGTTGGCCCAGGCAGAGGAGCTGGCGAGGGTTGAAGAGATCCGTCCAGCGGGTCATGCCAAAGCTGATGGGGCGGGGGTCACTACGGCCCTCAGTCGGGATGTCACCCTCGGGCAGAGGCAGGCTGGCCTTTTCCTCCTCAAACTCGCGGCAGGCCTTCCGGTAGAGATCCTTGTCGAATTCCTCCACGCCCTTATAGCCCCGTCCGTGTCGGGGGCACCAGTACTCCAGGGCGAACATCTCGTACTCCGGCGCCTGTCCCGTGCGGCGCACCCACTCTACGACCTTGTCTACATGACCGCAATGCTCGCAGGTGAACCTGCTCCCACCGGCCCAGCCTTCCCTAGG
>CAYMBA010000268.1:0-2640 GCA_964388535.1 uncultured bacterium | reverse complement strand
CTACCAGAACAGACCGAACCCGTTCTCTCCGAGTACGAGGATCGACTTCAGGCTCGCGAAGCCCGGCGTCGTGAGCCTGAAGATCTACGATGCGGCTGGAAGACTAGTGAGGACGCTGCTGAACCGCGAGTTGGGACCTGGAAGGCACTCCATCGTGTGGGATGGCACTTACGGCAACGGAAAGAGCGCACCAGCAGGGATCTACCTCTATGAGTTCGCCGGACCCGGGATCCAGCAGACCAGGAAGATGGTTCTGACGCGCTAGTATGCACACCGCCGCCTAAGACCCAGGGGCCGCTGGGTTGTTTTCCCGGCGGCCCCTTTGGCATCTGCTCGGACGAGTCCACTCTATCTGCCAAGAAGGGCTATCCGCCACGCTCCAAGACGCCCACCGCGACGGCGCACCTCCACGAGCCCAGGTGAGGAACCCTCAAAGCGCAGGACGCCTCTCGGGACTGCAAACTCTGCTATCTGATACTCCCCTACACCCTCGAGCCCTAGCAAGGGAAGCGCCCCTACCTGGCGCCCATCGGGGCCAAGCAAGCGGGCCTCTGGGGTCCCCTCACCCCCAGGCAGAAGGATCCGCAGGCTTGTCCCCGGAGTCACAACCGAAGGCCACAGTGCCATCCTGGCTCCACTCGTTCCCGACTCCCTGCGCGCTTGGGATCCCGCCACGATCCGAAACTCGGGCGTCATCGCCACCGCCTGTTCCCTGCCCTGCCTCAACGTGAACCTCAAGACGGCATCCTCGGTAGGGGCACCCGAAACTGCCCACTGATAGTGCCCGCAGTCTGGCAGGCCTTCTGCCACAGGCTCCCAGGGCCCGTCCGGCCCACTGAGAGACAGATCAATATCAACGCTCGCCTCCTCTGTACCGACTTCACTCGAGGTCCAGCGGAGTACGCGCGCAGACCCTAACGGTAGAGCGCAGTGAGCTGTTGGATAGTTCGCAGTGATCCCAAGCTCGACTGGAGATGAAGACTCGGCGTAAACAAGCAAAACGTTTTCGCCACTCCACCAATCACCCTTCTCATAGACCAAGGCAAAGTCGGGGAAACCATTGTGGTCAATGTCGCCACCGGCTTCCAATGCCGCCGTCGCGCGGTACTCTGGAAGGAGTATCGTAGTTTCTTCCTCCCAGGATCCCGTACCGTTCCCCAGCCAGACCTTCACAGTCCCGCTTCCCATCGCCAAGAGGTCCATGAACCCATCCGAGTTCATGTCGTATAAGTACGTCGCCACATAATCTGTGGCGGTCGGAAGACCGTCCACAGCTGGCTCCCAGTGGTCGGCCTCCCACACGTATACGTACACGCGACCAGAGAGTGTGAAGGAAATGTCCTCGCATCCGTCCCCGTTGACGTCACCTGCACATACACCTTCGTGAATCGAGCCAATGCCGGGAAGCCCTGTGTCACATGCCACAAAGCCCCCTTCACCGTCGCCGACCCACACCGTTCCGAGCTGGTAGCTTGCTACCACATCCAGAAAGCCATCACCATTGACATCGGCAAACCTGACGTAGCTGGAGGAGTTGCTCCCTGTGTATGCCCACGTCTGGGTCCACGTGCCGTCCCCGTTGTTTCTGTATACGTGGATTCCGTTGCAGCATCCAAAGGAGTTGGACACCACATCCAGCAGGCCGTCATTGTCGATATCGCCGAAGTCGGTAGCGAACATCCCCCAGTCCTCACCGTTGGACGCCAGCCCGTCATCCCACGGTGTCCAGGCAGTCCCTGTCCCATTGCCAAGAGCTACCTCTAGGAGCTGGTCTCCAAGATCGGTACCCGAACAGTTGTGGTGCATCCCGTAGGCGACGTCCAGCAGACCATCGTTGTTAGCGTCCCCCACTGCAATCCCTCCATAGCCGAAGTCACCCTCCATGTGAAGACTCCAGCCATGCTGCCCATCCCCGAAGTAGACCATGATCCCGTGTTCCTGGGTGTTCACATACGGAGAACCATGGTCGCCAATGGACAGCAGGTCCACATTGCCGTCGGCGTTCACATCTGCGAAGCAAAGTTCTGTATCGCCACCGTCCCAACTTGGAAAGCCTCCCCCTGTCAGGGAAATATCCACGTACTCCAGCGACCCCGCGCTGCCTGCCAAGACACCTTGGAAAGCGGACAGAAGGGCCGCAAGAAACACACCCGTCAGAGCAGGCCGCAACATCGTCTACCTCCTCCCCTTGCCAGGAACCCAACTTGCCGCTAGTGTCCTGTTTCAATCATACCACTCCAATGGCCTCTTTGCCCGAGGACATATTGCACAGGAGCGACGGCTGATGAGAACGATGCGTTGCAGGAGGACAATTTCCGCCGCACGTATGCTACCCACACTCTCACTGGCTGTGCTGGCACTCTGGCTGCTCATGTCAGGACCAGAAGGATGCACGAGTCGAGGATACAAAGTCTGCGATGCGCCTGAGCTCCGTGCGTTCGATGTCGACGCCAATGGAAACAATGTCTTCCTTGCCTGGCTCTCCGCGGAAGGCAAGATCACCGTGCTGAGAAGCGCGGACGGCCGCCGCTGGAGTGAGTGGGCGAGAACACATGCGAAGAACCTGGCCGCAGACGCCGGGTTGGATCTTGCCTGCAGCCCGAGGTGCCTATGTCTTGCGGCCTACGACACCAGCAAGGT
>CAYMBA010000267.1:0-2674 GCA_964388535.1 uncultured bacterium | reverse complement strand
CAATGGCTAAAATCGGTGAAGAGTGAAGAGTGAAGAGTGAAGAGTGAAGAGTGATGAGTGATGAGTGATGAGTGATGAGTAATGAGTGATGGGTGATGAGGACGTCAATACAAACCCATTCGCTATCCCTTCCCGACTTTCGCTCTCAGGTGACGAATCAGGCCAAGTAGTAGTTTTCGGACCGTCCGTGTCTGCTCTTCGACGCCATCAAGATCCTCCAGGTAGCCGAGTCTCTTTGAGATGACAAGTTGCGTCTCAACCTCAGACAATGAGCTCAATGCGATATGCAAGAACTGGATAAACTCCCTTTTAGAGTCCCTGGCCGCCCCCTCCGCAATATTTGAAGGAATGGAAACCGCTGCTCTCCTAAGCTGATTCGTTAATCCGTACAGTTCTTCCTGTGGAAATCCCTTGGTGATCCCGTAGACATCTTCTACAAGGTCAATGGATCTCTTCCAAACATCAAAACGGGTCTTTAATCCCAAAGATCAACCGGGATACAGGATAACACCGCCGGCGGTCATCCGATCGATCGTCTCCCGCATCGCTTCATACTCCTCGTTCGTATACGGATGCACTTCCACCGGGGAAGACCTAGGGCCTTCTTCGCTACAGCATAAGCATCCTCTCGTGGCCGTCCGGCGTACACTACGAGAAGGTCGAGATCGCTTCCGACGGTGTAGGTCCCCTTTGCATAAGACCCGAAGAGGACGACCCGCACGAGGGGGAGAAGCTTATCGAGCTCACCGATCCTTTCAGTGAGAAGCTCAATGACCTGTTTCTGATCGAATTTCGGATAGAAGACCCGCACAGAACTCGATGATCCTTCGCGCATGAGCGATACACCTCCTCGCCTCCTCCGCGGTGTACCTCCTTCGGGGAGATCCCGAGGGATGAGCATTCGGATAGCGGGCGGAGATGTAGGTCTTGTCAAGCTCCAAGCCCGCATCAAACAAGGTTTCAGAGACACCGTGATGTTTTTTAAGCTCCTGCAGAAGATCAGCCACCGAGTGCCCCCATGCCTCAGCCCCCATCCGCTGAAATACCGCCTTTAGCGCCTTTTCTGCCGCTTGTTGAGCCGAGAAGCAGGCCCAATTGTGAAATCCCCCGGCAAGGTCGTTCTCGGCGTGAACAAGATCTCCCTGCGCTTCATCCATCCAGTCCGCACTCCGTTCCATCGCTCACCTACCTTAACCCTTGCCGGCAAAGATCACCAACCAGCACCGATCGTGATGGTCGGCTGAGGCTCACTTCTCCAGCCTCCGCAAGGTCTCTTTGGCCTCCTCGCTAACCCGCACCGTGCTAGTAGACATCATCTCACTTCCTGCTGCTAACTAGTCTAAAAACGGCGCCGGCGCCGTCAAGAAGGGGCTTCTAACGCCGTTTGGCAGCTCTAGCGTCCTTCTTCTTCCTTGAACGCCCCGGCCCACTTGGCCGCCTCGCTCACGATGGCGTGCCATCCGAAGCCGAATCCGAACGCCATCGTGAACAGGCGGACACCCGCTTCCGCGCCTTGCCCCATCGAGGGAACGCTGAATTCGGGGAAGATGAGCATCGTGACGATCATCCCGACGATGACCGATCCGATCGCCGAATAGAGATACCGCTTGCGGAATCGCTCCACTTCACCGGCGCGGAGCTTCCGCACCCATGGGAAGAACGCACGGGCGAGGACGCCAAGGAAGATGCCGGAGAACTCTATGCCCAGCATACCCTAATCCTCCTTGCTGATCCTCAGCGCTCCATGTTCCAGTCGCCACAAAGGAAGATTGAGGTTTCCCTGGTTTTCGGTGATCTACGACATTCCTAGCTTCGTCTTTATCTTCTTTATCTCGTCCTTGTTCGCCTTCACTTCGCCTTCGAGCCGATCGATCCGCGCGATCGTCGCCACCCTCTCCTCGTCCGAGCGGGAGAACAACCCGCTCAGCCCATCCAAGCCGGCCATTACCTCGTCCATCCGGCGGTTGAACTCATCGCGGGTTACCATCTGCCCGATTCTGTCACGGTTTTCCAAAACCAATACGGTCAATCTATCGAGCCTGACTGCGTTGGCATCGATTTTCTCGGTATTGGCCTCGATCCTCTTGGCGTTGGCTTCGATCTTCTCGGCGTTCGCCTCGATTTTCTCGGTCAGGCTATTCTCGAGCTGGCGAAGATCCTCACGTGTCGGCCGTTCGTCTTTTCGATCGGTCATCGGACTCCCTCTGTAACATTTATATCAGAGAGCGAAATGCCAGTCAATTCCACGCTGATCAGGCGAAGAAAGCGCGGATACTCTCGAGGAGATGATCTATCTCCTCGTTCTTCAGCTTGGGGAAGATCGGAAGTGAGAGGACCTCGCGGCTCGCCCTCTCCGATTCGGGAAGGAATTGTGTTTCACCGCAGCCGCCGACTATAATCTGTACATTAATTAGTTTCTATGGGGCAAAACACAGCGGGCACGGGAGCTTCGTAGACGTACAACCGCTGCCGAGCAGCACTCATGGTACAGGGTTCGAGGTAGCAGCTCGCTGGAACCAAATTTCGGCACCAGGTCCCGATCGACCTGGAAGGGGTTCTGACCGCGATTCACCCCGCAATCACAGCGGAATCCGGCCCTCACCCCGGCCCTCTCCCAAAGGGAGAGGGGAAGTCCCGACACGTTGAACGATCCCTCACCCTGACCCTCTCCCAG
>CAYMBA010000266.1:0-2684 GCA_964388535.1 uncultured bacterium | reverse complement strand
CTTTTCAAGCCACTGCCGCCCGTTGCAGGGGAGCTGTACAACGAGAACCCGGTCGAGATTCGCGTCGAAGGGGGCTATCACGAGATCGCCGCATTCCTGAATGAGATCGCGTCCATGAAGAGGATAGTTAACGTGAGGGATCTTGAGATAACTCAGCTTGCACAGCAGGAAGAGCCAGGCAAGACGGCTTCAGCGCATTTCGTCGCTGTTGCCTATACGCTCTCGCAAGGAGCGGTAGAGGGGAAGGGGTCTTTGCCAGCGGGGACTGGTCCTGCCGGCAAGGTGAAGCAGGTGTTGCACCGGACGGTGCAGGCGGCGACCGGGGGAGGTGAATAGGGGTGAAAGGACGCATATTCCTGCTCATGGGTCTCCTCCTGGCTGTGGTCGCAGTATTGGCGAATCCGGGCGAGCAAGTTCCGGTCGGGCGGTCGCGCAGTAGCGGGGATTCGCTGCTAATGGACGTGGGAGAGGTACTAGACGACCTGCTTGTTCCAGAACCGTACTACTACCAGAGCGCTGGGCTTAGGGATCCGTTCGCGCCGCTGGTTGGCCGTGAGGATGCCTTGGAGGATCGGGAACCAGGTATCTCCGACCTAGTGGTCGTTGGGGTGCTCTGGGCAGAGGAAGACCGCTTCGCTCTCGTGGAAACGAAGCAGGGTAAGAGCATGATCCTGCGTGAAGGTGACGAGGTCAGTGACGGGGTGGTACTCAAGATTCATCCGGATGGTGTGACGATGCGCCAGAGCCGTTTCGGAATAGCGAAGACAGTGTGGTTGCCTGTGACCTCGGGGCTGGAGGCAGAGGAAGAAAGGGCCCGGTGAGAGATTTGGGGCCAGGCAAACAGCTAGGAGGCGTCAGATGTGCCGGAGAGGTGCGATGGGGTCGAAAGCGGCGGGCATCTTCGCTTTGTTGGTGGCGGGACTGTTCCTTGTGCCTGTGGGAAAGTGTGAGGTCCCACGGGCAATAGTCGCGGCGCAGCTTGAGTCGGGGCCAAAGGAGATTCTGCTCTCGCTCGAGACGGCTACGCCAGTGGCCTTCGATGCCTTCAAGCTCGATGGCCCACCGCGAGTGGTCTTGGACCTTGTGGGACCAGATATCCCGACGGCTGTCCAGTGGAAGCCGAATGGTTTTCTGTCGGCCGTCCGCTGGTCGTTATGGAGAGACCGGGGCGATGAAAGGATTGTCCGCTACGTGATCGAGACCTCGGCTGAAGCGGACTTTGAGGCAATGCGGGACGGTGCGCGCATCACACTTCGGGTCTACCCGAGGGCAGAAGGCAGGCTCGGGTCGGGGAGACAGGCCACGGTGACTCGGGCCGCGAGCGAAGATCCGGTGGCAGTGGCCAGGGGGGACGGGGCGGCCACGGAGTTCGCCCTTGATACCAGGCCCCGGCCGGAGTCGAGGCGCAGCGGGGTGACCCAGGTACAATCGCCGGGAATCAGTGCCGAGCCGCGGGAGGACTGTGGTCACTTCGTCGGGTCGGATTTCGTGCTGGCTTCCGTGCTGGTGCCACCTGCAGGCACCTATGCCGATACCGAACCGGCGCCAGTAGAATCTGGGCCATCTGCAGAGGCACCCGCGTCGGCATCCCGCGCAGAGCCAGAACCATCATCCGACGGTCCATCCTATGGGATGATCGCAGATGAAGAGCCTAGGAATCCGCGTCAGCAGCGCTTTGAGGAGCTGGTGGAAAAGTACCGCTTTGCAGCAGCCGAGAGGGCAGGCAGGGACTGGGCCTCCGACGAGATGCTCGAGGGGCTTGGTGTTTCGGGGAAGCGGGTCGCCGAGGCTGCAGACTTCGGCCGAGGGAGCTTGGGGCTGATGTCGCTCGATGTACAGGACGCCGACATAAGGACGGTGCTACGGTCGATAGCGGAATACGCTGGCGTTAACATTGTGCCCGACCACAACGTTAAGGGCACGCTTTCGATATGTGCGAAGAACCTTCCGTGGCGAGAGATGCTCGAGACCGTCTGTAGGGCGGCTGATCTCGTTGCCATCGATTACGGGGCAGTGATCCGCGTTGCAACGGAGCGAACTGCGCAGGAAGAGGCTGTCCAGCGGGAGTCAGCAGCACGGAAGCGAGAGGAGTTCATGCCGCTTTCAACAAGGATTGTCCCGGTGACCTTCGCCAGCGCCGAGGAACTGAAGGACGTCGTTTCCGAGATGCGCACAGAGAGGGGCAAGATAGAGGTCGACGCGAGGACCAATTCGCTGATCCTTACGGACATAGAGCCGAGGCTCGATCTGTTGGAAGAAGTAATCCGGCGTCTGGATACCGAAACCGTCCAGGTGGAGATAACGGCCGAACTAGTGGATGTGGATGCGAGTGTTTCCAGGGACCTGGGGATAACCTGGGGTGTCGACAACCTTCACTCGCCAAGTGCTGGCGCCTCGGCCAGTGGGACGGTTCATCCGGCAGACGTAGTCGACCCCGCGGTGGACATCGACATCGGAGTCATACGTTCCTTTGGAGAACTGCAGGCCAGGATCCAGGCGCTTGAGTCAAAGAACAAGGCTGACATCATCTCTACACCCAAGATCACGACGGTGAACAACCGGCTGGCGCGGATCCTCGTCGGCAAAGCCGTGCCTGTGATAACCCGGGACGCGGCAGGCAACGCCATAGTCGAATTCAAGGAGGTAGGGATGTATAAGGCTCTCAAGCCTCCAGTTCACCCGTC
>CAYMBA010000265.1:0-2690 GCA_964388535.1 uncultured bacterium | reverse complement strand
GAAGGCGGAGGGTGCGCCAATGGAGCGTCTGTGACCCAGGGCGGAGCGGGGCGCACTCTGCGATTGACGAACGTCATTCAGAAGGTCTAGCATAGCTCAAAGACGGGGGTTGACTGTAGGAGTTCGGGGGCGGCCGATGAAACCGGGTCAATCTTCTTCGAGAGGCTTACGGGGCGTAGGTCCTCATCTCTTGGATTTCTTTCCTACCGCAGTGGCAGATCCGTGGGTTCCAAAGGGCCATCGCACATGCCTTGCGTCTCGGCGGATATGTGGCGGTGGAAACCGTCCTGACGGTTCCCGGCGCCTGCCTGTCGGCGTCGCTGCAGTGCTGGTAACGCTTCTTGTGACACTGTCCGGGTGTGGTTCTGGTGAGCAGCGACCCAAGGTGCGTCGCGAGGTTAGGGATGGGGTGGAGTATGTGTACAACCCAGGTGAGCCCCTGAACGGGATCAAGTACTACGACATGGAGGAGATGTGGCGCTGGCCGGCTGAGGATGATACGGGGGGCGTCAACTTCGGAACGATCGTGGATGCTTCACTGGGCCAGGATGGAAGGATCTATCTCCTCGACTACTCGTTGAGCTGTGTGCATGTGCTGGATTCCTCGGGTGACCTGGTTACCCGACTGGGCAGGAGGGGAGAAGGCCCAGGGGAGTTCGTCGAGCCGTCGGCCTTCTTCTGGGTCTCTCCCGATACGCTGGCCGTGCTGGGGGGAAGACAGTGGGTTGCACTGGTACCGACGGACGGATCAACCGGACGGACCGTGGAGCTGGCCCGGGATGGAATGGAGCTAGGATGGTTCTTCGACGGATGCGCTTGTGATGATGGCTGGGGCCTCCTGGGGAGCCGTGCGGTCTGGCGGCAGGAGGCGGAAGGGAAGCAGAGTGTGTATGCCGGCTACCTCCTGAGGGTCTATGAGCCTACGGGCAAGATAAGGGCGACGTGCTGGAGCGCGGAGTTCTTGTTTGTTCGCGGGAAGGTGAAGCGAGACGAGACCGAGATCGCATCGGTACTTGGGTTCTCATGTACGCCCTGGGGTACGGTGATGATCGTTCCGAAGCGGTTCGAGTATCGGATGGAGGAGTACAGTCCCGATGGAGGGCTTGTAAGGGTGGTGCAGCGGGAGTTCGTGCCCCAGAAGAGGACTGATGAGGAGCTGGAACAAGCCCAGTCGGATCTGCTCCATGAGTTGGAAGGAACCGCCGAGGCCGTGGTGTCCGAGTACCGGCCTGTGGTTTTCGCGGCCTGGGGCGTGGGTGAGCAGCTGTGGGTTGCATCGGTGGAAGGCTGTTTTCCTGCCGACAGCTCTTTGGCTGTGGCGTTTGATGTGTTTTCCGAAGATGGAGAGTTTGATTCCGTGGTTGCTCTGAGGGGACGGATGGATCCGGTTCATGATAGGGCGTATCCCTTGAGTGCAAGCATGGTGCTTGTAGTAAAGGGCGCGGATGTTGCCATATCCTCCGCATACGGCATCGAGGGCTTTGCCGACTACGCTCAGAAGCCGGAGGTCATCTGCTACCGGATGGTGCTCCGTGGGGGGAACTAGCCGAGGGACTTCTTCGCAGGATCTGTGGGAGGTTGTACAAATGCGCATGGCGAGGATTCTAAGATGGGTCGGGTTGATTCTCGCTGGTCTGACGGTGCTGCTTGCTGGCAGTGCCGTCGTAGCTGACGCCTGGGCGCCCGTGCGGGCAGCTTGGGGGATCATGGAAGACTGGCCCCTGTTGGGGAGGGGTGCGCTGGATGGGGCGGATCTGGACGTTTCGCAGGCTAGCTGTGAGGGTGCCTCAGACCCGCTGCACACTCAGGATGCGAGTTTGGTGGGTGGGACCAGGTCTCTAGGGCGGTCCAGGGCGTCCACCGGGATGGGATCCGAGCAGCGCTGATACGTGTGGGTGGGAGGCGGCTATGGGGTCCAAGAAGATGCAACATGGCCGGGAGCAGCACTCTGCCACGCACAGGCTTATTGCGGAGATCAGGACCTATGCGGAGATGGGTGCGTGGCGGGAGATCCTGCAGAGTGTGGATGGCGACGAGGCCGGTGCCTGGCCAACGGAGCAGAGGATAGAGTACCTTGCCCTGCGGACTCTCGCCGAGACCCACCTGGGTGAAAGCCGCCGGTTCAGGTCCGCGGTGGAGGAAATCGGGCGCTTGTTGGGGCCACGGAAGGATCTCGTGTCGCAGAGAGTGCGGCTTTTGGCTGCTTGTGTTGAAGCGTCGTGGCAGGCGGAACAAGGAGTGCCTGAAGTGGGACTTCAGGGGCTGGCTGAGGCGGGGTTCGACCCAGAGAGCAAGGTGGATGGGTGGGAGGGCATCGTAGCACTGGTCGTTTCTTCCAAGTGTGCTCGGCTTCTAGGGCAGGGCGAAAGAGCTCTCTCGCTCGCGGCGCAGGCTGTAGAGGCTGCGCGCTTACGGGGATTCCTCAGCCTGGCGGCTGATGCTTCGCTCGCGCTTGGGATTTCTGCGCTTTCCTGTCGGCGCTTCGATCTGGCCGAACGTGCGAAAGCGCAGGCAGCAGCTTTGTACGCGGAAATTGGGGACGTCGATGCGGCCATTCGCGTAGATCTCAACCGAGTGTTTGAGCTTGTGGCCTTTGGGAAGCTCAGGGCTGCGGCCAGGGTCTTGGGGCATGTCCAGGAATGGTTGCGAGAGAGCGAATCCCCACGTTTGGCGGCGAAAGCTTCTCTGGC
>CAYMBA010000264.1:0-2701 GCA_964388535.1 uncultured bacterium | reverse complement strand
CACAGGCCAGCGGCCAATGCGCAGCGGCCAGAGGATCCAGCCTGCAGCCACCCACATGGCAAGATAGAGCGCGTTCCCTGCTACTACCCACGAGAGGGGAAAGGATTCGCGAAACTCATCCGCTAGATTGTTCCGGTACCTAGCATACATCTCATTCTCCGAGCCACCGAAGCGCCGCAGGCACGGGGCAACCGGAACGGACCCCAACCTGACAAGTCAGCAGCGCATCCTCGGGGGAGAGCGGACCTAGATCTTCTCCACCTCGTGTTTGAACTCATCTATCCAACGGACCCGATCTGCGAGACTCTGTAGATCAGTCGACACTCCACTCTTGAACACTACCAGCTCCACACGCTTGTTCAAGGTGTTCCTCACATACTCCACCATATCCTTGAAATCCCCATCCCCAGTCGAAAGCACAAGGGTGTCGTACCTGTCAGCTAGGGTAAGGGCCAACGTAGCTATGCCTACGTCCACACCCTTCTGCACGTGGCGCTGGAACTCTACCCCACAGGCTGGACATGTGAGTGACAGCGGGCGCAAATCGAATAGCTTTACCTGAAATTGCGGGCCTTGCGGAGGAGCACTCTTCAGCCATGTGTGGAACTTCTCCATCGCCTCCGGGGGTTCCTTAGGAACCGAGTTTAGATAATACACCTGGAAGAACTTTCCCTCTTGCTCGAGCTTCTCTCTGAGTTTTTTGTAGTCGAACCTATACTGCGGGTCCGCGGAAGATTGACTTCGATACATGTAGGCTCCATCAATCAGCCAAAGGCGGCGTTCTTTCGACTCCATGTGACCTCCTTTACTCCTACTGCTAAAGCCTCCGAACAACAGTTCGCAACGCGATTACGCCTCCCTCTAGTCCTTCTCCAGCAACGTCCAGGCCTTCCGAATGCGCAACAATCTGACCCACGGGGAAATGCTCCACCGAGAAGGGGAAAAGCGATGGATCTGCAAGGAGCCCGGAGAGAGTGGCCGAAGTGCTGCCTCGCGCCCACAACAAGCACTCCAGCAACCACGCGGCGAGCCTCGCATCATCCACAAGGACAGAGCGGCCGCGGCTATAGAAACCCCTTCGGTCAGTGTCCCTGAGCACGACCCACTTGACGAAGCTCCGCAGGATGCGCCGGGTGGCCCTCGCCACGGTCTCCCGCTCGCCATAGCGCTCTCTCATACGGCGCTGGACTTGGGAACTCACTGCTACGTCACGCAGATTGAGTGAGCGGCCGACGTGCTCGGCAACACTCAGCCAGAACGGGTAGACAGCCATCGTCATGCCCCAATGGAAGGGCAGGTGGAGGCTCGACGGCACTCCCGCTAGTAGCCGAAGACCTCGCTCTTGGAGCGCAACCAGGTGCCCTGGAGGCCTAAGCCACACCCTACTCAGAATCGAGACCGTCTTCTGCAGAGTACCGCACACCCCGGGGCGGTGTGGCCCCAGGACGGCTTCGAGCTCGCCCCTGAGCGAAGCTCTTGCCTGACTGGGATCCATCCCTGCAAGCCTCAGGTTGGCTGCGCGCTCCAACCACTCCGGGCGAATGATCCGGTCTATGCCTACCCGGCTGTTACCCCTCGGGCTAGCCATCGCTATCCCGACTCCCATCTATTCTCACAAATGGAACAACCAACTCCTCTATGCTGATGCCCCCGTGGGCAACCACCCTCTCCCCCTCCGCCACAAACGCACGGCGCGCGGGTGCCAGTAGAGCTAGGTAGTCGTCAGGAAGGCCGATCGGATCCCACTCAACACTCCCTTCGAACTGTTGCCCCACACGGCCCCTGAGTCTGCCGTCCGAGTACACTCTGACCCGCGCCCCGCGAACGTCCGCAACCACACCTTCTTTGGGTGAACCCATGCCCACGGCCTCTACATTCCCGTGGTCGGACGCGACATACACATCGAATCCCCCACCACGCAGCATAGCCAGCGCCTTGTATAGAGATCCCTCCTTTGCCCAAAGGCGCAGCTGGTCCTGCATTCCAACAGAGCCAAGCCGCATGCCGTGCATGATTCGATCGACCTTCTCCACAACAAAGCCAACAATCCGCAGCTCGGAATGCTCTAGCAGCCTGGAGACTGCAATCTCGATGTTATCACCAGGATCTTTGCTATACGCAATCTCATGCATCTTCAGTCCTTGATCGACCCAGAACTGCCTCCACAAGTGAAGCTCCTTCTCTGTCGTGCTGATACTTGCCGGAAAGTACATCGGCGGCTTCCCCGCAAAGGCAGCCTGCCGGGAGACAGAAGTAATAGTGGGAATCCAGGCGAAGACAGCTCTCTCACGGAACTGCAGTGTAGGATCCACGCCTGCCAGCAACTCGCGCAAGGCAATCCATTGGTGTAGGGCCAGCCCGTCAACAAGCAGAAAGGCTATCCGCGAGCGGGGCTCGTCTCCGATGGTCCTGGCCAGGAACCGCGGGATGTGATGCAGCATCGCTGGCGGATCGGGTGGGAGGTTGATCAGGCTCCCGTAGCGTGTCAGCACCCATCCAGTGAACGCAGAATCGATCCGGGATCTCACTGCTTCAAGTCGCTCCCGGTACCCTTCTGGCAAAGTAGTATTCGTCTCTAGATCTAGTTCCAGGGCAACGAGCTCCGCCCACCGATAAGCAAAGCGCAGCCAGTCTCCATGAGTCGCCTCACCGGTCGGACCCGTCTTCTCGAAGGACCCCAGCACGCCCTCCATGCGCCGGC
>CAYMBA010000263.1:0-2713 GCA_964388535.1 uncultured bacterium | reverse complement strand
CACTGCTTTTCCGTCTTGGAACGCTCAAGCGGCTCATATGGCCGCTCGAGTGCGCCGAGAAGCAGGCCTTCGGATGAACGGACCTCGATCAGATACTCGTCGAAGCTGGGTGCCACGAAGAGCCTCTCGCCATCGCTGCAGTAGCGCGGGAAGGTCATCCAGCGTTCATCGCATGGCAGGTGTCCGCTGCGCGAGCGCGGCAGCGGATAGCGGTATTCCCAGACGAACTCCAGCAGGTTGCCCGAGGCGTCGAACAGCCCCAGGGCAAGGCGACCTTCTGCGCCGGTGCGTGCGAACTCGGTGCAGATGACCGTCAAAGCGAACCCACCTCCGATCCCGACGGCTCCGCTGCACGCACAAGGAGGCATGCCCGTGCCGAGAAGCGCCGGCACGTAGGGTTCTATTGACGGCCCGGGGAGTCCTTGAGCCGAGAGCGTGACCACCTTAGGCGGTGAGACCTGGGCTATTGCGTAGAGCGTGTCGAAGAGGGTGAAGGCGCCGGCCGTCGAGCGCACCTCTCCCGGACCCTCGCCAAGCCGGCCGAGGGTCCGGATGAAGTGTCCATCGGGCGCGAAGACGACGATCCGCCCAAGCTGTGAGTCCAGTACGCAGATGTTGCCTTGGTTGTCCAGGAAGGTACTGCGCACGATGCCGAGAAGCGGCGCATCGGACGGCTGATCCGCCCTGATCGACCACAGCGGAACGAGATCGATCCATCGCAGGGGTATCCTCTCCGCCTCCGACGCGCCGGCTGCCCACGGCGACGCTGCGCCCAGCAGAGCCAGGAGCGTGGCTGCCAGCATCAGATTCGCCATGCTTCGGTTCCGCCAGCTTCTGCTTTGCTGGATGGGATTCCCACTTGCGAGGGCTCGTGGGGAGAAGGGTGGCAGGCTGTTGCCCGCAGCCTCCGCACCCGACGGAGTTGCTCTGAGAGAGGGTGCGTTGTTCATGGCGGCGCTCCGGGGGATGATACACTCCCCCTGCGGCGGACCCCCGCGTCTGGATCCGCCCTCTCTGCCGGGACTCAGCCTACCAGGCGCCTAATCTTCCAGGCGCTCGGCCTTTGCCTCGCCGCCAAGGCGCACGACCTTCATGCTCCGGATCTTCGCCTTGTCGTTCCACTTATACAGTGGGAAGGCGACCATGATCATGTTGTTGGAAGATCCGGGCACGTGGGTCACGAACGAGCTGTACGGCATCGTGGCCCCACCGGGGTAGATGCGGATCATCTCCGCCGGCCCTTCGCCCCAGGTAACGGTCGTGTTCGTTATGATCTCGGCAGCGGCGAGCTCGCGCCCATCGCTCAGCTCGAGGACCAGCTGCTGGTCCTTTGGCCAGACGAACTCCTTGGTGCTGTCCTTCGGCGCCACATCCCCGAGAAACCACATGTAGCCATTCTGCTGGGACCGGCGGACATAGTCGTAGGCCCGGTTTCCCTGCATGACCCAGATCGCGAACAGGTTCCGAAGAGCCTTGGGTCGGGAGTAGTCGATCTTCTCGGGGATCTGCCCCAAGGGGCTTGTGTTGAAGTTGACCACGTAGGGCCCGCAGTCATAGCTGAGCATGCGCGCCCTTCGCCTTGCATCCGTGCTAGAAACGAGTATCAGGCCGAGTGCAGATATGAGCACAATCCATTTGAGCAAGCGCATCAGCGGCACCCCTGCTTCTCAATATCGGTCGGCGCTCGTGTCACTTCCAGCGGTCTTGGCCTTCTTAAGCCTACCAGTCCCAGTCGAAGCAATACCAGCACCAGCACCAGTCATTCAGCGGGTGACAGCCGCCCTCGAACCATTCGTTACGCCAGTCCCAGAGGATGTACATGAGACACTGCTGGCATGCCCATGGAACGTCGTAGCGGCTGCACAGGTAGCACGACTGCATGTCGGTCACAGCCTTTGCCGTTCCCACGGGCAGTGTTTCATCTGGGAGGATCTGCGGGTTGAGAAACGGCAGGAGGAAGAGGAAGAGTGAGACGAGAAGGAAGCGCTTCATGGCAAACCTCCTTTCCCAACCGGCCCATGTGGCCGGCGGATTGCGCCGCTGCTTTCGCACCCAAGATCTTTCTTCGTGCCGCTGCGGAACAATCAAACTGCAGAGGAAAGCGAGGATGCCTTGGAGTGCCCGTTTGCTCCGTTACGCCAGGGGATGGCGATGTTGCAGGCACCCCGAGTTGATTCGTCTCTGCGTATAGACTTCTATTACAGGCGGGCGAATCTGTCAAGTGTCTGTTTCCCTGGGCGTGGGGGTGTGCGGTGGGGTTCCACCCGGGACTGGCTGAGCGCAAGAAGGGGGTGGCCGCGGTGATCTTTGAGTTTGTCGTTCTATCAGTATCCGTGGGGCTGGTCTTCTCTCCCACCGCGGGCGGCGGTGCGGTGGCAGATGGGTTTGAGCCACTTCCCGCGCCCGACCGCCTGGGCGAGAGGACGTTTGAGTCGCTCCTCCAAAAGCGGGCGTCGGTGCGCGAGTTCGCGCCGGTGGATCTCTCCCGCGAGCAGCTGAGCCAGCTCCTCTGGGCTGCGGTTGGGGTCACGAGGGAGGACGAGTTTCTCCACCGAACAGTGCCATCGGCAGGTGCTCTCTATCCGCTGGAGGTCTTCGTCGTCACGAGCACCGGGGTGGCCCGCTATGACCCTCTCAAGCACGGCCTGCACTGGGTGGCTCGGGATGACAGGAGGGCGGACCTGGCTAGGGCTGCCCTGTCTCAGTCATGCGT
>CAYMBA010000262.1:0-2752 GCA_964388535.1 uncultured bacterium | reverse complement strand
CCGAACACGAGAGCTCCAGCTAGCACGATCGTGGCCGAGATCCAGACTTCCTGCCAGTTGGGGAAATACTCGGAGCCAGCACCCCGTGCTATGCCGATCATGCTAACGTTGAAGCGATGCAGCACCAGACCAAGCACGACCATGAGCGCTGAAGCGAAAAGAGCCCCCTTCTTTGTCCTTGCACGGCTGTTGAACAAGATGAAGAGCGGCACGAGGAACAGCAGCGTCTCGACTATGAAAGAGAAGGACTCCACACTGCCCTCGAACGCGTAGCGGAGTGCGCCACGGGCGATCAGATCTTGAAAGCGGACAGCGAGGTAGAGCAGGTCTGCAGCCGCGAGGTAGCGGGCCAACCGCTCAAGCGCCACCATCTTGAGCCCGTGGCCCAGGAACTTGGAGCTGAGGAACGACTCGAACATCACCATGCCCATGCCGACTGTGATGGAACTGAGGAAGAACAGAACGGGCAGCATCGGCGAATACCACAGCGGATGGAGCTTCGTAGGGACTATGAGAAAGAGGCTGCCGAGCGAAGACTGGTGCAATGTCGAGAGCAGGATACCGGCAATGTATGTCGGCACCGCGATCGCCTTCAGGAAGCGGAGCGGCTTCTCTAGGTTGAACTTCTCTAGGACCATCGGCAGGAACTCGAGAAACAGCACCGTCGTGTAGAGCATCACGCACCATGCTACTTCAAGCATCACAGAATGGTGATTCCACCAGATGATCGCATGCCAGATGTTCCATGGCTTCCCTAGGTCGTACAGCAGACCCACTATGACCAGCAGATATCCCAGGAAGGCTGTGAGGATGGCGGGCCTGGCCAGGGGCCTTAGGTGTTTGTCGTTAGCTATGTGTGCAAGGAAACCCATCGTGAAGCCGCCAGCGGCTAGGGCAACGCCGCTGACAACGTCGAATCCGATCCAGAAGCCCCACGGCATCGTGTCACTCAAGTTCGTTGTCGCGCCAAGCCCAAAGGCGAAGCGCCTGATGGTGAGAATGAAGCCGACACCAAGTATCGCAGCCATGATCAGCCTGCCGGGGGTGATCAGTTTCTTGCCGTTCATCTGCTTCACCTCTTGCCTGGGGAAAAGGTCGATCGCGGCACTCTGGCCGCAGCCTGCTCGAAGTCTCCTCCCTGCGACCGTGCGGCGCCTCTCAGTTCGCGTCGCCTGGCTGTTCCTCCTGCGCCAATTCCATGCGCCTGTTTATGATCCACCACAGGCCCCCGAGGAAGACGGAGCCTGTGGCAACCACGTAGGGGATGTTTTTCTGCACTCGCCATGTTAGCTCGGGCAGCGGGTGTGTGGGCACGTCCGTCCTGAAGCCGAGCTCCGAGAAGTCAACAGGCGAGAGCATCAGCACCTGCGTGCCTCCGGCCTCGTGTTCACCGAAGACATGGTTCACATAGCGGTCGGGGTGCGCGCGAATGCGCTCATGCGCAATCCGCAGCAAGGTCTCCCGCGGCCCGAAGATCGTTGCACCCGTGGGGCATGCTGCGGCACAGGCAGGCTCCTGTCCCTCCTGGAGCCTGGGGTAGCAGAGGATGCACTTTCTGACCCGCGGGGCGTTGCTCATCCACTCGTAGCGAGGTACTTGGAATGGGCATGCGTTGATGCAATAGCGACAGCCGAAACACCGGTCTGCATCGTAGACGACAGCTCCGTCCTCGCGCTTCGTCAGTGCTGCAATCGGGCAGACCGACACACAAGCTGGGTCCTCGCAGTGCATGCAAAGGCGCCGGAAATAGACCGTGCCCTTTCCCGGGACCTCCTTGCTCAACACGACGGTGAAGTCCTGGGCGGACAGGTCGATCGGTGGCGCATCGTCGGGCTCCGGCTTCGGAAGATTGTTGGCCTCGCGGCAGGCGTCCATGCACGCGCCGCAACCCACGCACTTGGTGAAGTCGATAAGAAGACCCTTCTCCATTGCCCTCCTCCCGGCGGTTCCGGGTTGCTGCCGGCCGGCGGCTGCTTGGCTATGCGCTCCACCGGCATACGCAAACTCCGCAGGATAGCAGCAGGTGCAAGACCCGCTCAATCGAAAGACAGTGGCATCCGCTTCGGAGCTTCGCAACGATTCCCCGGGGGCCGATCATTGGTACGTGACAGGGTAGTGTCGTGCAGCCATTGGGGGGCCTGTGACCGAAGAGAAGCAGGACATATTCGAAAGGATCAGGAAGGCTGTGGAAGAGCGAGAGAAGTTCTTGGAGGAGCATCCTGAGCTCCGACCGCTGCAAGAAGAAATCGAGCGGCGGACCAAAAACGCCGGCACCCCAGAGAACCGGATGGCCATCATCGAGGAGATGATGATGGAGAAGGTTCGCGAGCTGCAGGACCGACTCATGGCGCTACGAGGGAGCCTCACGGGTGAGTCGCCGGAAGCCGAGCGACCGCATCTCGGCCTGATCAAGGGATCCAAGGTCATCGCGCCGCAAGATTGGCATGGCAAGGGGAGGGCTCGGGAGCCTGAGTCACCAGATCCCAGCGAACCACCTGAGCCCGAGCAGGAAGGCTAAGTGGCGGCCTTGCACCTCGTAGGCGGGTTCGTCCTGGAAGAGCCCCCCGGAGGGCTGGTCGGGAAGCGCTTCGAAGTCCAGCCGAGTGTCTACCCAGACGGAACTCAAGCCACCCTCAAGCGCCATGTTCTGTCCCATCGCGTAGTCGAAGCCCGCCGAGGCCGCAGCGGCCCACACCCAGTTCTTCTCCAAAGAGACCGGGCCCCCGCCGCGGGACTGCCAGCGGACCGCCGA
>CAYMBA010000261.1:0-2818 GCA_964388535.1 uncultured bacterium | reverse complement strand
GCCCCGACGGCGACCCCGATACCCCGAACCCCAATGATACGGTGCTTATGAAGGTTGTCCGCGACACCGCTGGGAATGTGCTCATAAGCGAGCCGCAATCATACGGGATCAAACAGGGTGGACTGAGCTTCCGCTATTTCAATGGCGCAGGTGTCGAGCTCCCCAATCCCGTGCCGCAGCCCGAACTGATCGGCCAGATCCTGATCGAAGTCACGGCTGTAGAACCCCGTGCCCATCCCAAGTTCGGCACCTATCTGGAAGAGACGCTCAGCACGACTATCTACCCCAGGAATTTGCCCCTCACCCCCGCGCGCAGCAGACCATCTTCTCCGGAGCTGTCGCCACCAAGCATCCCCGACTGCCAGAGCGTCACCTTGACGTGGACAACCCCAACTACCAATACCGACGGCACAGAGCTAGAGTTCGGTGACATAAGTCACTTCTCCGTGTACTTCGGGACCCACCCCGACTCAATGGATCTCTACTGCAGGCTTGCAAGAACGATAAATGAATGGACCGTCACTGGACTCGTCAACGGCCACCACTACTACTTCGGCGTCACATGCACGAGTCGGTCAGGCGTCGAAAGCTACCCAGGAGAAGTCGACGTCGACCTCAGTACGCCACTGCAGCCAAAGGCGCCTGAGAATCTCACCTATGGCCTCAATCCGGACGGCCCAGGGATCCGCCTCGCTTGGGAGCAGGTAACGCAGTTCGAGGATGACACGAACATCACCACTGAGGTCGACTACAACATCTACCGCTCGACTTCCCCGGGAGTTGCACCGGACCCAGCTCTGCTCCTGGCCACGGTCCAGGTATCCACCTTCTACACCGACACGACACTGGCAGACTGCCAGATGTACTACTACGCAGTAACCGCCGTGGCATGCGCGAACGAAGGTTCTCCCTCGACGGAGCTGGTCGTCAGCATACCGTCTCCGCCGGCATGCGTCCCAAGTGTGGATGTGGAGTTGACGGAAACCAATGGCGAGATCCATGTGTGGTGGGAAGCTCCTACCTCCCGCCAGGACGGCTCAGCCCTAGATGGCACCGACATATCCGGCTATAGACTCTTCTACAACACCCAGCCCCTGACCTACACGACCCATGTGGATGTCTCGGCCTCAACGCTGGAGTATACTCTGACTGGTCTGGACGACTGCACGACATACTACGTCAATGTCGCCTGTCTCGACGCATGTCCAAATCAGGGAGATCTGTGCAGCGGCAACGAACAGGCCATACAGACGGCGCAGCCATGCAACCCCGACCCCCCAGTTGGGCCGCCCTTCCTACGCGCCGAGGCGGTGAGCGACCGAATCGACCTCGTCTGGCCGGCCAACACAGAGGATTGCGACCTCCTGGGTTACCGCATCCATTATGGAAACAATCCAGGAGGTCCCTACAACGGCTCCGATGCCGCAGAAGGTCCCTCGCCAGTCGAAATAGGGGCCACAGAGTTCATCGATGGCGACTCAATTCGCGTCTCCTTGACTGGCCTTGGGCTGTGCAAGCTGTACGCCATCAGGGTGAGCGCGATCGATAAGTGTGACCCTCCCAACGAGAGCGACTTTTCCCCCGAGGCGAGCGCGCAGACGACGTGTCTGCCCTGCCACATCGATGCCTGCTGCGTCGCCCAGGTCACGACCGGGGAAGACAATGAGGCGGTCCACCTGGAGATCTATCCAACCGACGGTGTAGCAGCCACTATCTCGGGGCTTACGGCATTCTGGAGCGGAGGCGGCAACATAACCCGCGTTGAGGCAGGCCGTCCTCTCGTTCCGATTTGGGCGTCCGACGGCACCGCAGGCGAAGGTCCTCCCGGTGCTCAGCCGTCGGGGACCCCGCTCGATGTTTCCGACTTCGAGGTACCTGCCACAGCGGCGGCCCACGACGGGCTTCCCCTTGCGCTCTACTTCGACACTGAGAGGCGCAACGAGAGTCTACAGCTAAGCTTCAACACTGGCTCCGGAACCTGTTCCACCGACGAGACTGTCGTGAACGAAGGGCTCTTCTTCGAAGACTTCGACGACGGGGACATCGCGGGTTGGGACGTTCTCAATGGCTCCTGGAGTGTCCAGAACGGGGAGGCCTACCAGACCTATACCGGCGGAATCGCGCTGATGACCCACCCTGAAGAGTTCACCGACTTCGCCTTTGAAGCCAAGGTCAAGAATACGAGCGGTCAAACCTCATACATCGTTTTCCGCTACCAGAACGACCAGAGCTACTACTTGCTAGGTCTGAAGACAGCTCAAGACATCGTCAGATTCTGCCGCTACCATGCTGGACGCTTCTCGGTCGTCACCTACGTAAGCTACGACTTGAGCGCCGACACATGGTATCACCTCCGAGTTGAGGTAGAGGGAAACACGGCGCACGCCTATGTGAACTGCGAGCATGTCCTGGACGTTACAGATTCCTACATGGAACCCTCAGGAAGGGTCGGGCTGAGGACCTGGAAGACGGTGAGCTACTTCGACGACGTCAAGGTTTACCCGTTGGAAGCCACCCCCTAAGTCGAGCAAGGCTACCGCACGGTCCCTGGCACGATTCTTGGCGTGACGAAGATAAGGAGCTCCCTCTTCTCGTTCCGTTCGGAGCTCATGCTGAAGAGCCGGCCGAGAATCGGGATGTCCTGTAGATAGGGAACCCCTCGCCGGTAGCGCATCTTGCTTTCCCTCAAGAGGCCCCCGATGACAACGGTCTCGCCGCTCCTCACCATTACGCGCGTGTCTGCCTCGGTCGTGTTGAACACCACGCCTCCCTGCACTGTGGCCTGGCTCGAAAGATCGCTGACCTCTGGATGGAGATC
>CAYMBA010000260.1:0-2823 GCA_964388535.1 uncultured bacterium | reverse complement strand
CGCCGACGGGGAAGATGACAAAATCAATGTCTCCGTTGTGTCTGCAGGCGCGGGAGCCGAGCATACTTTGATCGGGTGTCTCAACTTCTCTTTCTATGACCTGCGCCGAAGAGTCACCAGATTGAAGCAGGCAGGACGCGGCGGAATTGGAAGTGTGCTGCGTAAGAAACGGATCAAGGCGATCGTCGTTCATGGGCGTCCGGTAGGCGCCAACATGAACGATGTGGCCGATCTAGGCCGCCTTCAGCGCGCAGGCCTGCGCATCCACCGAGAATTGGCCAAGTACGACGCTGTCCAGTCGCGGATGAGGACCCAAGGCACCTCGCACCTGGTCGAAATAATGGACGCCCATGACCTGCTCCCGGTGCACAACTTCCAGTACGGCTCTCATCCAGAGACATACAAGATCAAGTCCACCGTCTGGGAACGCCACTTTACCCAGGGTCTCCCCGACGGCTGCTGGCTTGGCTGCTCGATGTCGTGCAGCCATGCCGTCGATGGCTTCTTGCTGAAGACGGGCCCCTACGCGGGCCACAGGGTCATCGTCGACGGCCCTGAGTACGAAACCATTGGCGGTCTGGCTTCAAACTGTGGGATCTTCGACCCTGAGGTTGTACTCGAGTCCAATTTCTACTGCGACACATACGGGATCGACACAATCTCCTTTGGGACCATCTGCGCCTTCGCCATGGAGTGCTACCAGCGAGGGATCCTCAACGAAGAACGCACAGAGGGTCTGAAGCTCGAGTGGGGTAACGGGGAAGCCCAACTGGAGCTCCTCCACCAGATGGCGCGAGGCGAAGGCTTCGGCGCCATTGCCGGTCAGGGCGTTCGCCGGATGAAGGAAATCTTTGCAGCCAGGGGTTGGGGCGACCCGCACTTCCTCGACGACATTGGCATGGAGAACAAGGGCCTCGAGTACTCGCAGTACGTATCGAAAGAATCCCTCGCGCAGCAGGGCGGCTATGCACTCACTAACAAGGGACCGCAGCACGATGAGGCCTGGCTCATCTTCATGGACATGGTGAGCAACCTGATCCCAACTTTCGAGGATAAGGCTGAGGCACTTTACTACTTCCCGCTCTTCAGAACATGGTTTGGCCTCTACGGTCTGTGCAAGCTTCCCTGGAATGATGTGGAACCAGTGGACAATGCCAAGACCGATGAACCGAACAAGGTGATGGCGCACGTGAAGAACTATCTGGACCTCGTCGCCGGCGTGACGGGCAAGGAGTTGACCCCGGAGGAGTTGATCCGTGAATCCGAGCGTGTGTACAACTTCCAGCGCGTTTTCAACATCAGGATGGGCAAGGGCCTCAGGAAGCACGACCATGCCCCTTACCGCTCCATAGGACCCGTTACGGTGGAGGAATACGAGTCCAGAAAGGAGCGCTACGATCACCAGATGGTGGAGCTAATGGGCTATTCACAGGAGCAAGTGGCGACAATGACGGTCGAAGAGAAGATCGCCGCCCATAGGAAATGGCGCACCGAGCGCTTCGAAAAGCTCGTCGATGTGGTGTATGAGCGCCGTGGGTGGACTCGAAACGCCGTCCCCAAACCGGAGCACCTCCGGAAGCTCGGCATCGACTTCCCCGAAGTAATGGAAGTCGTCGAGAAGCAGATAGAGAACGACAAGGCTGAGGGCATTGAATAGCCGGCCTGCTGCCTGGTGCGGATTGGCGAGAGCCGTCCTCTGCGGATTGCTAGGGATCTTGGTGCAAAGCGGCAACCCAAATGGCTCCCCGAGCGCCGCCCGCACCGTGTCCGCTGCTGCCATTTCTGGGAGGTGCCAATGGACCTCGGTGCACTACTGATCCTCGTCGTAGTCCCCCTGGTCATCGTCGCGGCTGCCGTCGTCGGCTTCCTCGCCACCGGGAGGAATGAGCGATGAACGGTGCACTGTTGGCTCTGGTGCTGTACTTGATGGGGATGATAGCCGTAGGCCTCGCCGTCTCGAGGCGCTCGGGCAGGAACATAGGCGAGTTCTATCTTGGCGGCCGCACAATGAGCGACTTTGTCGTTGCTCTGAGTGCTGTGGTCTCAGGACGAAGCGCATGGCTCATGATGGGTATGGTGGGGGCTACCTTCGCCTTCGGTGTCCGCATGGCCTGGTTCATCCCGGGGTACGTGACAGCGGAACTTCTGATGTTCCTCTTTGCCGCACGCAGAATCCGCAGATTCACTGAGCGCCACGGGGATGTGACCTTCATCGACTACTTCGCTTCCCGCTTCCAAGACCGCTCCGCGCTCCTGCGGGTCGTAGCTAGCATCATCATACTCGTTTTCTTCACGGCCTATGTCGGAGCTCAGCTGAAGGCAGGCCAAATAATGTTCAACAAGCTGCTTGGGTGGAACTCCGTGCTGGCCGGGATCGCTCTCATGGCAGCCATCGTCGGCTTCTACACGATCGCCGGCGGTTATCGGGCAGTTTCCATCACGGACGTGATCCAGGCACTCTTCATGATCCTTGGACTCGTTGTGCTGCCGATCGTGGGCTTCACGCGTGCTGGAGGTTTCTCGACGGCATGGGCCGCCCTGGAATCCATCGCCGCAGCCGACGAGAAGTTCTCCCTCGTGGGCCTGGGTAGCCTCGTAGGTATCGTAAGCGGTCTCGGAATCGGCTTCGGCTCTCCTGGAAATCCACATATCATCGTGCGCTACATGTCAATCGAGCACCCCTCCCGCCTCAGGATGGCCGCCCTTGTGGGCACAATATGGAATGTGCTGCTGGGTTGGGGGGCGGTTTACACGGGGCTCGCCGCCCGAGCCCTCTACGACCCCTCCATTCTTCCAGATCCGAAGAACGAAGCCTTCGTGCAT
>CAYMBA010000259.1:0-2831 GCA_964388535.1 uncultured bacterium | reverse complement strand
CGCACGGGGTCCCCTAGTTTCTATGACCAAGAGGCATGGGAGCGGATCCAAGATCTGTGGCGGGAGATGTCCCCGTCGGTGAGCAAAGGAGGCGAATGATGATCTCAGAAGTGGGCTCGACGTCCGGTGCTCTGGCCCAGGGCAGGAGTCGGGGGGCCAGTCTTGAGGCGGGCTGGCTTCGACGCAGGCGGCTTGTGCGCGCGTTTGAGGATAAACGAGGTGGCTGGACGCTTGTCACGGGCGATTGGAAGTCCATGCGCATCGAGTCTCCTGTTGGGGTCCTGATCTGGGAAGCGCTGAAGGAGTGGACGACCCTCGATGCTGTTACCTCGCTGCTACGCCTACACTTCCAACGGGTCGATCCCGAGGTGATCCGCGAAGATGCCGCTGCCTTCCTGGCTGAGTTGCTCCGGCTGGGGTTCATCGAGCTAGAGGTAGCACCCGCGTGAGGGCACCCGGCCAGGTGCCCAGATGCGCCGGTCAGGGAGGGCGCAGTGGGTAGGGCGGCGCAAAGGTGTTCTACCTCAGCCAGTACCGAGGAGCCTGGAATCGGAGGGCCACCTGTGCTACCCTAGGCAGATATGGTTTGCACCGGGCACCCTGGCGCCCGGTGCCGGCACTTGGTATCCGGCTGGGGGGAGATGTGAAGATGGGCATAGGTGAGAAGGCGCCCCTGGACTTTGCAAACCTGCCTTTCGGCTACGTAAGAACTGACATCAACATCCGCTACACATGGCGAGATGGCAAGTGGGACGACGGGGTCGAATCCGACTCGGAGGTCCTGCCCCTGCACATTGCTGCAACTTGCTTGCACTACGGGCAGGCCGTCTTCGAGGGGATGAAGGTCTACGAGACAAAGGACGGCCGCGTGCTTGCGTTCCGACCGGAGGAGAATGCCAAGCGGATAATTCATTCTGCTCACATGCTGCTGATGGAGGCACCTCCGGTCGAGCTGTTCCTCGATGCGGTGGAGAGAGTGGTGCGGGCCAACAAGCGGTTCATCCCACCGTATGGGAGCGGGGCTGCCCTCTATGTCAGGCCCTTCATCATAGGCACTGGGGCTGAGATTGGGGTGAAGCCGGCTAAGGAGTACATGTTTATTGTCCTTGTCACTCCTGTTGGTCCCTACTTCAAGAGCGGATTTTCGCCGACCAAGCTCATTGTGGAGGAGGAGCTCGATAGGGCTGCGCCGCATGGGGTGGGAACGGCCAAGGCCGGGGGCAACTACGCGGCAGGAATGCGCGCCACCGTCAAAGCCAAGAAAGCCGGCTACGGGGAGGCTCTCTACCTGGACGCAAGAGAGAAGAAGTACATTGACGAATTGGGGGCCGCGAACTTCTTTGGCATTACCAAGGATAACCGCTATGTAACGCCCGAGTCTCCATCGATACTTGCCTCCATCACGAATGACTCGCTCCAAACGCTGGCCGCCGACCTGGGGTACAAGGTCGAGAAGCGGCCGGTGCCCGTAGACGAGCTTCGGGAGTTCGTGGAGACCGGTGCCTGCGGAACAGCGGCTGTGATAACACCTATCGAGAGCATCACGTACCGGGGCGAGGAAATAGTCTACCTGAAGGACGGGAAGCCAGGTCCTCACTGCACGAGACTCTACAAGGCGCTTACCAGCATCCAGTGGGGTGATGCGCCTGACAAGTACGGGTGGACCCGCGAACTCAACGTGTAGAGCAGCAATATGGCGCGCTGTCAGGGGATCTCTGGGCCCGGGCAAGGGGGAGGAGTCTAGCCAGCGCAGCGCCTGGTCCCAGCCAGGCCTCAGCCCTGCTTCCTGAGGAAGAGCTTGTTGAAGGCTGTCTCAGAGAATGCAAGAACGGTGCGCAGCGTCCGCCCCAGCCGATAGTCCTGTGATTTGTAGACGAGCCACAAATAGATGAAGGGCTCGATTGCCAGGGCCATGAAGTAGCCAAGCATTCCCAGGGTCGTGCCGAGAGGTTTCTTCCAAAGACCCACCAGCCAGCGTGTGAGCCAGGGCGGTAGGGACGCGGCCATACGCACGTAGCGGTTCACCATTTTCGGCTCGGGCTCCGTGTACGATTTCGTGCCAAGCGGCGGGATTGGAATGCCGTCCTTGCGTGCCTGTATCCAGAGCTCGGTTCCTGGAAAGAAATCGAGTGAGAAGATGTCGAGCTGGTAGGGTCTTGGGACTTTCAAAAGCACGTCCACTGTCATCAGTTGCTCTTCGTCAGTCTCGTACGGGTTGTCCAGGATCACGTCGTACCAGGCCGAGAATCCGAGATCGTGCACCAGTCGTGCGCTCCTAAGAAACTCCTCCGCCGTCACGTACCTGCCGTAGACCTGGATGTTCACCCGGTCGCTCCCGGTCTGAAGCCCCATGAAAACCCATCTGAGTCCGGCTTCCCTCAGTACTTCCAGCTTGTCTTTGCGTATGTGCTTTGGTGTCGTTCGCACGACGAAGGGTATTCCGACTTCCTTTTTGTACCTCTCGCTGAACCGCTCGATCCACCTCAGCGGGTGCATCAGAAAGCAATCGTCCTGGAAGTTCACATAGAGGAAGTCCCCGAAGTCCCGTACCTCCTCCACGATTTCATCCACCACAGAGTCGGCGGACCTGTTCCTTACACGACCATGTCCGTAGAGCCTCTTCAGCAGTGAGTTGCAACAGTCGCGGCAGGAGAAAGGACAACCACGCGAAGAGACTACGGAAAGGAAGGTGCCCTTGTAGCGGGCATAGCGCTTGTAGATCGCAGGTTCGCTCAAGCTCCGCGCTGTACCGTCGTGGATGACAAAGTACTCCTCAGGGATGTGCCGCGGGTATGGGAGCGCGTCGAGATCAGCGACAGGCTGGCGAACGG
>CAYMBA010000258.1:0-2868 GCA_964388535.1 uncultured bacterium | reverse complement strand
AGGCAGGCGGAGTGACTCCGGGTTCGCCCGGGGAACGAGGCACGCGGGCAGTGGGGTTGCTGTGGCTCGCAGCGGCGCTCCTGCTTATCGGCTCCGGCATCACGGCCGCCTCCGGGGCGCCGCAGTGGTGGGTCCCGGCGGCAGCCGGCATCGTCCTCTCGCAGATTCTGATCGTGCTGGTCTGGAAGGACGCCCGCTGGGGAACCCTGCCGAATGTGATCGCCGCATGTGCGGTCGCCGTGGCGATTTCGTCCTCGTGCTTCAATCGCTCCGTCGCCCGCGACATATCCACGCTGCTTGCGCGCACACCCGGAAGCGCCTGGTCCAGGAACGACCCGGCGGTAGCCCGGGACGGCCCCGGTGGGAGCGGCAAGCTCCTTCCCGCCGGAGAATCCTCCCCCCAGCGCGCCGCAGGCTTGCCGCCCTGCGTGGAGCGCTGGCTTGAATCCTCAGGCGCGAGGAGCGTCCCCGCCCCTCGTGCAATCCGACTGGAGCAAGAGGGCTTCATCCGTACATCACCGGAACGATCCTTCATGAAAGCACGCGCCATCCAGTACATCCGATGTGCAAGCCCCGGCTTCGTGTGGATAGTTTTCACCAAGGCCTTCGGCCTCTTGCCGATCTGCGGAAGGGACTACTACATGGAAGGCTGCGGGGAGATGTCCATCAAGGCGGCATGCCTCTTTCCACTGGTCGATGCCAGCGGGCCCGCCGTCTCGAAGGCCGCCCTCCTGCGTTTCCTCGCCGAGACGATCTGGGCACCGTGGTGCGCCGAGATGCCCTACATCGAGTGGCGCGCGATAGACGACACCCATGCGGAGGCGACGATCCGGGACGCGGGAATCGAGTGCTCGGCGATCTTCACCTTCGGCGCCGATGGCCACTTCCTCAGTCTCCGGGCGTGCCGCCATAGAGGCGATGACGCGAACGAACCGTGCCAGGAGTGGGGCGGAAGGGCTACCGAATGGGCGGAAATGAGGGGTGTCACCATCCCCTCTTCGGGAGAGGTCTACTGGAAGGACGGCGATGCCGAGTTCGTGTACTACAAGTGGCAGATAACCGGCTTCTCCTTGGATCCTCCGGACTAGACGCCGCGCCGTTTCACACACAGGCTTCTGCCCCGTCTGGATCAGCGAACCACCACCACCCGCCTTGCAATGCTGCCGCCCGGAACACTCACCCGCACGAAGTAGACTCCACTCGGCACCGGAAGTCCCTGGCCATCCCTGCCGTCCCACCGGAAGAAGCGGGTTCCCGGACCCGGAGCCTCGAATGCGGCGCATCGCAGGCTCCGCCCATGCGCATCCAGAACCTCGAACCGGCCACCGGCCTGGCGGGACAGGGTCAAAAGAACCCGCACGGGCAGCCGGCCGGGATTCCCAAGGACGGTGAGGTTCATGCCAGGGACTGCCGCTCTGCCATCCGGGGCGCCGCTCGTGCCCTCAGTGAAAGGCAGGAAGATCCGCGAGAAGGCGAAGGGCTCCTGGTGAATGCCGCTGCACGTCGGGGAGACATACCCACCGCCTCCGGGACACTCCCTATCTCTGTTCGCCGACCAGAACGAGAGCAGGCCAATGCCCTGCTGCTGCGCAAAGGCGAGCAGCTCCTCGGCATCCTCCTGGTAGAAAATCTCCGACTCGACGTCGTTGCGGCCTATCATCGGGGTCACACCGATCTTCGCCCAGGCCTCCTCCGGGGAGAGCGGAATCCCGGCCTCGGCGTACAACTGGAGCAGCTGCGCATGCGTGCTCGTCGCCGCCTCGATGGCGTACTCCCCCATCATGCTGTCGGGGTTGGGGGCAGCCACATCCCCATAGTCCATGGCCATGATGTTGACCCCGGCCAGATCGACTCCATGATCAAGGGCGGATGCGAGGACATTGAGCCCGTCCTGGGTTAGGCCGCTCGGCAGCACAGGCAGCGTGAACCATACCTTGAGCTCACGCCCCGCACCCGCCGCATCCTCTTGCAACTGGGCAATAGCTTCGGACCGGCGCTCGATCGACTCCTGATGCGCGACCCAAGCGCCCTCTATGTCGAAATCGATGTGTGTGAGGTTGTAGGCCTCGATGACCGAGGCGTAAGACGCCTTCAGGTCCTCGACACAATCGCAGGCTGCAGCCAGCTCCACACCGGCAGCACCGCCAAAGGACACGATCACGTCGCCTCCCATCTCCCGGACTCTGTTTATCTCTGAGAGTAGATAGCCTTCGTCCGTGCCGTAGTAGCCACCCCAGGTAGGCGTGCAATCATCGATTGCGGCGGCAACTACAAAGGCAAGCGTGAAGAAGCGCACGCCGACCGTATCCGCCACTTCCCCGATGTCGAGATGCGGCCACAGAACTACATCCACGTAGGGCGCAAAGACCCGAGGGGGCCAGGCAGGAGGATCGGAGGGCTCAAGTGGGGGTGGTGCCGGCGAATAGTCATTGAACACTATGGGATAGCCATTGAGAGTTCCCTGTGACGGAATTCCCACGTAGTGCCCAGGTGTCCCTACGAAGCCGAAAGAGACCGTCTCGCCGGGACGTATGTGATGCTCCGCCCAGGGCTCTTGTACAGAACTGATGAGATAGTGATCCCCACTATGTTCGATCACCTCGGCATCCCATATGCTGCCTATCTGGCGGTCCAAATCGAAGCCGAGACGCCAGTTCCAGATCGTCCAATCGCTCTCGTTACGGATCTCGATGCGCCCCTCGAAGCCGTCACCCCAGTCCTGGACGACCTCGAAGCCCACGTACACGAGGCTGTCCCTCCCGCCGGACCCTGTCAAACAGCGGAACGACGGGCCACCGGAGGTCGGAGCAGAAGTGAAACTTGCGTCATCGCGAAAGAATGCCAATCCAGGAAATGCTGTATGAGCAA
>CAYMBA010000257.1:0-2904 GCA_964388535.1 uncultured bacterium | reverse complement strand
TCCACAACCTTCACCCGCCCGCCTTCTCCAACAAGGATGTTCCCGGGCTTTATGTCCCTGTGCACTATCCCCCGCCCGTGCGCATACTGAAGCGCCTCGAACACCCCACGCAGTAACTCCAGACCCCCCTCGAGATCGAACTTCCCGTGCTCCTCCACCAGGCTCCGCAGATCCTTCCCCTCCACCCACTCCATCACGATGTAGTACCGCCCCTCCCACTCGCCCATGTCGTGCACCTGCACTATCGATGGGTGACTGAGCCCTGCGACGGCTCGGGCCTCCCGCTTGAACCGCTCTATCCCCTCCCGGCTGCCTCGGAGTGCTTCGCTCAGAACCTTCAGTGCCACCACGCGGTCCAGTTTCTTGTCTTTGGCACGGTAGACGATCCCCATCCCACCGCGGCCACGCTCCTCGAGCACCTCGTAGCGGCCGGCTACTACCGTGCCCGGGGCGAGACCAGGTTCCCCCCGCGCCCCGCTCGGAGCACCAGCTGCAATCGTCTCCTCATCGGAGGCGACAACCGTCTCCTCGGCAGACCCAGGTAGGGTCTCTTCAGCCGAGCCAGCCAGCGTCTCTCCACCCGCCCGCGCCATCTGCGAGACACGCGCGCCACACTCGAGACAGAACTTCGACCCCTCGGGAATCTCCGAGCCACAGAAAGGACATCTCATTGAAACACCCCGCCGTGCACACGCTAGGCTGAAGAACACACGCTCCACGGCCAGTCTAACTGTGCCGCACGCCCCGCCGCAAGGAGCGCCCAGAACCGTGGCATCGGCACCAGTCGTGGCTCTGCCCGGGGGCTTGACAGGAAACCTCGAGGGGCGATCCTCGGGCCTCACGCCGGCACGCGGGCCGCTGGATGCCCACAGCCCGAAGAAGCCCGGGGTGCCCGGGCGGGGGCAGCCAGGAGCAGCTGCCGGCATCAGAGCAGGAGGAAGCGCCGTCGCATGGGGGTGCGATCGTTCAAGAAAGCGCTCATCCTTGGTGCCACAGGCATGATAGGCACCCACGCGCTCCTTGCATGCCTGCGCCGGGGCATGGGCGTCCGCGTGCTGCTCAGGCCGAGCAGCAACACGATCAACCTGGACTCGATCGATGCCCGCATCGAGCGCGCCGTCGGCGATCTTCTGGATGCCGGCAGCCTGGAAGCGGCACTCGATGGCTGCGACCTCCTCATACACGCTGCAGCGCCATACCCGAAGCGGCTCTTCGGCCGCAAGCGCCTGCTGGAAGAGGCGCGCAGAGGGATGGAGAACCTGCTTGAAGCCTGCCGGCGCAGACAGCCCAAGGCCATCGTCTATGTGAGCTCATCGACGACTATAGGCATCCCCGAGGGCCCGGATGGGAAGCCGGCTCCGCACTCCCGCCCGGCAAAGGAATCCGACACGAAACACCGCGTCCGCTCCATCTCGCCTTACTTCGAACTTAAGTTCGTGCTCGAAGACATGGCGCTCGAGGCAGCCCGTGCCGGGATGCCGATCGTCGTCGTGAACCCCACCTTCTGCATCGACGAGTACGACTCCCACGGCACCACAGCCCAGCTCCTCGTTCCCCTCGCCCGGGGAATGATCCCGGCCTACCTGCCGGGAGTGTTGAACGCCGTTGCAACCAGGGACGTAGGCGAGGGCATAGCGCTGGCGGCAGAGCGCGGCAGATCCGGTGAGCGCTACCTCCTTGGAGGCGAGAATACGTCCGTGCGCAACTTGCTTGAGCGCTGTGCTTCCGTTGCGGGTGTACGGCCCCCACGGCTGAGGGCACCGCTGGCACTGGCTGAAGCCTTTGCGCTGGTCTCGGAAGTCGTCGCTGCTCTCACCCGGACCAGGCCGCTTTTCCCCATGGCCGGTGTCGCCATGAGCAAGCACAGCCAGGCCTTCGATACAAGCAAGGCCCGCAAGGAGCTCGGCCTGCTCCCTACGGGCCTCGATGATGCAATAGCCCGTGCCTATCGGTGGTATGGGCGAATCGGGCTTCTGCCCAAACCGCCTCTCGTATGAGAACCGCCGGCGTGGTCCCTACCTCGCCACCACCAGCCTGCGCGAGACGTGCCTGCCGCCGGCATCCAGCTTCATGAGATAGACGCCCGAAGGAAGCGGCAGTCCATCGTCACCTGCGCCGTTCCAGGGGAACCTCTCGATCCCGGGACCGGCCGGACCGCGATAGAGTGTGGCCACCCTGCGGCCGCTCAGATCGAAGACGCCCAGATCCACGCGGGCCGCCTCAGGAAGGCTCAACGCTATCGCACCGGAGCCGACCAGCGGGTTGCCACCGAGTCTCAGGTCGAGCACAGTCGGTGCGACATCTTCATCTGCACGCTGGTAGGCGCCGGCATACAGGGTGACAGGCACGAGCACCGGCTCCCCTGCGTTCCACTCAACCACGATCATCGCTGTATAAGTGCCGTCCGTAAGGCCGTTCGTATCGAACTCCACCACGACCTTGTCCGTCTCGCCGTACTCGCAGTCACCCTCCCTCGGAGACACGGAAACCCAGGGATCGATCATACCCGGCTGGACACTCACCTCATAGGTGAGTATGGAACCCTCCATGCCGACGTTGCTTATCGAGAGCGTGTCATAGTAGGTCTCACCAAGCTCCAGATAGACGACGAACTCGGAAGGCTCCACTAGGATCTCGGGTACGAGCGGCGAGCCGACATCCAAGGTGGCTACATAGGGGATCCTGTTGAAGTAGGTCACCGTCAGAGTGACCGTATCTTCCGGGAGATCCCCCACGATCTCGATCTCAGCCGTGCCTGAGGCATCCGTGAAGGCCGAACCCAGGAACTCGCCGTCCTTGCTCAGCCCGCACAGCGCCCCCTCGATGCCGGGCACCGTAACCGTGAATGTGGTGGCTTCAGGATCGATGGAATCCTCGTGCTCCACCACGAGCTCCACGGGCGTG
>CAYMBA010000256.1:0-2909 GCA_964388535.1 uncultured bacterium | reverse complement strand
GAGCTGAGGGGGATCGAACCCCTGACCTCATGACTGCCAGTCATGCGCTCTCCCAACTGAGCTACAGCCCCTTTGACGCCCATGGATGTTATCGGCAGTATGGACGAGGGTCAACGCGAAAATCGGGTCCCCCCATGGCGGACTTGAAGACGAACCAGAAGTAATCTACCCTTGCCGTTCAGGCGGGAGTGGTGAAACTGGTAGACACGCGGGACTCAAAATCCCGTGGGGGTTGCCCCCCGTGTCGGTTCGAATCCGACCTCCCGCAAGACCCGCGGAAGCCAAAGCCGGATGAGCACGTGAGGACTGCCCTCTCCATCCCCGACTACTGGACAGCCAATGTCCCGGGGAGTGCCCTCACCCGCTGGGGGATTGGAGGAGTCGTCTCCTACGTCGCCACAACAGACAACATAGACCAGCTTGTGGAATCTGTGAAGGCCGCGGGTGCACTTGGGATTCCCTGGCGCCTGATAGGACACGGTACAAACCTTGCAATCTCCGACAGGGGCTACCAAGGTCTCCTGCTCCGGGTGCCCAGGACATGGAGTGGTTGCGGGCTCTCGCAGCTTGTAGCAAGCATGCCAGTGGGCCCCCCGGGTACTGTCCCCCTACTTGCCCCCGCGGGATCCCCCGTCAGCGCTGTCGCTTTGCGCACCGCAAGAAGTGGCCTCAGTGGCCTCGAGTGGGCCCTCGGCTTGCCAGGCAGCGTCGGTGGCGCCATCGCCGGCAACGCCGGAGCACTCGGCCGGGAGATGGCCTCGGTGCTCGGCGCAGCCGCTGTTGTCGACCTAAGCGCCGTTGAGACCGGGCAGATAAGCACCACATGGATCACAAAGGACCAACTTGCTGCCAGCTACAGGACCTCGAGATTCAAAGCGGTGGAAAACCGGGTGGCTGTTGTTGGGGCGCTGTTTGTGCTCAGCCCGGAGCAGCCGGCGCTCCTCGAGCAGAACATATCCGCCGCCCGCGCATCGAGAGCAAGGCAGCCGAAGGGCCCAAGCTGCGGGTGTGCTTTCCTCAATCCACCGGGAAACAGCGCTGGGCGTCTGATTGACGCCGCCGGCCTAAAGGGATTCCGGGTCGGGGGACTGGAGGTAAGCCGCATCCATGCGAACTTCCTGATCAACAAAGGCAGTGCTACCAGCGCTCACCTGCTGCAAATGGTCAACACCATCCGGGAGCGGGTTCACGATCTTTTCGGAATCTGGCTTAAGCCGGAGTTCGAGCCAATCGGGTTCGAGAAAGACGAACTAGAAATCATGGGTTTCTCTACTGGATCCGCCCCGGACACGAAGATCCAATCTTGAGGCTGCATGGGAGACTAGCGTATGGAGACCGAACAGCCACCCCAGGCCGCGGGCACGAAAGACCTATCAGGTAGTGGCAATGTTCCCGGCTCGGATCCGATGCCGACCCGCCCGTAGGCAACGATCCTGTCCTCGCTGGGGATTGTTCCGGGAGAGGCAACAATACCTCCGGGTGGGATCATTGTGGTGGAACGGACCCCGAAATAGCCATCCCGCTGTGTCCTGGCCACAACGAACCACAGAAGAGGCTCCATCGGGCCCTCCAGCACATCGGTTCCGAACCATCCGAAGACGCCCTCAGCGCCACTCTGCGGCCACGCTGGCCCTTTATCCAGACTGAGTGCTCGGCCGCCCTTGCACTGACCGAAAGCCAGCACATCTAGCCCGGCATACTCGATGCCGAACTGCATAGCCGCAACGTGAAGCCCGTCCTGGCGAAAGGCGTAGACCCACACGATTAGGGTGTCGGCATCCCCGTCATAGCTGACCTCAAGTTCATCGGGCGAGGAAACCTCCGGCATCATCATCTCGCACGGATTGACAGCGGTTCCCCTGGGCGGCGACACATATTCCTCGACGTGTACAAGCAGGCGCACCCCAGCGTTGATCCCCATCCCCACAGCCAATGGCGCTTCCGGGAGTAGCGACGCCACCAAGAAAATGGCCACTACGCTGACTAGGGTTCTAGCGTTCATCCTCGTCCTCCTCCCCTGGCACCACCCCGAGGTTGCTGTCTCCCGGCAATCTCTCCTCGAAGGGAGCACAAACGACTGCCCTAGGCAGGGTCCAGCGCAATCCGTCGACGTCCTCGACTATAGCGTCCAGCTCCCCTCGTGGGAGCCGCTTGTTCGCAAACACTAGCGTGACCGACTCGTTTGTCTGATCCAAGACACGCTTTGGACCTACTAGCTCACCATCGTTGCCAACCAAAAGAAAACCAGCTAGCCGCTCCAGTCCATCGCCCCTCAGAACGATACGACTCTCCAGAAAGCGCGAATTGAGCCTGCCTCTGATCTCCGAGACCACAGCCGGCAGACCCAATCGCCACGCACCTCCGCAGCTTGCTCGAGCACTCCCGAGGTGCACCTTCGCCCCCGTCCGCAGCCTTGCGACAATCCTCCGCGCAGCCACAAGGATCTCGTCCGTTCCCCTAGCCTTGAGCCTCAGCGGTATCGCATAGCTGCTTGGCCCCGCGCCCGAAGAACTTTGCATCGCTTCCAGAGCAGGTGGGCCGAGAGTGATGGCAGGAAGTATGGGTCGGAGCCGCTCGGGGGCCGCCACGGTGTCGACCCCAGAACCAGCCACCTCGAAAGAAGCCGTAGCTCCACTGTCGGGAGCAGCCCAGTAGAGAATGAACCCGAGCGAGTCCGCTGGCCCCGGCAGCTCAATCTCCAACAGCAACCCTGCTTGCCACGAACCCGCCGTCGCACCCCCCGGTGGGCGCTTGAGCCGCATGGGGCGTGTCCCTGTATCCCACACCAGCCTGGCCGTCGCGTGCGCGGAAAGGGCTCCAACCGGCCATGTCGCGCAGAAACCTGCTGCCAGAAGCAGGGCGGCAGCCTTTCGCAACATTGGATTCCTCCCTCGACTACTCCCTCTTGC
>CAYMBA010000255.1:1675-2946 GCA_964388535.1 uncultured bacterium | reverse complement strand
CTCGAGCACGGCCGTTTCCATGGCCGCCAGCTGCTGCGAGAGCGCCACCGAAGCCGCCGGAAGCGAGGCCAGAAAGACTACGAGGGTCAGTAGGAGCGATTTTCTCATCAGCGCCTCCCAGAAGGACTGAAGCCGCTTGGGCTCCGTTGCAAGCCATGGGCCGCATGGTATCTCCGCAGGGGCGGGCTGCACAAAGCAGAAGTTGAGGCTCCGGACCTCTGGGAGGCCACGTGGGCGGGCGGTGGGTGGGGGTTTCGCTGGTCCGCAAGACAACGTCGCATAATGACTGTTATGTAAACCGCCACATGCGCTCAGTCCGTCCCCCCTCCGGCTTTCTTCCCAGCCTGGGCACGGCCCTCCCCTTTGCACTCTGCAAGATACCTGGAGGGATGCCTTGCAGTAGGGATCCCTGATTCGTACCGGCAACTGAGTGCCGGGCCCATGGGCCGTGAGATTCCATATGGGGGTTCGTCCGTAATCCCTTGAGCACGCAGTGGATGGCCTCCTCGGTCCTCGGTGGAGATGCAGCTGCTACCTTATGTGGCTGGCTGTGGAATGGGAATTGCGAATCGTGAGGACGAAGGGCGGTTTCAAGCGGTTGTTGCGACTGTGACTGCGATCAACCCGAGGGGGCACACTGGATGCCCAATCAAGAGGGTGACTGTGGCCAGCGAACGTTGGGGCGCGTGCGAGTGCAGGGCCTTCTGCACCGCGCGTGAGCAGTCCGCGGGGCTCGGGCGGAAAGGATCGTTCCCCTGGAGCCCAGATCGGCTCCCGCGGCACGGCGGTGTGCGGTCGGACCCTTGAAGTGCGGCTTTACCGCCCATCGGTGGTCAGAGGGTTCGCGAGGTCGCGAACCCCAGAGATCGGCTTCGGTGGGCGCCGAGTGGCGCCCACCGATTTTCATGGATATCAACTCTCATTGATATTACGGCGATCTCGCAGATATCAGGGGGATCTCACACGGCGCAGAATGCCAGGGTGGGCATCAACGTCAACTGATCCCCAGGTGGTCAGCGACCTTCTCAGAGAGTGCCGCCGGGCTCTGAACCGTGCCCAGGTGTTGACCTACGACCTCTCCCGATCGGATGAAGAGGAGCGTAGGAACACTCATGACGTGGTAGGCCTGCGCCGCTCGGGGGTTCCTCCCCACGTCGAGCCGGCAGACCTTGAGACGGCCTTCGTAGGCCCTTGCTACTTCCTCTACCACAGGGTCAAGCTGCTTACATGGCTCGCACCACTCGGCCCACAGGTCGAGCAGCACGGGGATT
>CAYMBA010000255.1:0-1665 GCA_964388535.1 uncultured bacterium | reverse complement strand
TTCCAGAATCTCTGAGACGAATGTCTCGTCCGAGACCTCGACTACGCCAGCCATTGCATCCCTCTCATCGCCGGGCCGGTTGCTTCCTATCAGCCAGCCTCCTCAGGGCAACGAACTCATCTGCAAGCAAGGCCTCGAGAGCCACTTCAGCCGTGGCTGAGGCCCAATGACCGGTCTTCGTGTTGCGGTCGAACTCGTAGCACCTCCTGAGCATCCGTGCAAGTACCGGCGCCGGGGCTAGATCCACCTGCCTTCCCCCAAACCCGCGGTACCTCCCTGCCAAGGCATCGCTCACCGATGTCTGCAGTGCCCAAAGGATCGCTCCAGGCTGGGCCTCCCACCGGAGGCGATGGAACACCGCCAGTGCCTTTTCCGGGTGTCCCACGGCGACCTCGGAGGCCAGCTTCCATGAACTGCCAGCTGCCCCCGCCCAAGCCCTACTCTCTAGCGCTCTCTCGTCGACTGTCCCCGAACCAGATGCCAGGCTCAGCCGAACGACTTCCTGTTTCAGGGTCATCAGGTCCCTTCCAAGGCGACCCACCAGTGTCCAGGCTGCTCCCCGGGTCAGACGTATTCCCTCACCCTGAGCATATGCCAGAAGCCACTCGACGGCCTCTTTTGGTGAGGGGTAGGCGAACTCGTAGCTCTTGATGCGTTCAAGGAGAGACCTGAAGAAGGAGCCCCGTCTGAGGAGATCAAGGAATCCCAGATCTGAAAGCAGCACGATTGGATTCGGGGTGGCCGTTTCAGACAGGCTCAGCCAACTTTCCTTTTCGCTCCGAGGGCCACGGGAGAGCCTCTCAGCCTCGGAGACAATTACGACCTCCGGCCCACCGCCACCAAAGAGTCCCGCCTGATTGCCCGCGGCTGCAATCTCGGAAGCCGGAAGTTCCCCCGCACGGCTGCGACGGACAGCCAGTTTACCCTGCGTATCCCCTACCCCGCATGCCTCAAGCAAGGCCCGCAAAGCCTCTTCCTTCGACAGCGACTCGGGGCCGCAGAGAAGCACGAGCCCCTTCGGCAGATCGGCTCGGATGTCCTCGGCGAAGAACCTTCCCGGTCTAGCGGAAAGACGACCCACTTCCTACCACCTCTCCAAGGTGCGGGCCAGTACGTCCTGGGCCAGCTTCTCGACGACTATCTTCCTTGCTTCCTCCTCGCTACTTGCCTCCGTCACAACACCCGAGTCTTCTACCGCGGGATAGACAGCAGTTGCCGTCATCTCATCCTCAGACCACAGGTCCTTGTTCTTTACTCTATCCTTGAGCACGATCGACACCGACACCACCAGCACATAGTCCTGGGCCTGCTGGTCGGCCGTGTAGTTGTACACCCGCCGCTCGTAAGCAACGACTTTCCCCTCCAATACACAGTCCGCTCGGCCGGGTCCTACGACACGAAGACTATTGTCCTCCATGAACTTCTCAGCGATGCCCTGTGTAAGTTCCTGTGCTATGGTCCCATCCAGGGTTTCATTGCGGAAGACCGGGATGGCGATCGTCTTTATGTGAGAGGGTAGAGACCGCGCGGAAAACGAGTAGGCACATCCGGCCAGGAGAACCGCTACCATTGGCCAAGGAGCGCGGGTCCAGACCCGCAACCGGTGGTGACGCCCAAAGGGTGGCGTGTCACTGGACGCCAAGGAACGCAACCTTGCTTGCAAAG
>CAYMBA010000254.1:0-2954 GCA_964388535.1 uncultured bacterium | reverse complement strand
GACGTCCGCTCGTCCGAGGCCAGGGCCCGCAGGGCCGGTGGTATCGTCTTGTTGCCCGGCAGGATCGCGAATCTGTCCAGGCCCTTCCGAGAAGCGCTCTCGAGTGCCGCGGCAATAGTAGGCGTGGTCGTCTCGAAGCCGATGGAGAGAAAGATGACACGCTTCCAGTCGCCCGAGGTGGCTTCCTCGAGGGCATCCTCTGCGGAGTACACGATCCGCACCGATGCGCCATCGGCCGCCGCCTGCTCCAGGCTTCCGGTGCTGGATGGAACCCTGTAGAGATCACCGAAGGTACAGACAAGGGTTCCCGGCATGCGTGCAAGCGCCTCGGCGCGATCCAGATATGAAACTGGGGTCACGCACACAGGACAGCCCGGCCCGGAGACGAGCCGGACATGTTGCGGCATCATGCGCCTTATTCCAGCCGATCCTATAGCGTGTGTATGAGTGCCGCAGACCTCCATGAAGGTCACCCTTCGCCCAAGCCCGGATGCCAGTGAATCTATGCGCTCGCGCAGGCTCTCTACTGCGGCGGGGCTGTTCAAAGCATCATCCAGCCTGCCAGTGAGCAGGCGCTTCCTTGGTCCAAGGTTCTCCACCTATCCCTCCGTCTCCTCCGGGCCAGACCCGTCCTGCATCTTGAGGTATTCCTTGAATAGATCGAGGGTCTCCTCGGCCTCGCGTTCATCCACGACACCTATAGCGAATCCAGCGTGAACGAGCACATGATCGCCCACCTTCGCCTCAGGAACGAGCATCAACGACACCCTGCGCCTGACCCCAAGTGCCTCTGCGATGCCGTGCACCTCATCGCGCTCGACGATCCTCATCGGGACTGCAAGACACATCGAAGCCGACCTCCTGCTAGTCGCCTGGGCACCTTACCTCCACCTCGTTCGCGCTGCTTTGGAGTGCGGCCGCTGCAAGCACCGCCTGGCCGTATGCAATACCCCCATCACCCGGCGGCATCCGCATGGGTAGAAGCACCTTGAAGCCTTCCTCCTTGAGGAACTGTTGCAGATAGTGGCGTAGGATCCTGTTGACTAGACAGCCCCCTCCCAGGGCGATGACATCCGTCACATCCCGAAAGACTTCTACAGCAAGATCAGCAGCCGCCCGTGCGAATGCCACATGGAATGACAAGGCCTCGCTTTCTGGCGTACAACCCTTAGCAAGCCTTCGTATAAGTGCACCGATGAGCAAGTGCGCATCTAGGCGCCCCTGTACAACCGCAGCCTTTCTTGCACGGCGCCACTCGAGCACATCGAGCCCAACTGGCTCAGAGCCCAGCACGCGAGCTGCCAGGGCTTCCAGCAGCACTGCCGCCTCGCCCTCATAGCCGTTCTTCGCAACACCCGCAGCCGCGGCGCCGGCGGCCTCGAAGACCCTGCCGGCTCCGCACGCTGCAGGGAAGCGCGACCTGCCGCTTGAGGCCAAGAGGGAGGAAACCGCATCGAACTCCCTGTCGTCCACCACATCGGTCCACAGGCCGCTGCCTCTCAGCTTCTTCATCTCTGCCTGCGCACCCGCCGCCACGCCCAGAGCCACCGCCACCCGCCAGGGCTCTTTTACAGCCACGGTTCCACCCAGGAGCGGAAACTGCTCGATGTGAGCAAGACGAGTGCACGCAGGTGAGCCATCCAAAAGCAGCCACTCCCCACCCCAGGCTACCCCGTCGCTTCCCCAGCCGGTGCCATCGAGCACGATCGCTCCCGCCGGTTCCGATGGGTTGGGAAAACGCCCGTGCTCGGCAAGCACCGCTGCTGCGTGGGCTGCGTGGTGCTGTACGCCGATCAGGCGCCCTTTCCTTGCCCTGGCCATCGCCTGCCCCAGCCAGCGGCTGGGGTAGTCGGGGTGGAGGTCCACGGCGAAGCACGCAGCTTCAGCCTTGAAGAGCTCTTCGAGGCCTGAGACCGCCTCGGCCAGGAAAGCCCTCGCCTCCTCCGAACTCAGGTCCCCGATGTGCTGCGAGGGGATGGCCTCATCACCCAGGGCGAGGCAGACAGTGTTCTGGAGGAACGCCCCCATCGCCATGATTGGCTGGCCCGCCCGCACCGGGAGTTCCAGCGGAACAGGAACGAAACCCCGAGACCGGCGAACCACGAAGGGCTCCCCCCCGCACAAGGGTGGGGAGGAGCGCACGACGGAATCGTCGAGCCTCCGGACGACGTCCCTGTCGTGGAGTAAGAAACCGTCCGCAATCTCCCCGAGGCGCTCGAGAGCTTCCCTGTTGCCGCAGGCAATCGGCTCGTCTGACACGTTGCCAGACGTCATGACCAGGACGTCGTGCTCAGTGTTGCGGAAGAGCTCGCCGTGGAGTCCCGTCGTGGGGAGCATGACACCGAGGTCCCCCAGATCCGGTGCGACCGCGCGCACCACCGGGGCGTCCTCGCGACGAGGCGCGAGCACGATCGGCGCCTGCTGAGAGAGCAGCATGCGCTTAGAGGGCTCATCCAGTTCCACAAGCGTCTCGGCCGTCCGCAGATCGCGCACCATGAGGGCAAACGGCTTTCGCGGTCTTCTTTTCCTGCGCCTGAGCAATTCCACCGCCTCCGCCGAGTCAGCCCTGCATGCGAGCTGGAAACCACCCAGCCCCTTCACCGCAACGACGCCGCCTCGCGAGAGCATGTGCTTGGCCCGTGCAATCACCTCCTGGTAGTTCCTTCCGGCGGAAGAAACCTGCAGGCCACCGGACGCATCTGGCCGGAGCACGGATGCGACAGCGGAACCGGCTTCCACGAAGAACAGATGCGGGCCACAGGAGGGACAGCTCAGTGGCTCTGCATGAAAGCGCCTGTCAGAAGGATCCCGGTACTGGGAGGCGCAGTACTCGCAGAGGGGAAAGCACGCCATTGACGTCCGTTCCCGGTCGTACGGCAAGTAGCAGACAATCGAGAAGCGCGGTCCACAGTTCGAACAAGTGATGAAGGGATAGCGGAAGCGCGCGTCTTCCG
>CAYMBA010000253.1:0-2964 GCA_964388535.1 uncultured bacterium | reverse complement strand
GACCTGCCTCGCCATTGGCAATCCCTCCACAAAGAGTAAAGCCACCTTCCCCCTTACTCTTCGGGCCATCCGAGCGCCCCGAGTGTCTCTTGCAGCGCCGTGACCCCAAGAACTGCCTCAGCGCCTGTGGCCGGTGCTTCCGGCTCGAAGAAGCCCGCCCGCCGGACCTCCATCAGCCCCCGCGAGAGGCAAACCATGACGGGTGCGAAGTACGGGCTTTGCCTCGGCAAGTCTTCGATTGGGGTATGAATATCACTCAAAAGCGTGAAAACGTCCCTGTTTCCAGATGCCACCGAAAGGGCAGCAACGAGAGTTTCCGCCAGCTCGGCACGGGAGACGAGGTCCTCAGGATGAAAGCGGCCGTCGGAGCGCAGCCGCATCACCCCCAGCGCCACAGCCTTCGTGATGGACCCGGCGGCCCAGTGGGTAGGGACGTCTGGGGCCGAAAGGGCAGCATCCCTGCGACCCTCTTCCACGTAGGGCGGCGGCCCAGGCTCAAGCAGGTCAGGGCGCAAGACACTTCCAACGCGCCGTAGTCGCTCAAGTGCAATGCGGGCATCCAACAGTGCGGCCAGCTCGCCGCGGGTAATGGTGTCTTGCGAAGGTAAGTGAAGCAGGATGGCTTCTGCACCGTGAGCACGGCGCTGAGCCTGTACGGCACGCCACTCCCTCTCGATCTCCGGCCTGGGATCTATCTCCAGTGCCCTTCGATATGCCTGTTCGGTAGCCTTCCAGTCCTCCCCGGCGAGGCTCCTTCCCAACCATCGGAATGCCTCAGCAGACTGGGGACACTGCTTGGTTGCCTTGCGGAACCACTGCGCAGCCTTGGCGTGCTCCCCCATCTTCAGATACACACGACCCGTAGCGATCAACGAAGCACAGTCGTTCTTGGAGACCCTCCGCGCGCGCTTGGCTTCCTTGAGCGCCTCGTCGAAACTCCCCTCCTCTGCCAGACACAACGCAAGGCCCTGATGGCAACAAGAAGCGTCTTCCAGATGATTCAAGCAGGAGAGAAAGTGCTTGTGCGCGGTGGGGAAATCTCCCGAATCAAGGGCTCGCATGCCCATCTCGCACTCGTAGTTGGCCCTTCCCACCATCTCGGGTCGGGGCGGCGAGCCACACCCGGACAGCAAGATGGGAAGAACCACAAACCCCACCGCGACCAAGGCCATCACGCCGGCCCCTATCCTTCCCCCTGTGCTCTTGCCGCTTCTTCGGGAACCGTGGGGCCTCGTAGTCCCCTGCAACCAACTGGATAGGCTTACATGGAGCATCGCTCGTTCCCCCGGTTGGCAACCACCAGCGTCCAAAGTATCAACGCGACCGACGGGGGCATGCTTGCAGACAGCAGCCCGTTCACTCTAGGACGTAGAAATACATCCTACTTTCCCCCACCGTGATCCCGGCCCCGTCGAAGAGGCGTGTCATCTCTCCCTGCCGGAGCCTCTTCTCCCGCCCTGGCTCAGAAAGCGACCGCACGAGTGTCACTGCCGCGTCGGAACCAACATGCTGGATCCAGTAGCCCCCGCCCGAGCGCACGATGGCCGCGTGTACGTGCTCGACTCCCTCGCCCCGCACACAGACGGCACACGACGGGGAGGACCCTACGAGTACTTGCCGGATGACCATGACCGCGTATTGGATCGCAGGCGGACGTCCGTCTTGTAGATCGTTCTTGAGCGGGCTGAACAGCAAGGCATCAAAACTTGCGGGCGAGCGAATCCCAAAGAGTGAGTCGGGCTCGGGGCTGCCATTGGAGACGCTCGATAGGCTCCTGAGCCTCCTCGCCTTAGCCTCCTTGCTCGTCACCAAGAAGCTCCACGAGAACCGGATTCCCGAGCCAGGAAGCTCTATGGTTCCATCGCGCCTCACGTGCGGATCAATGTGTGCCACACTACCCTGTGTGAACTCTTCGTTGCCTATCCTCAGCCCATTGCGGCCCAACACCTCCACACTCACAACATACTTATCGATCAGGAGCTTTCCATGTTGTCTGCTTACATAGCGCCGCAACAGGGAGTTGCGCTCACTGTCCTTGGGTAAGACATCCATGCGCCACTCGCCATCGCGGCCAAAGGTCACAACCCGCTTCGAAAACAGGTGGAAGAGAACCTTAGAGTCGGCATCCTCGAAACGAAGCACCGCGTGGGTTGCTTGGGTCCTACCTCTGTCGGTCCGCCCACCAATATGAAGCGCTGAGACAACCCTCGCCGGTCTCCTGTCGACCTCCTCAAGGGCCGCTTCCTCGTCCGGAGTCAAGTTCAGCTCAACCCACCCACCACGGGTATCCGCCGCACCAGCAGCAAGATCCGGAGCCAGATTCACGTTCACATCCCCAGCCCTATCCGCCCTTGCCACGATCTGCACGGACCCCTTTCCGGTATCGATGCTCACGACCTCGACATCGCTGTGGGCAAGCAGGAAAGTTGTACGCTCTGACCCCTTCTCCTTGCACTGGATGTGGAATCTGAAGGTCGGCTTTCCTGCAGGAAGACCACGAAACGGAAAGTACACTTCCCAAGGCACGCCGGGCCCGAGGTGACGCTTGCGTTGAGTGTCGTCTTCTAGCTCACAGCCTTTGTGGACCGGCTCACACCGGCACCTGATAGACTCAATCTCAGAGCCCGATACATTGGTAAGCCTTAAGCGCAGCGTCCCAACCTCCCCTGTCCTCAACGGCCTGGCATCCCTCCACATCTCGACTTTAACAGGGAAGGTCTCTCGTAGATCATAGCCCAGGAGCCCGTGCATGCCGAGCCCAGGAGGAACCGCATGTGAGGAGAGCTCGCCGCCTGGTTTGGGCATCGGGGATTCGAGCCCAATCAGCGCAGGGACTTCGGGAACAGCACTTGGTGCCCCACTGTCGCTAGCGCTGGATTCCCCCTCTTCTCCGTCGCTATGCGACTCGGCCCCTGTTCCCTCTAGGCCTAGACCACAGTTTGGACAGTGCGTCTCGTCGCCCAT
>CAYMBA010000252.1:0-3007 GCA_964388535.1 uncultured bacterium | reverse complement strand
AAGCTCGTAGCTACCGTAGTAGTCGCCGATGTCGATCCGCTTCTTATCTTCTGGGAACTCCACGCTCTCTAGCCGTCCGTGTCCCGCTGCTTCTATGATTGCCTCAGCAATCCGGTAGAGAGGGTAGGGTTGTATGCCTCCGAGGTTGAAGGCCTGTCCCTCGGTAGCATCCGAAGCTGCCACCATTAGGAAAGCTGCCACGACGTCGTCGACGTACGTGAGATCCCTTACCTGCTTGCCCCCACCGTACAGCTGGATAGTCTGGTTTTCTAGGGCCCTGCGTATGAAAACGGCTATGAAGCCTTGTCGGGGGTGCTTCATCAAGAGACCGGGGCCGTAAGTATTGGTCAGCCTGAGGCTCACGGTTCGGAGTCCATAGACCCTGTAGTAGAGCAAGTGGTATCCCTCCGCTGCCGCCTTGTTGATTCCGTTGACGTCGACAGGGTCCAGGGGATGGCTTTCGTCGACTGGTAGATACCGCGGGCGCCCGTATTGTTGCCTTGTTCCCGCGAAGACAACTTTGGCATTTGGATTGACTGCCCGCAGGGCTTCGAGAAAGGTCAGGTGAGCCCGGCAGTTGATGTCCAGGTCGGTCAGTGGATCTGTCATGCTATCGATATGGCTCACCTGTCCGGCCAGATTGAAGACGAAATGCTTGCCCTTGAGGAGGTTCTCCATAGACTTCCTGTCGCGCAAGTCGGCTCCACTGACCGTCACCTGCTCTACGAAGTCGGCTATGTTGAATGGGTTGCCACCATGGCCCGGCACCATTGAGTCGACGATAGTGACGTCGGCTTCCAGGTCGACCAGTCTTCGCGCAAGGTTGCTTCCTATGAAGCCCAAGCCGCCGGTCACCAGGGCGCGTTTGCCCGAGAAGACCGTGCCAAGGTCAGTCTCCGTGGGTGTTTTGGATGTGCTCATGTCTCAGAGGTCGCCTTGCTCTTCGGGTTTGCTGGTGTCTGTCCCGACAGGTTCCGCGGGGGCCTTCAGAGGCACCTTCCGGACGAACAGGTTCCACCAGAGTCTGATCATGCCAAGGAGTACCCTGGCCACGCGTCTGAAGTTGAAGAACTGGCTCTTTCCATGCATCCGGTGGTAGTGATGAACAGGGCGCTCCACTATCCGGCATCCGGTCATTGCTATCTTCGCCATAAGCTCCACACAAATCAGACCCGAGTTCTCCTTCAGATCGAAGCGCTCGAAAACACTTCTGTGAATCAGGCGGAAGTCGCAGTCCACGTCACGGATGGGGAGCCGGAAAAGTATCTTCACCGTGTGGTGATAGATCCTGCCCACGACCGCGCGGTACCATGGGTCGCTCCGGCGTATCTTGTAGCCGTTGACGACGTCCGCACCTTGCCGGGCTTCCCACAGGAGCCGTAGTTCTCTGACGTCGTATTGGGCGTCACCATCGGTGTAGAAGACCCATTCCTTGGCGGCGTTTGAGAAGCCGCTGCGCAAGGCACCGCCATAGCCTTTGTTGGTCGAATGCGTCACGATCTTCAGGTTCGGGACGCAGTGCCTCATCTCCTCCAGGATCTCGCCGGTGTGGTCCGGACTGGCGTCGTTGACTACGATCACCTCGAAGTCATCCGTCAAAGAGCGGGCCGTGCGGGCGGCCAGCAGGACCATGCTGGCTATCGTTCCCCAGTCGTTGTATGCGGGAAAGAATATGCTCAGGGACTTCCCTCTGCCTTCTTGGTCCACCATTCGGTCGGCCCCCTAGGGATAAGATTGCAAGGCTATGAAAAAGGTAAAACAAGCATTACCATTGCCCGACTGGCATAGTCAACAGCAGCGCGTCCCGCGGCTTGACGCTGGGCGCCGGGAGGCTGAAACTGCGCGGTTCTGACGTGTACCCTCCATCGGCTTGGGCCCCGCAGGACCTTGGTCCATCCGAGCTGCCCAGGCCGTGACTGCTTTCGGAGGATCCAGGGGGTGAAACGTGTCCGGACGTTCGTACCTACTGAGAGCGGGCGTTGCCAGCACTTTGCTGGTGTTTGCGATCTTCTCTGGTTGTAGCGTCGAGAGGCAAGAAGTGGTCGTCGCGCGGGTGGGCGAGCAGATCTTGACGCTGGAGGAGTTCAAAATGGCTTTCCGGGATGCCATCAGGAACACCCCAGCGGGGACCTACTTTCCCGACTCGGCTTCGGCCAGACACTTTCTGGATACGTACATATCGAAGATGCTGCTCGAGCAGATCGCAGCGGATTCGGTTGAGTGGACACCGATCCTGCAGGATAGGCTCGAGGGCCACATCGAAAACGTGATAACCAAGATGCTTCGGGCTGACGCGTATCAGAAGCCCGCGACCCCATCGGAGAAAGAACTCAGGTCGATCTACGAGAAGCAGGGAAATACGGAGTTCCACTTTGCTTACGTTGTGTTTCCGAGCGAGCAGGAGGCGGCGGAAGCGTTGCGAGCCATCCGAGAGGGCGCCCGCTTCGAGAGGGTGGCCGAACGGTACGTAGGAGATCCAAGGGGGATAGATGCCGGCTGGAGGTGGGTGGCCGATCTACAGCTGTCAGTGTACTCGGTCCTCAGCAAACTCCGAGTGGGGGAGGTCGGTGGGCCGGTACAGGCGGGCACCCGGACAATCCTGGTCAAGCTGCTCGAGACCCGGCCCAAGGATCCGAAGCCTCCGTTCGAAGAGGTGCGGTCTTCGCTGGAGCGGAACATCACGATGGAGCGGGCCACTTCCTATGCGAAGGAGTTTCGGGAGAGACTAAAGAAGAAGTACCAGTACCGGGAAAACATGCAAGAAGTGCTCTGGATAACACGATTCCTCCACGAAAGGGTCGCCGGGGTTTCCAGGGAGGTGGACTCGACTAAGATCGTCGAGCGGGGCGGGCTGAAGGTGCTCCAGGATGAGGAAGCCTCCAAACCGCCCTGGGAAGGGGTGCCTCTGGAGGGGGAAGACGCGCGGAGGATCCTGGCGACCACGACCACGGATACCATAACGGCCCTGACGTTCATAGACTACTTGATGGAGCGGCCTGTGATCACA
>CAYMBA010000251.1:0-3011 GCA_964388535.1 uncultured bacterium | reverse complement strand
TCAATCTCCATCTTGTCAGCGCACTTCTTTATGTTCGGCAGCCCCATTCCGGCGCCAAAACCCATCTCCCGCACCCAGTCGCTTGCCGTGGAATAGCCGGGTTGCAACGCCTTCTCAATATCCTCGATGCCTGGCCCAAAGTCTCTCACCTTCATGAATATCTCGTGCGGCGTCACCCGGTACTCCATGATTCCGCCGGGCGTGTAGATGACCACATTCATTTCAGCCTCGTACGAAGCAATCGCCAGGCGCCGGATGATGTCGGGCCGTATACCTAAACGCTTGAGGTTCTTCTTCATCTGGGTCGACGCCTTCCCGGCCCTGTTGAAGTCCTTGCCGACGACCTCGTACGTGAGGTAGAGCTCTTTGTACTCGGCCACCAGATCTTCGAATATGTGGCTCGCCCGGTACTGCCGTATCTCCTCTTCTTTGTACTCTCGCTCGAGGCGTTTCAACACACCTGAGATTATATCCCACTTCGTGACAATCCCCATGAGTTTCCCAGAGGAGCGATCCAGAACGGGGAAGCGACCGAACTTTCGTTCGTCGAATGTTCGCACCGCCTGCGACAGTGTCTGGTCGCTGTACAGGCATTCCGGGTTCCTAGTCATACGCTCGCCAATCGGGCAGTCGGGACCGCCTTCACTCAGCCAACGGATCAGATCCTCTATGCTTATGATCCCCGCCAGCTCACCGTCTTTGACGACAGGGGTCCCGGAGATCTTGTGCTCCTTGAGGATCCTCCTGAGCTCGCTCATCTTCGTGTCCGGATCCGTCGTTATGACATTGCGGTTCATGACGTCCGAGATCCGGAGCTGAAGGAGAATCTCCTGTGTCACCGCGATGGTTGCGTCCATGTTCGACTCAGGCCGGCGAGCATCCGGCCCGCCTGCAGGCGCAGCGGCACCCCTCATCCAGTCCCCTCTGCACTTCGGAGGCCCTTCTCGTACAGCTTCCCGGAAGCCTCGAAGAGCGTCAGGTGGGTCGAGGCGAGTACGATCTCCTCCTCTTCCGCCAACCCAACGAGGCTCTCTTCGACCGGCCGTCCCCTCACCACAATCACGGCCCGTATCCCAAAGACAGAAGCTGTCCGGATGGCCTGAGCGTTCGTGAGCCCCGTCAGGAGAATGTCAGGAGCGGCGACCCGCGCGAGAATCGCACTCATCAGATCGCTAGAGGCTGCGGTTTTGACCTCGGCCTCTAGCAACTCGTCGGTGGCAAAGAGGATCTTTGCCTCCAAAATCTCTATGGCTTCCCTGAGTTTCATACATCCCACTCCCCAGCGCCCGAAGGATCCGCCTCGGCCGCTGCCCGGGAACCCAGAACGAGGCCGGAAGTGCTAGACATTCTCCTTCACCCTGCCTCTGTAGCTCTCGACGATCTCCACTATCTTGTCGGGATCGACCCGCCCGTGAGTGTGATTGTCGATGACCACCACCGGGGCCAGACCGCAGGCGCCCACACACCTAACCGCTTCCAAGGAGAACTCACGGTCTTCCGTAGTTCCGCCTACCTCGACCTTCAGGTGCTTGCCCAGGTTCTCGAGAATCGTACCCGAACCCTTGACATAGCACGCGGTACCCAGGCAGACGCGTATCGTGTGCCTGCCCCTGGGCACCATTGTGAAGAAGGAGTAGAAGGAAACGACACCGAAGACGTCGGCGGGCGAAAGCCCAAGGCCCATTGCGATGTAGTTCTGTGCTTCAACCGGCAGGAACCCAATCGCCTCCTGAACTTTCTGAAGCACCGGTATGAGGCCACCGCGCCGTGGCCTGTATTCCGCAAGGACCGCGTCTATCTGCTCCCTTTTCTCGAGAAGCCCCTCGCGCCGGAGCAGCTCCACGAAGGCTCTTTCGATTTCCTCGGGTTCCCCCGGCCAGTGCCGCTTTCCAAGGCCACTAGCCTCCGAGATGGACTCCAGCAGCCCCTCGCACTCCTCGAGCAGGGCCCTGTGGTGGTAGTTTATCGGTGACCGAGCTAGTTCCACCTTTGGTAGGGACTCGACCGCGACACGCGGCGACCCTGGAGACTGCGCATCCGGAGCCGGCCACTGAATACCCTCTTCGGCGATCCGTGCGTACGTAATGCCTGCCATCTCAGGCACAGCCCTGCTGACCTCCTCCCACACCGCATGAGGTTCATCTTGCATCGAATCAACCCCGAGGCGCCTGCCCAACTCCGCAAACACCCACACGGCGCTCCTGGCCTCTCCGGGCGGCTCGACTGCCTTCCGCAGTCGGCTCACGCGCCGCTCGGCATTCGTGTACGTACCATCCTCCTCTGCCCAGGCAGCGATAGGGAGGACTATGTGCGCAAGTTCCGTCGTCTCGTTCCGGAATGAGTCGAAGCAGATGAGCGTCCCAAGGCCCCTCAGCGCCGCTGCGGTCTGCCCGTTCTCACCGAATCCCGCCACCACGAGGTTCTCGCCCGCGCACAGAAGCACACGGTGCTTCCCTGAGGCAAAGCCCTCTAGCAGTCCCCGCACGTCGGCTCCAGTATTTTCCGGCATCTCGGAGCGCCAGATCTTTGCGAATCTGCTCCTCGCCTCGGCATCAGCTAGCGAGGCGTAACCGGGCAAGTACCCGGGGGCAACCCCCATATCACAGGCACCTTGTGAATTGCACAACTCGGCCAGATAGTTGACACCCCCGCATTCAGCCTCCAGATGCCCAAGCACCCGCTGCAGGTTCTCAAGCGGCTCCCGCGCCTCTGCAGCACGTGGCCCAAGTCCGACCATTACGCCTTCAGCGCCGGCGAGCAATTCCGCAGCCTTCTTCATCTGCTCAGCATCAGCTCCGCAAGCGCGGACAACCTCCTCGGGCGTAAAACCGTCCACAAGGGCGCGGATCTCCTCGAACTTCCCCTCGCTGCTGCCCAGGACCTCACGAATAAGACCATTGACAAAGACCGCCGCCGTCCCCTCGTTGATGCGCACAAAGAGCGTCGCGAACTCCGAAATCCGCGAGGCAGCCGTCTCCAGGATCAAGGAGGGGATTCTCGAGGGTGCCTTC
>CAYMBA010000250.1:0-3044 GCA_964388535.1 uncultured bacterium | reverse complement strand
AGCACGCAAGTATGGCGATACGGATGCGCTGAAGCACGCCCGGGCGCAGGTTGTGAATGTGCTGAACTGCCTGGTGCTGGAGGCGGTGGAGATGAGTTTTAATGAGTTGTGTGGTAGTGTCCACCTAGAATCTCAGGGAGCCGAAACAATGGCTATCCACCCAGCCCACCTCTTCATCTGCTACAAGCGCACTGTTGATCCCGATCAAAAACTGGCTACCTATCTGTATGAATTCCTTACCGCCCAGGGCCACAACGTCTTCATCGATGGTACCCTGCGAACCGGTGAAGCCTGGCTAGAGGAGATAGACCGGCAGATCAAGGCCAGCGATTTTCTGGTCGTATTGTTGTCCAAAGAATCAGCGGATAGCGAGATGGTGCAGGCTGAAGTCAGACGGGCCTATGAGTATCGAAAGTTGCAGGGACACCCGCGCATTTTGCCGGTGCGTGTAGTTTATGAGGGCTTGTTACCCTACTCAATTGATGCTTTTCTGGATCCACTGCAATACGTGGTCTGGCAGAGCGAGTCAGATGACGAGTGCGTCGGCAATGAGATTCTGGCTGCCATCGAAGGTCGATTGCCGAAGCGGGCACCTATCCAGGCCAGACCTGTGGCCGAGGGAGCCATCGTCTCTGAGGACGGTCGCATCATTGCTGATGATGAAGCTCTGCATCCACCGCTGCCGGAGTTCGACCCACGCTTCCTCGAAGAGTTGGAAGCACCGGGCGGGGCGGTGAAGCTGCGCGATAGGTTCTACATCGAGCGCACTGCCGACGCTCGTCTTAAGCGCGAGGTCGTGAAATCGGGCACCACCACCACGATTCGTGCCGCGCGCCAGACGGGCAAGAGTTCACTTCTGGTGCGCGGCGTGCACCATGCTTGCCAGAGTGGAGCCAAGCGAGTGAGCCTCAACATGCAGCGAGTTGACAGGGATCATCTGGAGACAGCCGAGGGTTTCTTACGCTACTTGGCGGAGTTCATCGTCAGTAAGCTGCGGCTTGATGTAGCAGAGGTGGAAAAGGTGTGGCATGGTTCGCTCGGACCACAGGACAAACTGACACGTTTGATGGAGGACTGTGTCCTGCCTGAAAGCGACGCACCTATCGTCCTGGCTATGGATGAGGTGGACCGTCTGCTGCAAACCAGCTTACACAATGATTTTTTTGCCTTACTTCGCTCCTGGCACGAGAGCCGGGCACTGGATGAAGAGTGGAACAAGCTCAACATCGTGATGGTTATCTCCACAGAGCCCTATCTCCTTACTGACGTGAATCAGTCACCCTTCAACGTGGGGCTCAGACTCTATCTGAAGGATTTTAATGAGGCACAGGTTCGCGATCTGAACCAGCGACACGGTTTGCCTGTGAGGGGTAGCGACCTTCCTCAGTTGATGGAATTGCTCAGTGGTCACCCCTATCTTACCCGCAAAGCGCTCTACACATTGGTTACTGAGCGATTGACCTGGGCCGACTTGGTCCGCGCGGCTGCCACCGACTATGGTCCCTTTGGCGATCACCTGCGGCGTTATCATTGGCTGTTACGCGACGAGCCAGATTTGAGGAGGGCGCTGAAAGAGATCGTCCGCCACGAGCGTTGCACGGACGAGATGGCGTTCTTCCGATTGCTGCGAGCGGGGCTGGTGAAGGGGAGTGGCGAGCGCTGCACGTGCCGCTGCGATCTGTACAAAATGTACTTCAAGGATAAGCTACGATGAACGTTCCCCTTGCTGCTGAAGACTTCTTCAAAGTCGGCGGTGCGTTGGACCCTGACGCACCCAGCTACGTGACCCGCCAGGCGGACGAGGAGCTGATGCAAACCGTGCTATTGGGCCAGTACTGCAACGTGCTCACCGCCCGGCAGATGGGCAAGTCCAGCCTGATGGTGCGCACCGTCAGTCGCCTGCGGAATGAGGGCATACGCACGGTGACGATTGACCTGACCGGAGTGGGCACCGAGGTCAGCGCCAGCGAGTGGTACTTCGGGCTGATCAGCCGCTTCAAGCGACAGTTGGGATTGAGTGTGGACGAAGCGGCCTGGTGGAGCGAACGGGAGCAACTCGGCCCTGTGCAGCGCTTCACCGATTTCTTGCGGCTGGTAGTGTTGGAGGAGGTTCGAGAGTCGATAGTTGTCTTTATTGATGAGATCGACTCCACTCTGAAGCTGCCTTTCACCGACGACTTCTTCGCCGCCATCCGCGCCGCCTACAACGCCCGGGCCAGCGATCCGGCTTACAAGCGGATCACCTTCGTCCTGCTGGGAGCGGCCCGCCCCTCGGACTTGATCAAGGACCGCACTCGCACGCCTTACAACATCGGCACGTCCATTGACCTGCACGACTTCACTTCTGAGGAAGCGCAGGTACTGCTGGTGGGGTTGCAAGCTGCCTATCCCGAGCAGGCGGGGGCGATTCTGGAGCGGGTGCTGTATTGGACCGGGGGACATCCCTATCTAACGCAGAAGGTCTGTGCCGAGGTGGTGGCTGGGGACGGTCACTGGAGCGACGAACGGATTGACGGCTTGGTGGAGCAGCTCTTTCTGGCGGAGGAGGCGCGGAAGGAGACAAACCTGCAGTTCATTCGCGACCGGATTGGGGAGAGCCGGGAGCGGGGCGGGATGCTGCGCGTCTACCGCCGGGTATTGGCCGGCAAGCGGGTGAAGGACGAGGAACGGTCACTGGCCAAGAGCCAGTTGAAGCTGACGGGGCTGGTGAAGGCGACGCCCGATGGTGCGTTGGTGGTGCGCAATCGCATCTATGCCCGGGTGTTTGATGCCCAGTGGGTGAGAGAGAACATGCCGGTGTCACGGGCGCAGTGGATGGCCATTGCAGCCACGGCGGTGGCTGTTTTGGCGCTCCTTGTCGTGGCGGGCTTGGTCTATAGGCAACAGACTCTTGCCGATGAGGTGAGAGCGGAGTTGTACACCAATGGCTTCCTGAGTGCGACGAACGCCGAGGTGCGTCTCACTAACCTGGCAGGCTTGTTTGGGCTGAGGGGGTACGAGGACGAGGCCCGTGATCTGTTCTTCGGTCTGGGTGCTGACCAGCA
>CAYMBA010000249.1:0-3074 GCA_964388535.1 uncultured bacterium | reverse complement strand
TTCCTGTTGCGATTGGCGCAGCGGCAGTTGCGCGCGTTGTTGTTCCAGCTGCCGCAGGAAGGCATCAATCTGTCGCAGCGCTCCTTTCAGGAGCGACCTGTCATCGTCCACGAGCAGGAGGTCGTCCATGTAGCGCACGTAGCCGCGCGGCCTGATCGTCCGCAGGATGTACCAGTCGAGGCCGGTGAGGTAGAAGTTGGCAAAGTGCTGGCTCGTGAGATTGCCGATCGGAAGGCCCTTCCCGGCAGCAAACCCCGGTGTGGGCGAGCCGACTATCGTATCGATCAACCGCAGCACCCTTGGACCCTGTACAGCCCTCCGGATGGACCTCAACAGCACGCCATGGTCGATGGACTCGAAGAACCGGCGGACATCCACCTTCAGGAAGTAGCGGTTGGAACGGATCAGGTGAACCGCCCGATCGAGCGCGGCAAGCGGGCCTCGCCCCTTGTAGCAGGCATACGACCAAGGTATCGATAGCGACTCGAGAACGGGGCCGAGCTGCGCGCAAAGGGCATGGTGGACGACTCTGTCCCTGAAGTGCGCCACTGTTATGGTCCGCGGCTTCGGATCGCGGATAGCGAACTGCTGCGGCGGCCTGGGGCGATAGGAGCCGTCCCTCAACTCGGACTCAAGCAGGAGCAACTCGGGCTCGAGGTTGAACAAGAAGCGGGCAACGGAGGCGCGGCTGCGCTTACCCCTGGAGGCCAGAGCGGCTGCACGCCGCAGCGACCCGAAACTGCAGACGGTCTCGAAGTCGATTTCAACGCGCCTCACCTCTCCATCGCCTTCTTCCAGCCGCCCACCATTCTGCCTGCTTCAACGAGGCTTCTTGCGGCGTACTCATAGGCACTGGATGCCAGGAACCCTTGTTCGTTGCACAGGCGCAGGAGGATACGCAGGCGCTCTATGGCAAGGTTGATTCTGCGGAGGACTGGGGCCTTGTTTCTGGAGTAGCGTGCTACGACGATCCAGTCCAGAACATCGAGGGCCAGGGACTCGATCCGCGAGGACACCGACCACCTCACCCGCCGCGGGAAGCGCTCCGTCCTCGCGAACAGCCATTTGACGAACTCGAGCCAGTGCACGAACAACGGCAGATCACTCTGCTGATGGCGGCTGCTGCTCATTCGATTCCTCCCCTGCCGGCCCGGAAGCCTGTCCTGGGGTATGCCCCTCGACCGGGGAACTGCGGCCACCTTCCCCGGCCGGCCGTGCCTCCACGCCGGCTTCGTGACGTGCCACGATCTCCAGTATTGCCTGGCCGTAGCGGGCGACCTTTCGCTGGCCGATCCCCTCTATGCGGCCGAGTAGGGATGCCCGTCGTACGTGAAGAACTCGGCCTCGATGCGCACGATCCTTCCCCGCGAGCGGACCTGATCGAGCACCGAGGTGTCGAACGACTCCGATTCCGGCAGGAACGGGACCACTACGATCTCAACTTCCATGCGACCCAGTCACTCGCACAACCGCAGGCCGAAGGAGCACCCGGCTGCCGCACGGCGCACCCAAATCCCGATAGAGAAGGCAGCCGGCTCCGCAATCCGAACATGTCCCTTCTACAACGAGCATCCCGGAACGGCAAGCCGAATCCACCTCCGGCGGTGGATCCTCGTGCCTGGAAGCGCCACAGGAAGCGCCGAAACGAAGCCCCGGCGGTGCAGGGCGGCCGGCTCCTCGCTCCGCCCGGCGGGGGCCGCTCGCTCCCGCTCCGGCCCTCCGCCGCTCCGCTCGCGCCGCCCGCCCTGCACCGCTCCAAAGGGTAAAAGGGTAAAAGTGCAAAGGGTAAATCAATCCGCCGCCCTCACGAGCCGAAGGCCGAGGTTGTTGTTGCGCCAGCCCGGATCGTTCCAGCTGCGATCGGCGCAGCGGCAGCCGCGCGCGCTGACGTTCCAGCCGCCGCCGCGCTCGACGCGGTAGGAGCCGGAGGCAGGACCCTTAGGGTCTACCCTGGGCGAGCGCTTGTAGTAACCCTCCCCATACCAGTCCTGGCACCACTCCCACACATTCCCCAGCATGTCATACAACCCCCACGCATTGGGCTCCTTCCGCCCCACAGGATGCGTCCCACAGCGGCTGCACGAATACTGCCTCTCAGGCCAGTCACTGCAGTCCCAGCCCCTCTCATACCTCACACAACTGTTCCCCCCGTACCACGCTATGGCATCCAACTCGGGTGCGTTGTTCCACCCCCTGATCGTAATGGGCCCCGTGTAGAGCGCCGTCTGCGTCCCCGCCCGGCACGCGTACTCCCACTCAGCCTCCGTCGGCAACCGGTACCGCCATGCCCCCGAGGGCAGCCGCCCGTTCAACTTCCCGATGAACTCCTGGCAATCCTCCCAGGAGACGTTCTCCACGGGGCAGTCGGAGCCGCAGTTCTTGAACTCACTCGGGTTCTCCCCCATAATCGCCTGCCACTGCCCCTGGGTGACCTCGTACTTACCCATCCAGAACCCGCGGCTTATCTCCACCTCGTGCACTGGGCCCTCATCCGAATCGCGTTTGGGCTCATTGGATGGCGACCCCATCTTGAACGTCCCAGCAGGCACCCACACGAATGCCATCTTCACCCCAGGCCAAACCTCGAACTCCCGCTCCTCTCCCGCCCGGGTGCCCAGCCACTTCCTTGCCTCCGAAACCTCACGGCTCAGCCCTTCCGCAATCGTGGGCTCACCCAGGGTCCGCAGACGTCTAATCAGGTCCATCGCTCCCGCCAAGTGCCATGCTTCCAGCTTCGCTCGCGCTTCATCCTCGAGCTTCGAGACCACCGCCTCGTGCCGCTTCCTCACCCCCCTCGCCTTCCTCCGAAGATCCTCCAGGTCGCTCCGTCCCCCGTCTCTCTTCTCCAACTCCGCAAAGTACGCTTGCGCCTTCTTCACATCCTCCACACTGGGCTCTTCCTTGCCCGCTACCTCCTCTATTCCCCTCACCAACTCCCTCACGCGCGCCTCGAACTCCGATCCGGCATCATCCACCCGCTTCCGCATCTCCAAATAGTCCCTCGAGCCGGCTCCCCCCACCTCCTTCAACGCCGCCAGATCCTCCCGCGCACGCTCAAGCCCCAAACGCGTCCC
>CAYMBA010000248.1:0-3198 GCA_964388535.1 uncultured bacterium | reverse complement strand
GTGAGCCGGTACTGGAGGAGGGCCGCTTGCTTGAGACCTCAGGCGCCCATGCGTTTGGAGTGGGAGCCATAGGATTCTTCCGGCTCCTTTCCTTCTTGCCCGCCAGGCACGGGTGGTACGAGCACGACCGCACCCACTTCTACATTGCGCGAGATTATGCCTACAACATGCTTGTTGGGCTTGATGAGAACGCAATCATATTCACGAATGGCGACAATGATACCTTCCCGCTGTGGTACATCCAGGAGGTGGAGGGCTTTCGGAAGGATGTCCGAGTGGTCAATCTGAGCCTCCTCAATACGCACTGGTACATCCGCCAGCTCCGGGACTACGACCCCAAGGTGAGGATCACGATCCCTGATGAGGACATCGACAAGCTGGTTGCATTCATGATGCCGGATGGCTCGGTCGTGTATGTGAAAGACATCATGGTGAGGCACATCCTTCGGGAGAACCCGGACCGGCCGATCTACCTTGCTGTGACGGTGCCGGACCAGATGGGACTGGAGAAGAATCTCGTCATGGAGGGTCTCGGGTTCCGGATAGTGGATGAAGAAGGGGAGCCAGAGAGAGTAGATCCAGAACGAGCTTGGAAGAACATCACCGAGAAGTATCTTTACAGAGGGATCATCAACGAGCAGGGAGAGTATGACACGTCAGTGTACAAGGACGCTACCGCCACCAAGCTGATCCAGAACTACGTTGTTCCGTATATCAAGATAGCGCAGTACTACATCGACCGGGGGGATTTCGAGCCCGCGCTTAGAGCACTCGAACGGGCAAGGAAGATAAGTCCGAAGTTCGGTGCGGTGCTCTACACGGAGGGTTGGATGTTGCTCCAGAAGGGCAATCCCGCCGCAGCGGAACGCGTCTTCCGGCAGCTGTTCGAGGGCGGGGACTACTCCGTGGATGCCTATCGCTATACGGGACGGGCCATTGAGGACCAGGGACGTTTCGCGGAGGCGGAGAGCTTGTATCGGGATTGCCTGCACCGTCACCCGGACGATTTCGACGCCCACAGGCTTCTTTTCGGTTTCTTGTGGAATCAGGGCCGGGAAGACGAGGCCGTTGGTGTCATCGAGTCGTGGCTCAGGAAGCATCCCGACGACGTAGAGACGCGCCGAGCCCTTGAGGAGCTAATGAAGGGGCCAGCCGAGGAGGCTCCGCCGGACAGCGGGCAGCCTCTGCCCTAGGGGTCGTGGTCGGCTAGCGGACGGGGTTGGGGAGCCCCCGGGATCCGTGGCCCATCGGTAGCGGTTGATTCAGACCAGGGTGGGGTCTTGGCAACCCGAGCGGCGCATAGGATTCGAAGGGGGCGTGTGAGGGAGAAGCCTTGAGGAGAGCGGTCGTCACAGGTGCTGCCGGGTTCATCGGCTCCCATTTGAGCGAGGCTCTGCTCGGTGAGGGGTACGAGGTTGTTGGCGTCGACTCCCTGGATCCCTTCTACCCGGTTCGCTACAAGCTAGCCAATCTCGAGCCCTTGATCCTGAAGCAGGGCTTCAAGTGGATACGAGCGGATCTAGCTACGGACGCTCTGGAGCCGATGCTGGAGGGTGCAGATGTAGTCTTCCATCTGGCGGCTCGAGCCGGTGTGAGATCGAGTTGGGGAGCGGACTTTCAGGCCTATGTGGCCTCCAATATACTGGCTACACAGCGCCTCATGGAGGCCCTACGGGGCTTTTCGGGTGTTCGCTTGGTGGTGGCTTCCAGCTCCTCTGTCTACGGCGAGCGTTCAGAGAGCCGCGGGGGCACAGATTTGCGGCCCATATCTCCCTATGGTGTCACGAAGCTGGCTTCAGAACGCCTGTCGCTGGCCTATCACTCGAGCTTCGGAATCCCCGTTGTGGCACTTCGGTATTTTACTGTCTTCGGACCAAGGCAGCGGCCAGACATGGCCTTTCATAAGTTCCTGCGGTCTGCTCTGGAAGGCCGTCCGATTGCGGTCTACGGAGACGGCTCTCAGGTGAGAGACTTCACCTATGTAGGCGATGCAGTGCGGGCTACGATTCTTGCCGCAACTGAGGGTAAGCCGGGATCGGTCTACGATATAGGGGGTGGCTCGCCGGCCTCTGTTGCCGAGTGCATCGGAACGATCGAACGGCTTCTTGGCCGGCGACTCGAGGTGGAGCACCTGGGTCCGCAGGCCGGGGACCCAAGGCGGACCCGTGCGGATACCGAGCCGGCTGCAAGGGATCTGGGCTTCCGGGCTCAGGTTTCTTTGGAACGGGGCCTCGAGAAGATGATCGAGTGGATGCGGGCGCTGCCCGAAGTGCTGGAGAGGGCGGGCGATTTGGAGGCACGCCTAGGGATGCGTGCCGGTGGTTCCGGGGGTGATGAGGGAGCCAGGGGATGAGACCCACTTCCGGAGAATCTATGCCGAGCAGAAATGATAGGCAAACCGCTCGCAACGCTGAAGTTGCCCTAACGGTGCTGATCCCGGCCTTCAATGAAGCTGGGAACGTGGGGCCGCTGTGCCAGAAGATTGTCGAAGTACTCGAGCGGGAGGGCCTGCAGGACTTCGAGATACTCTTTGTGGACGACGGCTCAACAGACGCTACCTTGCAGGAGCTCGAAAATCTGGTCGCAGAAGACCGCCGCGTCCGGCTGATCAGCTTCCGGCGGAACTTTGGCAAAGCAGCGGCGCTTTCGGTTGGTTTCGAGGAGGCGCGTGGGCGTCGAATCATCACTATGGACGCGGATCTCCAGGACGATCCTGAAGAAATACCCGGGTTCCTGGCTCTCCTGGATGAGGGCTTCGACCTCGTATCGGGCTGGAAGAGGGTGAGGCGGGATCCCATAACGAAGAGATGGCCCTCGAAACTCTTCAACTTCGTTACCTCTCTTGCCACCGGCGTGCGGCTCCATGATTTCAATTGCGGATTCAAGGCCTACCGGGCAGAGGTGGCCAAGTCGATTCGGGTCTACGGGGAACTGCACCGCTACATACCGGTGCTTGCGGACAGGCTCGGCTTCAAGATTGGTGAGAAGGAAGTTCGGCATCATCCGCGCCGGCACGGCCGCAGTAAGTACGGGGCCTCCAGATTCATAAACGGCTTCCTCGATCTTCTTACCGTGATGTTTCTGGGTTCTTCACAGAGAAGCCCGCTGCACGTGTTCGGCAGGATAGGCGTTGCCTTCCTGGTCGTTGGGATGATCATCAACTTCTACATGGTCGGCATCTGGTTGGTAGAGGGAGCC
>CAYMBA010000247.1:0-3205 GCA_964388535.1 uncultured bacterium | reverse complement strand
AGCGTGCCCAAAAGAAGCGTGGCAGCGAGAAGTAGGGGGACAACCCGGGGGATTGGGTGGAAGCCCCCGCCCCAGAGCTGGATTGTGGGCTCTGACTTTCCTTCAGCGTTGCGCATCGTCCTCCTCCCGTGTGTAGCTACTCCGGCCAGGACGGGCTCCGGTGGCCCGAAGTGGAAGTGCCAACGTTATTGCCGAGCCCCGCGTCTTTCAAGCAGAAGGCTCGCGCCGAGGCATTGCTGCGAGGCACCGACAGGCTGGACCGCTTGCTCTGCTCTGTGACGTTGGTGCATGCTGGGCTCTTGAGTTTGCTGCCGCGCCAGGTGAGATGGCGCTCCCAGAAGAGCGAACCGATCAGGAGAGGCGCTTGCCAGGATGTGCGCTTCTCCTATAAGTTTTGGTTCCCTTCGAGTGGTCTCGTGTGGACCTGGTGCTTTCCGGCCGAGCGGTTTGCCGGTTGTGTTTTTCAGCGGGGGTATCAAGATATGAGATCATCTTCCCGGGGTTTGCAGCCTCGGTCCAGCTGTTGGGACCAGTTCGTGCTCACTGCCCTGCTTGCTGTGTTTCTTCTGCCCCGGCTCTCGAGCGCGGGCGAACCGCCGGTGCAGCTAGGTTTTCACTTCGACCTACGGGTCAGGGAGGTGACACTCCACAATCTGCTGGACTTCGACGACGATTTGCCGCCGGAGAATCCGAAACTTCTCAAGGCATCCGACGCCCACTTCTTCAGGGTCAGGCACGGCCTGGGTCTCGATGTTCGGCTGCGCTCTGGTGTCATGCTGGCGAGCAAGTTCACCACGGAGTGGCGAAAGTACCTGCAGCCGTATGAGGCGCCGAGGAAGACAGAGATAATACTGGACAATCTCTACCTCGACTTTCCTCGAGTCTTCTGGCCTTGGGTGTCACTAAGAGTGGGCCGCCAGAACATAGTCCGTGGCGAAGGATTCGTACTGCTCGAGGGTGGTCCCAACGATGGATCGCGAAGTATCTACCACAACGCGGCTCTGGTTACATTGAACCTCGCTAAAGGGTTCCCAGGAGTTCCTTTGCTGGATGCCAAGCTGGAGTTGATCGGGATCAGGAACCCGGCCTGGGACGAGTTCATCGTGGCAAATGGTCCTACGGAGGAAGAGAAGTCGAGCGGCAAGGCTAAGCCCATGCAGAGCGACGACGAAACGGCTTTCGTTGCCTATCTGCGCGGGCGCTTGGGCAAAGGCCCCTCCTTTGAGGCCTACTATATGTATAAGGAAGAGGAAGCCCCCGAGGAGGAGGATCCTTCGCTGCGGTTGAACACTGTGGGTATGAGGGTCGACAAGCTTGGATTGGGTGGCTTTGGAATCACCGGCGAGTTCGCCTACCAGTTTGGTTCGCAGGATGGAAAGGCGTGGGCAGACGGATCGTGCCGTACCGATACGACGCAGATTGCCAATCACCGTTCCTACGGCGGGTACCTTCGGGTGAAGAGGAAGGTTCCGATGGGTATTGCTTCTCCAACCGCGGTGCTCGAAGGGATCCTCCTATCCGGTGATGACCCTGGGAGCGCGGATACGGACGAGGGTTGGTATCCTGTTTTCTCCAGGTGGCCCAAGTGGAGCGAACTGTATATCTACACTTTGATCGCGGAGGGTGAGGGGGTGGCGTATTGGAGCAACCTGGAGGCACTCCGGCTAGGGGTTGATCTGCCGGTCTTCAAGAAGCTCAAATTCACCTACAACTACTACAGGCTCTACGCGTGCCAGAGCGGCTCGGGCCAAGGGATCCTAGGCTCGGGGGACTTTCGCGGAACGAACCATCAGTGGAAACTCTCAGCCAGGGCGGGTAGCTCAATGGGCTGGCATTTCCTTGTGGAGCGTTTCGTGCCTGGTGATTTCTATGCACAGGCAGAAGGGGACGGAGGTGAGCCCGACGACGCTTTCTTCATCCGTTGGGAGTTGACAATACGGAAGTAGGTCTGAGCTCTCTTGGGTTTGGAAGGCGAGGAGGTGTGTCGTGAAGAGGTTCTGGAATGAAGAGTTCGAGACGATGCCGCTCGACAAGATGCGCGCTTTTCAGCTGGAGAACTTGAAGCGCACCTTGGAGCGGGTCTACGAGAGGGTTCCTTTCTATAAGAAGGCATTCGACGAGAAGGGCGTGAAGCCCGCGGATCTTAAGAGCCTGGAGGACCTGGCCAAGTTTCCGTTCACTGTCAAGACGGACCTTAGGGACAACTATCCCCTGGGCCTCTCCACTGTGCCCATCTCCGAGCTCGTTAGGATCCACGCCTCCTCCGGCACAACGGGAAAGCCGATCACCGGCTTATACACCGCTGACGACAAGCAGCGGTGGGCCGAGTGCATGGCTCGCGCTATGTGGGCGCAGGGGGTGCGTCCTGACGACGTAGCACAAAACGCATACGGAATGGGACTTTTTACTGGGGGACTTGGTTTTCTCCTTGGCTTCGAGACGATCGGCTGCGCTGTGATCCCTTCCGGTGCTGGGCAGACAGAGCGGCAGATTCTTCTTATGGAAGATCTCGGTACTACTGTGATTGCCTGCACACCCACGTACGCCCTTACGATTGCAGAGCGGGCCAAGATGATGGGCAAGGACCTCAGGGAGTTTCCCCTTCGGCTGGGGCTATTTGGGGCCGAGCCTTGGTCGCTCGAGATGAAGGCCCTTATCGAAGAGCGCATGGGCATTGTGGCCCATGAGCACTATGGGCTTACGGAGCTCATGGGTCCTGGGGTCGCTTTCACTTGTGAGGCAGGGACGCTTCACATAAACGAGGATCACGTCTACGCAGAGATCATCGATGCCGAATCCGGAGAGCCGCTGCCGCTCGGCTCGAAGGGCGAGCTGGTTCTCACCTCCCTCCAGCGCCAGGCTATGCCGATGATCCGATATCGGACGCGGGACATTACCTCTCTGAGGCGGGAGCAGTGCTCGTGCGGCAGGACTTTCGTCGCCATGGAGAAGGTCACTGGCCGGTCAGATGACATGATGATCGTAAGCGGCGTCAATGTATTCCCGTCGCAGATCGAGAGCGTCCTTATGGAGTTCGAAGAGATCGAGCCGCAGTACGTGATCCATCTGTTCAAGAAGGGCTACATCGATCACATGAGGGTCCATACCGAGGCAAAGGAGGATCTCTACGCGAAAGGACCGGAGTATCTCGAGTCCTTGGCCCAACGCGTCTCCGAAAAGATCCATCAGCTGATCGGCATCAATG
>CAYMBA010000246.1:0-3233 GCA_964388535.1 uncultured bacterium | reverse complement strand
GAGTAGGGACCCAGCAGGCGAGCATCTCCCGTCTGGAGCGGGCAGCATACAAGCCTAACTTGGGCTTCCTGCAGCGGGTGGCGGAGGCGCTGGACGCGCGGGTAGAGATCCGCTTGGTACCTAAAGAGCAAACCCCCTGAAGGGAAGGGACACTCGAAGTGGGCCAGACGGGGGAGTGAAGATTTCTCATTGAGGAGGCAGGGGCCGCATCGGGGTCGGAAAGATATGCCAGTCATTGTATCCTCCCTGATCAGCAAGCGACGTCGGAGAAGAGGGCGTCGCTTGTGCTTTCTCCGCTGAATTCCTCATCCACCTCCCACCCGGTGAAGTGGAGCATCCACTCGTACCAGCCGGGGTCGGGGCACAAAGGCCATAATGAGCACTACCTCAAGCGCGCCGTCGGCAGCCAGCGCCCGGCGGATGCGGCGACGTGTGGTCTCGGTCAGATGAGCGGCGGAGGGGAAGATAGCCACTCCGATCCTCCCATCTATGACCAGGTCCAGGTGGGGTGACAGCGTTGCTTCCACCTGAAGGCCGCCGGAGGTCAGCAGGTGACGGAGCACGCGGGCGCAATCCTCCGGCTTCCAGCCGGGCTCCATCCGATGAGCGGTCTCGTAGAAAGCAGCGATAACGGGTCGTAGTGGGGAAGCGACGCCTGGCACGATCATCGGGCTTCCTCCCGGCGGGCAGGACGGTCCTTGGTCTTGACGGTGAGATGGTCCTGGAAGAAGGCGTCCAGATCCTTCCGGCGAACACGGGTGACGTTTCCGATGCGGATGGCTGGCAGCCATCCTTCGGAGAGCCAACGGAACACAGTCCGCGGTGAGACTTTGCATAGGTCGGCGACATCGCTCACGGTGAGCAGTTCGTTTTGGGAAAGGGACATTGTTCACCTCCGTTCGTCGGGTATGACAAACTGCACTTGCACCGTGCCAGGGATCAGGCGGGCAAGAGTGCGCTGAATGGTGGGAAGAAGCCGGTACTGTAGCCACTCCTGGGCATACCGACTGGGGGCCTCAACGATCCACACGGTTCCCTCGTCGCCCCGGCGGAGTTCGAGCAGGCGGGTGTTCCGCAGCCAGGTGTTGAAGGTGGCTTGGGTCATCTCCAATTGGAGATGACCCAGGGCCTCCTTCCAGAGACCCGCTATCGCCTCCGACAGCTCCAGGCAGGTGGTTGGCTGCACTGGAAGAGGATTAGGGCTTTCCTGCTCCGGCTGTGGCAATTCTGGGCAAGGCGAGGAAACTGCGCACGGTGCATCGCAGCCGTGCTGTTTCCAGTTTTCGAGGATGGCGCGCACATAGCGAGCGGGGCTTTCGACTTGGCTGTCCACCCGGCGTAGCGCTTCCAACGTCCAGACCAGGCCGGAGCTTCCCTGCCGCGTGGCAGCGGCTTCGAAGTCCACGGCCAGGCGGGCGAGGTCGCGCACGGTGGGCTGGTCCAGGTCCAAACCCCGTTCCCAGGCCGATTGCTGAAGCGATTGAGCGATCTCGTGGAGGGGGTTCAGCGCGGCAGCCGAGGGCCTGGAGCGGGCGACCGGCGGTTCGGCAACCGCAGGCGTGGCAGCCTGTTCTACGGCAAGAACCGGTTGTCCAGTCGGTGTGAGGAGGGATGTGGCCGGCGGTTCGGCAACCGCAGGTGTGACGACCCGCTCCGTGGCAGGAACCGGCCTAGCGGGAGATTCATCACTGGGGGGATGTTTGGGAGGGACATCCCGGATAGCGGGGGTACAGTAAGTGAACCGGCGAGGGATGGTGTTGCGCGTCAGAGCGGCTGTGACGGCGCGCTCGACGCCGGCGATGATCTCGGCGGTCGAGTAGCCGTCAGCGTAGAGCGCTTCGAGTACTGAGAGGTCGCGTTCGGAGGGCTCATAGGTAGCGTGACCGACCAGCGAAGCGAAGTAGCGGATGACATCTTCATCCTCAACTCCATCATCGTCATCAACATCATCATGCTTTCGGTCATTGGCAGTAACCGTCGGTACCATCGGTTTACCGGTGGTAACTGGTAAAGACCGTTGGTTAGAAGACCCGTTGGAACCGGTGGTAACTGGGAGTGACCGTCGGTTGGATGGGATGTCTGAACCGACGGTAACTGACGAAGCCCCTCGGTCGGTCAGTGACCGGTCGGCTTTTTCGAAGCGATTGCGGATCTTCGCCGAGTATTCCCGCTCTCGTGCTGCCAGTTTCTGCCACAGAGGGTGCTGGCGGAGTTGAGGCAGGAGCGTGAGCCAGGGGTTGTCCTTGTCGTCAATAGGGGCGAATTCGGGCTTGAAGATGTGCCTGATGCGCTTGAAAACGCGGGAATCCTTGTCGGCGAGCCTGACCACAGCAAGCACATCGTCCAGGGTCAGGGTCCGGTCGCGGTCGAGGATCTCGTAGAAATTCTTGTACGTATAGGTGACGCCACCACCGCCCCGGCCATGGCCGAGGATGCGCTTCTTGCGTATGATGCGTAGCCAGCCGGTCGCCTCGAGGATGGAGGTCAGAACGACCAGGTCCTTCTTGGAAATCCCGTAGAAGGTCGCCTCTTGGAGGCGAGTGGGGAAGGCAAAACCCCTGGTATCGGACTTCTCGTGGCGGTCACACCAGACGTCATAGGAGTTCAGAAGCCCAACGCCGTCGAGGCCGATGAGGGGCACCCACTGCTTGATCCACTCGTTGGGTCCCCAAAAGAAACCGCGGCGACGGCTGTCGATTCCAGCCTGCTCAACCATCGGGCCACCTCCGGTGAGATGGGGAAAACTGGACGGTGAGCAGGGGAAGCCTCGTTATGGGAATGAGTAAGTTGTGAGTAGTGCCGGGGTCAGTAACAGGAGCCCCCGGGGTCTGTTGTGCCCACGGGCAGAGAAGGATGAGGGAAATGGACATTTGACATACGCCTCCTTATCGTGAGCGTATGTCAGCGTCCAGGGGGGGACTTGCGGATTCTGGGGGAATGTGGTATAGTGGCAGGGCCTCAGGTGTTGAGGCCTATGGCAAGGTGGGGCAATTTAGGCATTGGAAAACCCAATGCCCGTCGCTCCCGCTGCGACACAGTCGCACCAGGGGATAAACAGCCAAAGTAGGCTGGACAGCGGTTAGCTTGTACCCCTGGACCCGGACTCCTGCGAGGGCCAGTCGCAGGAGTCCATTTTGTTGTAATCTATACTTTTGCAGTTTTTGATTTCTGAAGGCCGGGGCTTGCCATCAAACGATCTCTGTGGAAGAATAGAGTAAAACTTTCCACGGAGG
>CAYMBA010000245.1:0-3268 GCA_964388535.1 uncultured bacterium | reverse complement strand
CCAGTTCCACGAGTCCCCTCTTGCCGAGTTGATTGACTACCGTTTGAATGTACTGCCGCGAAACAGGTCTTGCCCTGGCCATTTGTGGCACTGTTTGGGGACCGATGCGATCCAGTCCTCTGAGGACGCCTCTCGCTGCCGCCGTTAGGTTTGCGTCGGAATGAATGCGGGCCACGAGAACCCGCAAGAGGTGGTAAAGGGCCACCACCTGGTCAACGAGAATCTCAACTGCCTGTTCCCTTTGCTCGCGTTGCGCCATGATCCGATCAACCATAATCGCAACAAATAGCTCCTCGCGCCTGCGAAGCATTCCTGGAAAGCATTATGGCAAGTATCTTGTCATGACGACAAGTTGATTGTCAAGTGAATTTTCTCTTCCTTATCGAACTACCGGTTCCGCTATCGCCCCCGCGAAGTCATGATGTTCCTCGCTGAAGGCCCGCGCTCCTGCCAGGACCGGCCCGACCGATTCCTAAAGCATCCCGGAACCCGCGCGCGATCCGACCCCTGCGAAAGACGCTCAGGAGATTGAAGGCCACCCTGAAGCGCGCCGGTGCCCCATGGCTCGGGTCATGAAAGAAGAGCGTCTGACCATCGCCTCGAGGATTAGCCTCGGGAGCCGTGAGGACATGAACTCCTTCGCGTCGAAGGTTATATTCACCGAGTAGGAAAGCGGGGACAGCGCAGGCTCGCTGTCCGTCTCGGAACGCCTTGGCGACATGGGAGACCAAGTCAAGTGCGCCGATTCGAGGAGGAAAGGAGATGAACAGAAGATGTGTCACGTGCGTGACTCTTGCAGTGATTATCACGATTTCCTGCGCACAGGTATGTTCTGAAGCGGCACATGCCTGCCCTGTCCCACCGGCAGGGGGGAGGCCGGGATTGCTCGTGATCGCTCACGGGGCACCAGTGGAGGGACCGAACCGGCTCGTGCTCGAAATGAAGCCGATGATATGCCAGGCCCTCGGCAAGGAGAATCCCTTCGGGGCGGTCGAGATCGCCTTCATGGAGTTCGCGCACCCGACCGTGGCTGAAGCCGTGAAATCCCTCGAGAAGTCGGGATGCTCCTGCATCGTAGCCGTTCCCCTCCTCATCGCACCCTCGGACCATTCCCTTATCGACATTCCCGCCCTGCTCGGCACGTACACAGACCCGGAGAAGACGAAGGAACTTCTCGGGGAGGGAGCGGAAATCGCAAGGCCGGAGGTGCCGGTAACAATAACTCCCCCTCTCTCAGCCGGAGATGTCCTGCTCGAGTGCCTCCTTGACAAAGTCAGGAAGATCTCGAAAGAGCCACAGGAAGAGGCCCTGGTGCTGGTCGCTCACGGGTCGGAGATGATCCGGAACGAGTGGAACAGGCTCCTTCGCAGGTGCTCTTCCTACGTCTGCGGCAAGACGGGCATTACGTACGCCGACTGGGCTTGCATCGAGATGGGCCAGGGATTCCTGCGTGAAGGAGCACGCGCAATATGGAAGGCGGGAAAGAAACGCAAACGCGTACTTGTCGCGGGCCTGTACTTGGTGACAGGGATACAGGACATCGCCCGGCGGTTCGGGCGGGTTCCCCGGACGGGGGAGAAGGTCCCCGAGCCCATGGAGGAACTTATGGAGTTCCTTCACGGAGACCGAGTTGTCTACACGCAAACGGGGTTGCTGCCGGACGAGCGCATCGCGTCCTGGATCGCCCGTACGGCCAGGGAAGCAGCCGCCTTGCAGCGAACCGCGCTGGGGCCGGAACCGATCGCCATATATGACAAGGAGAATCTTCTTCGGCTGTCCGTATGGAACGCGGCCAGGTACCACGGAGACCTTGATGCTTGCGGCGCCTGCGCCTTCAGGGCCTTGCAGGTTGCATTGGGGCTGCTGTGGAGGGACGGGATTCCGAGGCGGGAGGACATCCGCATCGAGAGCGCGCACCCTTCGGAAGGGACCCGCGACATGTTCGAGTTCGTCACCCGAGCTGCCACAAGAGGAGATCTGAAGATCGTTCTTCCACCCGGCACAAGCATCAAGGAGATGGCGATCGCGAACTGGGTCTTCATCTTCACGCGGAAGTCCACACGGGAGTCGGTCGAGGTCCGAGTGAAGGCCTCCGTTTTCCCCGGCGGCCCGAAAGACTTCTTTTCACTCCGCAAGAAGGTGAAGTTCGACGAAGACGCCGGTGCCGAATTGAAGAGGAGATTCGAGGCGGCAAAGGAGGAGCTGACAGCATCCTTCCTGAGGAATCCCCCAGAGGAGTTGTTCGAAATCAAGCCCAAATAGCAAACGAGCGCAAAGCGGAAGCAACGGCAGATCACGAACCGGCCGCCCTCTCGGAGCGCAGTTTGCCCGGTTCCCTTGTCCGGTGTCTTTGTTGAAGGCGCCGTAAGAGGGTTTCCCGTGCGCGCCGGCGACCTCGTGCTGCCAGCCGGCGCTGTCCTAAGCCCCCCTACAACTCCAGCAGCTCGGCCTTGCGTCCCTCGGTCCGGTTCGGCGTGAGCCCCGAGGGCCAGCGGGACACCTTGAACTGCGTCGTCGAGGTGTCCCTGGTCCCAGAGGACGGGGCTGGCCAGGGTCTCGGGCAGCTTGCGCCGGCTTCCCCGCGCGCCGCAGGCAGGGGACCGCCGACCTGGCGCTCTACCTCTCCAACCGCGGGTCGCGCATCCCGGCCCGGCCGGTGGCGAACCGCATCAAGTCCTGGCTGGCCAAGGCGAGGATCGACAAGGACATCGGCCCCCACAGCCTGCGGCAGACCTTCGCCACCCACCTGTACGCCGCCACGTCCGACCTGCTCGCGCTCAAGCGGGCGCTCGGTCACAGGAGCATCTCCACCACGGAGACCATACCCACCTGATGGACGGAGCCCTTGAAGAAGCCCTCGAGCGGCTTTGACGTTCCAACGGCCCCGGGAGCCCAGCGGTCCTTCGGGACCGCGTTCCCCTTCCAGGCCGCGCCACGGATGCTTCGATTGACAACGGGGGCACCTGGTGATACATTGTCCTTACGAAGAACGCCGATGCTGGAGGTGTTGTCATGGTCAAGCGCCTGACGAAACACGGGAACAGCCTGGCGCTCGTCATCGACCGGCCGATACTGGAGCTGCTCAAGATCGACGCGGACACGCCCCTCGAAATCTCCACGGACGGGCAGGTCCTGGTCGTCTCGCCGGTCCGTGACGCCGAGCACCAGAAGAAGTTCGAGAAGGCCCTGGAAAAGGTGAACCGGAAATACGGTCGCGCCCTCAAGCGCCTCGCGGAATGATCCATGTCCCCCGTTTTCCTGAATCTCA
>CAYMBA010000244.1:0-3278 GCA_964388535.1 uncultured bacterium | reverse complement strand
CTGACGTGATAGGTGCCCTCAGATGGGAAGGCGCCTATAGGCTCGTCTACCTGGCATTCGGTCTTGAGGCTGTCAACACAGCCGCTGACCGCTGCACGCTCGCGGTGAGGACCCTGGAGTGGCTGGTGCCCGAGTGGCCGGATATCGTTGCCCCTGCGGTCTCTGTCGTGTGGCCCAATGGAGGAGAAACACTCGATGACGGGGAGGAAGTGGAGATCCTCTGGGACGCAGCGGATCCCTCGGGAGTTGAAGAGGTTACCATCCTTCTTTCACGCGATGGTGGAAGTTCGTATCCCGACACCTTGGCCGCCGGGATCGAGAACACGGGTGCCTTTCTCTGGATGGTCGATGGCCCGCCGTCAGATGAGTGCATGATTCAGATCATCGCAAGAGATGGAGCTGGGCTATTTGGCAGGGACTTCTCCGATTCGCTATTCGCGATCGGGCCGCCACAGTCTGCACCGGAGAGAAGTGAGGGCTTCGCCTTCGAGGTTGGTTCTGCCGGCACTCTCCCCATCCGGGTCAGGCTTAGGCTTCCTGGAGCAGAGGGGAATCTGGACCTGAGCGTCTTCGATCCGGCAGGCCGCCTGGTGAGGCGCCTGGTCAGTTGTCCAGGGAGGCGGGGCTTGATTGCGACCGACTGGGACGGCAAAGACGAAAGCGGTCGGCCCTCTGGCTCAGGGGTGTATTTCATGCGCTTGCAGACAGATTGCCGGCGAGAGGTGAGGCGGGCAGTGCTGCTGAGGTAGCAACACATAGGAGGCCATGGAAGGCCTTACGTCCATCCCAGACCTTCCCGACGTAGGAGGCGCCCGCCTCAGCGGGAGCCTCCTATGTGGCTGGGCCCCACCGGGTGGTTTGCTGCTAGTAGGCTCTTGCCCATAGGACCCGCCGGGGAGATTCTTTCCCGCAGTAGATGCACCTGCCGGGCTCGGGTGCGGGAGCGCCAGGTGTCGCAATCCCCTCGGAGGAATCGAACGGCACTGTGCGGATGGTGGCCTTGGTATCGGCAGCCACTTGTTCCTCGCACTCCGGCGAACCACACCAGTGGCTCCATGAGAATCCCGGGGTCTCTTCCATGAACCGCTTGAATTCGTCGTAGTCGTCTATGTGGCGGGTGTGTTCCTCTCTGAAAGCCAGCGCCCGCTCGAAGAGGTCTCTCTGAAGGGCTTCGAGGGTTTCGCCGATCGCGGTGCCGAGGCGGTCAACGGCTACAGGCTGCTTGGCCCGGTTGTCTCTGCGCACGATCACCGCCTTGCCAGCCGCAAGGTCTCGCGGGCCGACCTCAAGGCGCACTGGCACGCCCTTCAGCTCCCACTCTGCGTACTTCCAGCCGGGCTTGAACTGATCGCGATCGTCCAGGTGGACGGAGAACCGACCGGAGAGATCCTGCTTGAGCTTCTCGGCATATTCGAGGACGCGCGCCTGCTCTTCATCGGACTTCCAGATCGGGACGATGACCACTTCCAAGGGTGCAAGCCGTGGCGGCAGGATGAGGCCGTTGTCATCCGAGTGGGCCATGATCAAGGCTCCTACCAGTCGGGTGCTCACTCCCCAGGAGGTCTGCCAGCAATAGCGCCACTGCTGGTTTTCGTCCTGAAACTTGACCTCGAACGCACGAGCGAAGTTCTGCCCCAGGTTGTGCGAGGTCCCTGCCTGGAGGGCCTTGCCGTCCTGCATCATGGCTTCAATCGAGTAAGTCCTCAGGGCGCCAGCAAACTTCTCTCGTTCCGTCTTCTTGCCGCTCACGACTGGAACGGCCATATAGTCCTCTGCGAAGGTGCGATAGACCTCGAGCATCTTGCGGGTTTCTTCCTCGGCCTCTTCCTCGGTAGCGTGAGCAGTGTGTCCCTCTTGCCAGAGAAACTCCGTCGTGCGCAGGAAGAGCCTAGTCCTAAGCTCCCAGCGGACAACGTTGGCCCATTGATTGATCAACAGGGGGAGATCGCGGTAGCTCTTTATCCACTTCGCATACATGTGGTACATGATGGTCTCACTAGTGGGACGGACCATCAGAGCCTCTTCCAGTTGCTTTCCGCCACCGTGGGTTACTACGGCGCATTCAGGGGCGAAGCCCTCTACGTGTTCGGCCTCCTTCTTGAGGAAGCTCTCCGGGATGAAGAGTGGGAAGTAGGCATTCCTGTGACCGGTTTCCTTTATCATCCGGTCCAGGGTCCGCTGGATCTTCTCCCAGATGGCATAGCCGTTGGGACGTATCACCATGCAACCCCGGACAGGCGAATAGTCAGCAAGTTCCGCCTTCAGAACGATATCCAGATACCACTGTGAGAAATCTTCGCTCCTGGGTGTTATTCCGTACTCGGACATGTCTTCTTACCCCCGAATGGATGTCTCGCCGCTCGGGCGGCAGGCATATTTGCGGCTTCCCTGATCTTCTTCGGCGGCGTGGGACCGTTTCGCCCGTTGCAGCCTATCTCTCCAGTTGCAAGCACATTGCCAAGCCCAAAGGCGTTCTTGGTTGCGGGAGTCTTCCACAGGGCAAGCGAACTAGTCAACCCGTCCGGTCCCCGGCAAGGGGTGACCTTGCCCGGCATGGTGCGATTAGCATAGACTGCGGGGCTCATTTCATGACCATTGATCCCGATCCAGGAAGCGCGTCATGGCAGGTGGCGGTTCTTCGAGTCCACAATCCTCGGCCCCGGTGCTTGAGGTAGTGGGGTTGACGAAGTTCTTCGGAGAGGTCTGCGCACTCGATGGCGTGACCTTCGAGGTTCGCCGCGGCGAGATAGTTGGCCTGCTCGGACCCAACGGAGCCGGCAAGACTACGGCCATGCGCACAATCGTCGGGTACCTGATTCCCACTGCCGGACGAGTTACCATTGGGGGCTTCGACGTCTTCAGAGACGGTCCGAGCGCCAAGGGCTTGATTGGGTACGTGCCTGAAGGGATCCCCCTCTATCACGACATGCGCGTCCATGAGCTCCTGCTCACCGTTGGAGCGCTGAGAGGCCTCGATCGGTCAGAGGCAAATAGGCGCGTCGAAGAGCTGAGCGCCTCGTTGGGGCTTCGCGAGGTACTGAGGAGGCCCGTCGGGGTGCTCTCAAGGGGCTATCGACAGCGGGTAGGCCTTGCACAGGCGCTCATGGGTGATCCCGACCTACTGGTACTAGACGAGCCCTCGACCGGTCTGGATCCCAACCAGCGGGTTCACTTGCGCAAGCTCTTGGAAAGGTGGAGGCACACCAAGGCAATCCTGCTTTCCACGCATCTGCTTTTCGAGGCCGCTGCCTTGTGTGATCGGATACTTATCATGTCCG
>CAYMBA010000243.1:0-3280 GCA_964388535.1 uncultured bacterium | reverse complement strand
TGCCAAGAATCTGGTTGGTGATAAACAGGATAATCTGTTGCATCGGCTACCTCCTTAACTCTTCTGTGGAACGCTTTACCCGAGCACTAAAAGGAGCCCTCAGCCATCTGCGCCAAGACGGGCTCCAGTGCCTGTCTCAGTTCCGTCTTGCTCACCAGATTTGAAAGCACAACCACCTTCTTGAACTGCTTACTCACATCGCCGAGCGCCTTCAGTATGTCCGGCGTGGTGACCATGATGTCACCGGTCAGCCCCTTGGCGGCGATCATGTCGCCCACCTCGACCGTTCCGCTGATGCCCATTTCCGCCAGCAGCTTCTCGATGTTGATCCGCAGCATCAGGCTGGACCCCATCCCGCATCCACAAATTGTGACAATGTGAACCTCTGACTTCATCTTCGCCTAGCTCCTACATCACTCGCATACCAAGCATGGTGGCACACTTCGCCCTTCGCCACATAAGATCATCATACCGAGGAAAGCCCTCAGTTGAACGCGCAAATCGTTCCATTTGTGTTACGGAGCGATCGACACAAGTGTGCGTTCGTGGGATAGGGGCCTACTCAACGGTCGGCCGAGGACAGGGCATGCCGAAGGAGATCCTGCACCTCATTGGGGTCGCGAGCATATCTCAATGCCTGCAGCACGGCCGGGTTATCGAGCACGTCGGCTAGCTGAGCGAAGGCATGCAGATGCCCGCGTGTGTCGGTGCAAGCGAAAGCAAAAACGAGGTCGACCGGATCATTTGACGCGTGGCCAAACCTGACGGGAACACGCAGCGTGAGGAGCGCCATGCCTAACCGAAGGGCACCATCCTGAGGCAAGGCGTGCAGCAGGGCGATGCCTGGCGCAATGACCATGTATGGCCCGTGACGACGGATGAGCGCGATCATCGCGTCAGTATAACGCGATTCCGCAATTCCCTCCTGTACCAGCAGATCGCCCGCCTGTCGCGTCACATCCTGCCAGCTGGCTGCGCTGGCCTTCAACTTGAATGCCTGCAGTAAATCCACCAGGTCGACGGCCTGCTGATCTCTAACCCATGATACACTCCCCTGCTCATCCCTCGGTTCGATGCCCAACGCCGCACTCACTCTTGCTATGTCTTCGGGTTTGAGCATCGGACTCACGACCAGCACAGGTATGGATGCGGATGGCAGATCAATGGTTGAGATAATGGCGTCGGCCATCAGTCGCCTGATGCCCCGATTGTGGAGCTCATACACCGACATTACGTCCACGACATCGACAAACGGGAACACAGACCGCAGGCGCGACACCAACAACCAGGCAGTAGCGATACCTTCACTGCAGACGACCAAGACCCGCCGCCTGGGCCTCGCGCGGAGACGCTCTATCGCTGCCCCCAGGTGCATTGCCAGGAAGACGACCTCATCCGCTGGCAACCGCACGCCGGTGACCCTCTCCACCGCTCTGCTACACTCGGTCGCTACCTCGCAGACCTCTGGATACATCGCCCGAACCTCTTCGGCGAGCGGATTTGTGACCGGGAGGCCAAAACGAAGCCGCTCGAGGACAGGGGTCAGATGCAGCGTAAGCCCACGCACCAGCAGAGGATCGACACGTAGAAAAGGATGTAGACGCCGTGCTGCAACGTCCACAATGACGTTTACGATAGCGGTGATCTCCCCCTCGTTGCGCACCTCAGATCCACAGAGCCTCTCCCGTTCGGGCGCGAGATGAGCCACCTTGGCACCCGCCACGAGAGCAGCCAGGACTGTGATCTCGTCTTCGGGAACATTGACGCGATACGTCGTGGCGACCTCTTCCCACCACCGGCGGGCGATCTCCAGAGCCCAGCGCCGCCTCGGACGTGAGACCTGTTCGGGAGGGAGAGCGACGTGATGTCCATCACAGACCCGCTTTGCGGCGATGCCCAGGTATAGGAAGAGATCAACCAGTTCAGAGTCCGTCAGCTGGAGATACCTGAACACTCTTTCCACCTGACGCGCGGCCAATTCCAGGTTGAGCGTGCAGACATAGCACCAGGCAGCATCCCTTAGTAGCGTTCCGCTTGGCGGCGGTGTCCGGAGGCCGCGACTTCGGAACGCGGTGATCAGTTTGTCTGTGGAGACGACCGTTGTAAGCAGCTCGACCAGAGCCCTTCGGTAAGCCAGTTCTGTGCCTGCATAATGTACTCCGACATGCGGCCGAGTCCAAAGAGCCAGACCCCGCTCCTTGAGCCATTCAGCCGCCTCAAGCAGGTCACGCCGTATGGTCGTGCGAGAGACTCCGAGGACGGCTTCAAGCTGTTTGATCAGCAGTGGTTGCTCACTGACTAAGATCTGGATCAGTTCATACTGAACCCGCTCCTCGCCGGAGAGCACATATCTGTAACCTATGCCCCTTTCGAGCTGCTGGATCAGCTGTTTTCGCTGTCGGTATCCCAGATCAACCCACATCTGCCCGCGCGGGCCAGAGTGAAGAGGCACGCCTTCGCTTTTGAGCCAGAGCTCAGCCCTGCGCAGCGCATAACGGACCTGCCGAGCACTGATGCCTAGGTGTGTCGCCAAGAAGCCCGTAGACAGTGGTTGATCAGAGGAGAGCAGAGTTAGGAGAAGGTCCCGAGCGCGCTTGTCCAGCTCGAGCATCTTTCACCCCTCCAGGGCAAGCCAGGACTCGGCCAGAGCAGGAGTGGGAGCGATAGAAAAGGTTGCAAACAATGGCCAGAGAACTGTATGCAGAGCACCGATGTCGCGTCACGGTACAGATCGGGTTCGCCGCGCGGACCTGTTCAGGATTCAGTGTGGGCGACTTCGTTTGAAGTCGCTTCCCGACGGGAAAGCTTTCGCACATGCCTATGGATTGATATGGAGAACGGCCTTATGCCTGAGCTGACACACTCAGACCCTGTGAACTGCTGCCCATTGCAGCGTGGCTAGTATAGATGACTTTGCCCCAGAGGCAACCGCTAAGAGAAGCCTGTCCTCACCTGGCAGAGATGTCGACATCCCCCAGAGCCGTGACAGGCAGGACTATGACAACCCGCCCATTTCGTGCAATATCCTGGCAGCCTGAGTGCGATTCTTCACCCCTAGCGTAACAATTGTGCAATCAGAGCCCTGACCGTTCAAGAAGGGCTAGAAACGGAACTTTTCCAATCGAACAGCCTCGGGGTAGACTCATCGTGATCTCAATCTTGGAAGGTCTGCGATGAGCCAACTGCCAATCGAACTGCCCGATGGTCTGACGGAAGGCCTGACCGCCCATGCGATGCTGGTTCCGTGGGGGCTGTTTGCGCAACGGATCGGCCTGGTGGA
>CAYMBA010000242.1:0-3338 GCA_964388535.1 uncultured bacterium | reverse complement strand
GCACGGAGACGAAGCCCCTGCCCAGCCCCCCCAAGGCCCGCAGGAAGTTGCCCAGCAGTACGTCCCTCGGTGGCAGCGACGCGATCGCCTTTATGCCCTTCTCGTCCAAAGGCTTGCCGTCGATCACTCCGGCCTTCAGCCTTGGGGCGTTGAACTCCTTTGCAAAGCTCGCAAGAACCCTGGCGGGCGAGACCTCGTCCTCGACACTGGTAGCAAGGGCCGTGGGGCCTTCGAGGTAGTCTACCAGCACCTTATTGCCCGTCTGCTCTGCCGCACGTCGCAGCAGCGTATTCTTGACCACCTCGAAGCGAACGTTCTCCTGCCGGCAACGGCTGCGTAGCTCGGAGATCGTCCCCACGGTCATACCCTGGAAGTCCACCAGGTAGATGCCCTTCGCCTCGCTCAGGACCCCGACGAGTTCCTCGACCTTCTTGACCTTTTCTTCCCGAGTCATCTTCGTCTCACCTTCTCGGGGCCGCCTCCCCGCCGGGGGCTGCCCCGCTTGAGATGCCACCTACCTGGCTTTCGTCAGCTCCGACGGGTCTACCCTCACGCCCGGACCCATCGTTGAGGAAATCGTCACGCTCTTGACATAGGTTCCCTTTGCCGACGCCGGGCGCAGTCTGAGGACCTCGCTCATAAAGGCCCGGATGTTCTCCTCGATCTTCTGCGTCTCGAACGACGCCTTGCCCACCGGCACATGCAGGTTGCCGCCCCGGTCGACACGGAACTCGATCTTGCCGCCTTTGACCTCCTTGACGGCCTTTGCCACGTCGAAGGTCACCGTGCCGGCCTTGGGGTTAGGCATGAGCCCCCTGGGTCCCAGAAGGCGCCCCAGCTTGCCGACCTCCGACATCATATCGGGGGTCGCGATCGCCCTGTCGAAATCGAGGAACCCATCCTTGACCTTGGCCACCAGGTCCTCGGCCCCGACGATGTCCGCACCGGCCTCCTCGGCTTCTTTGATCTTCTCGCCCTTCGCAAAGACGAGCACCCGAACCTTCTTACCCGTCCCGTGCGGCAGGACCACGGTCCCCCGGACCATCTGGTCCGCGTACTTGGGATCCACACCGAGGCGCGTGGAAACTTCGATCGTCTCATCGAACTTGGCGTTCGCGTGTTTCTTGACGAACTCGATTGCCTCGGTGAGCGTCGGGTTGGTGAGCTTCGAGCGCTCCTCCAGGGCAGCGCGATAACGCTTGCCGTGTTTCATCAGCCCTCCTTCGGTCTTCTCGACCTCCCTCGAGTTCTGCTCCTAGTCCGGTGGGCTCGAGGTGAGGCGCTCCACCGGAGCTCAGCCCTCCAGCACAATGTGGAACGATCAGTCCTCCACAATTATGCCCATGCTGCGGGCCGTACCCTCGATCATCCGCATGGCGGCCTCGATATCGGCCGCATTCAGGTCCGGCATCTTCTGCTCCGCGATCTCGCGGATTTGCTTGCGTGTAACCTTCCCGACTTTGTTCCTGTTCGGCTCCCCCGAGCCCTTCGCAAGGCCGGCTGCCTGCTTCAAGAGCACTGCAGCCGGGGGGGTCTTCGTGACGAAGGTGAAGCTGTGGTCCTTGTACACCGTGATCACGACCGGAATGATGGTGCCGGCCTGCTTCTTTGTCCGCGCATTGAAGGCATTGCAGAACTCCATGATGTTGACCTGATGCGCGCCTAGCGCAGGGCCAACAGGAGGAGACGGGGTTGCGTTACCCGCTTCAAGCTGCAGCTTGATAGTAGCTACTACTTCCTTGGCCATCTTCCGATCTCTCCATTTCCTCGGCCCAGGCGGAAACCGCCGGGCCGGACTCTAGATGCTCGTCACGTGCGTCAGGTCCAGCTCCACCGCTGTGGGCCTGCCGAAGATGGAAACCATGACCCGCAGCTTCCCCCGCTCCAGATCGATTTCATCCACCGTGCCAACGAAGTCCGCGAAAGGACCCTCCGTCACCTTGACGCTCTCACCGACCTTGAACGGCACCTCGGTGGTGACCTTCGTCTTCTCCTTTACTTCCTCGCCGCGGATCCGCCGGATCTCAGCCTCGGTCAGAGTACCCGAGTGCTCATCGCCGAGGAAGTGTGTAACCCCGGGGATGTTCCGCACGAGAGCCCGGGTCTCGTCGGTCATCTCCATCTCGATCAGAACGTAGCTGGGGAAGGTCTTACGCTTCGTGATCCTTTTCTTCCCGCCCTTCATGACGGCGTAGTCCTCGGTCACAACGAGGATCTCGCCGAACTTATCCTGCATCTTGTTGTGCTGGATGGCCCGCTCCAGGTTGGCCTTTACCTTGTTCTCGTGCCCAGAATACGTATGGACCACATACCAGCGCTTCTTGCTCTTCTTCCCAGTGGAGGCCGTTGCCCCCTCGCCGCCGGCAGAACCTTCGCTCTGCTCTTCATCCCCTTCTGCGGGCTCTTCCACTGCAGCCGCTGCAGAGTCTTCCGTACTGCCAGCTGCAGATTGTTCACCCTCCCCATCCGTGGAAGCCACCTCGGAAGCCACTCCCTCGGCTCCTCCCCGACCCGGCTCGGAGTCCGGACTCTCTTCAGCTCCCGGCACCTGATCGGCCCCCCTTGCATCCTCGGCAGAACTGGAGCTTGCCGGCGCCTCCTCCGCCACGCTCTCCGGCTCGGCAGCACTAGACTCGCTTGTGGCCGCCGCCCCATCAAGCAGTCCTTCGGCTTCCGGCTTCAGGGCTTCACTGTTTTCCTTTTCTTCTTCCACTCTGAGATTCCTCGGCAAATACTCGGGGCGTCCAAGCAGGCGAAACCTGCCCCCCCCACAATGGGATTCCGGGATCACTCGAACGGATGAAGCGGTCCAGCCGTCTCCGCGAGAATCAGCCGAGTGTCACCAATCCCCTGATGACCCGGTTCAGAATGAGGTCTACAACCCAGATGAAGACGGTAATCAGGAAGACCGCAACGATGACGACCGTGGTCGACTCCTTCAACTCATCGGGCTTTGGCCAGGTCACCTTCTTGGTCTCGACCTTGACCTCCCCCAGGAAAACCTTGAGTTTCTCTATTGCCGACATCTACGACCCCAGTGACAGCACCACTATGGACTGCCCTACCGCCGCCCGCTAGCGAGTCTCCTTATGCAGCGTGTGCTTCCTGCAGAAACGGCAGTACTTCTTGTACTCCACGCGGTCCGGATGCCGTCGCTTGTTCTTCGTCGTCGTGTAGTTGCGCTGCTTGCACACCGTACACGCCAACGTGATTATTTCCCTTTGTGCTGCCACGACTCACCTCGAGGAAAAGAGGGGACACCGCTTCGGTGTCCCCCTCATCGCCTACTCCAGGATTTCGGTGACGACGCCTGCGCCTACCGTGCGGCCACCCTCCCG
>CAYMBA010000241.1:0-3340 GCA_964388535.1 uncultured bacterium | reverse complement strand
CAGAAGCCGGTTCAACACCTCCCACGCCGCCGTGATGTCGCGGGAGGGAGACCAGCTCAGATTGCCGCCCGGATCTTCAGTCGCCCGTATAAAGCCGCAGTCATCTTTCCAATAAGCACAGCCAGGCGGTGCTCCCTCAACGGTGCACTTCCACCCCATCACTTTCTTGGCCACTAACATGTCGAGCTCCGGGCCAGGTTCTAATTTCAGGATCTCTTCACGAGTCACCCGTCACTCCCTCTCCCCGCAGCTAGCTGGGAAGCGCAGATTACCATTTCGATGCAGTAACGCGTGCCTTCAGTAACCCGCGCTTCCCATGGCCTCAAAACGGGACGTCCTCCTCCGCTTCCTCTCCCTTCTCGCCGAGCGGCAAATAATCCGTGACGTTCGCGTAAAGCTGGTCTTGAGGCCCCTTCCGGTGCTTCACCACGATTACGAGCCCTTTCCCGGCTTTGAGCTCCCGGATCAGGGTGTTTGCCACGTCGCCCGGGCTTTCGAAATGGGTGTCCTCCGGCATGCCCAGGGCCTTGAGCGCCAGGCAAGCCCGGAAGATGCCCTTGTCGGTTACCACGAAATTGTCGAAAATCCGCGAACCAGAGTACTCGCCCTCCGTGACCTCCCACGTGACTTTGATCATGGGAGATCCGGACGACGCTTCCGCCTTGGTCCAATCCGCCATCACGACCGGATACTCCCCTTCCGGGAGCATCGCCCCGCGCTCCAATTTCTCTTTCAAGGTAAAGCCCATCACTTGCCTCCCTTCTTGCCCTTCTTCTCTTTGAAGAGGGCTTGGATGGCCTGGTAGGTAGGCGGGCAGGAACCCGCCGCGGCCAAAACCGGGTGCCTGGAGCCCGCTTCGATCGCCGGTCCAGGGTTGAACACGAACCGTCGTTCTACTCCCCCGCCGGGGAGCTCTTCCGCTTGGAGGTACATTGCGTGGCTCACCACGGCCATGACCGCCCTACCGAGCTTGCCCGGAAGGTCGAGGATCTTGGCGCCCATCGAGAATTCCGGGTTGAAACCGGCGGTGTGGGCCACGAGCACGAGGTGGGCCGGGAAAGCTTGGAACTCCCGGATCAGGTTCAGGACCGCGTCCCTGTGAGCTGCGAAGTCAGCGCCGTAAACCCCGGCTTCCCCGAGCTGGGTCGCCCCGAACTTGTGGGCGACTTCTTGTTCCAACCACGAAGCGATCACGTCGATGGTGTCGAGCACGACGGTTTTCCAAGGGAACTCGCCTTTTCGTTCAGCTTCTTTGAGTTCTTTGTAAGCCTCTCGGAGTTGGGCGAGACCCCTAGCCCAGCCGGGCTTGCCGTTCTTGCTGCGGGAGTCTATCTCCATGATGTAGCCTTCGATATAGTCCGCCCCGCCCGGTTCGCATTCGATTATGAGGGGTTCGGGCCAGGTAGCCGCGGCGGTCGTCTTCCCCACTTTGGGCGGGCCGTACACGAGCCACGTCGCCCGCTCGGGGAAGCCCAGCTTCCTCTTCCTCTTCTCTTTAGGCAGCACGTTCCGCCTCCTTCCGCGCCTCGCAAAACAGGTCCCGGGCCGCCACGGGATAGTCCGAAAGGATATCACAGCGGCGGCACTCGATCTCCACCAGGCCGACTTCGCCCTCCGGGTCCAGGTAACCGAGGACTTTGGCGACGGCGGCGAGCAGTTCCTTGAACCTAGCTACCGCCTCTCGTTCGTCGCCGTCAGTGTAACTTCGCAAGACGACTTCGTTTGCCCAACCCTTTCCGATGAGCTGGATCTCCACCTTCCCGTTCCAGAGCTCCGCCTTGACCTTCTCGATCTCCGCGAGATCAATCGCCAATTCCATTCCGCCTCCTTTCCGACTTGTGGAACCCGAGGGCCTCTGCCCGGCTCGAATCGTCGCAGATCAGCTCGTAAGGGCAAGGCCAGGCCAGGCAGGCCCCCGGGTTCCGGTAAATCCGTCCTCCCTCGATCTCCCGGACCAGGACCGCCATGCGCTCGAGCGCGCGCCGCACGCGATCTTCGGTCAGGACGACCGGGAAATGCGCGACGTACTTCGCCTCGTTCTTCCTGAGCTCCTCTTCCCACCTCCCCCTGAACCGCACCGGGCTCTCGCCTTTCCTCGGCCTGAGCGAGGTGCCCAAGGCCGCCCACTCCGTCCGGATCTCTTCGCCGGGCCACAGGTCCATCGCCGCGGCCCGGTAAAGGGCCAGTTGATCGTCCAGTTCGCGCATGCGGTCGCAGCTCGGGACCCGCGACACGGTTTTCCAGTCCAGGATCAGGATGTGGTCCTCCCGCCGCAGCACGAGGTCGAACACGCCCACGAAGTCCACCGCGACCCCGTCGATGTCCCACCGCAAGCCGAAACGGCGTTCGACGCCCAGGATCTCGCCTTCCGGAATCTTGGCAGCCTCGACCAAAGGGATGGCTTTCGCGAAGACCCAGCGCTTCCGCTCCGGCGAGAGAGCGCATTCGGCCACGGCTTGGAGCGTCGTGACTTCCGGGTCTTCCCCTCTGGCTTTGGCGGCTAGGCCCGCGTGCACTGCCTTGCCGAGCACGAGGGGTTCGGGATCCTCGGGCGGGAGCCAGCCTTCCCGGTAGCGGAGCTCCCAGCGCCTGCGGCACTGGGCGAACTCGGTCAGCTCCGAATAGCTCACTTTGAGCACGACCGAGCCTCCCGGTCCTTGACTCGCCTACGGCACCAGTACGTCTTGGTCCAAGTGTCGCAGGCCGAGCAGTAACACCAACCGCGGTCCATCTCTTTCACTTCAGCACCGCACCTCGGGCAGATAAGTTTCATCTCCTGCCTCCTTGCACCTATAATATACACTTAGTGCTGCCCTGTGTCAAGAGCAGAGGGACAGATGTCCCTGTGGACATTTGTCCTTCTAACCGTGCAAGCTTGCGCGGTGTCGGTTATAATGCTTGGCTATGAGAGGCGAGATCGTCAGGCAAGCAAGGAAACAGGCCGGCCTTAGCCGGAAGGAACTGGCAGCTCGGCTCGGCTGTTCATCTTGGGCAGTTGGCAGGTGGGAGCGCGGTGAGTGCACTCCGCTTCAGATCTTTCAGGATAGACTAAAACAGGTACTCCTAGAAGATCTTGCCCTTATGTATCATCCCAAGTTTCGCAAAGAGCTTGAGGAAGTACTTGATGATGCGGAAGATGGCAGGGTTACTGACATCCGGACGGTGAGAGAGACCAGAAAGGAGCGGGGCATCGCCTCGGAAAGGACCGTCTATGGCTGACAAGGGAAGAGAGCTAGTCCTAGGCCAGCTTTTGCCACAGTTGACTGAGGAGGAATTTGAAGCGCTCAAAGCGGACATTGCTGAGCGCGGAGTACAGGTTCCTGTCGAATACGATGAGGAT
>CAYMBA010000240.1:0-3368 GCA_964388535.1 uncultured bacterium | reverse complement strand
GACGGTGAATCTGAGCTGGTCCCGGATGGTGTCGGCGGAAGCGGATCTCTCAATCCTCAGGTCGAATCTCTCCTCGGAGTGCCTGACATCCCGGATCTCGAGGCTCTCTGTGGCTGCGGAGGTCAGCGTCACCGTGAAAGAAGGCGTGGTGCCCCGCCGGATCGTCCCTATCTCTACGTACTTCGGGCGCACGTACACGGCGGGCCGGACGAAGCCCTTGAAAGTAGCCACGGCCTGGGGCTGCCCGGGATCGTTCGTGCGGATGGCTATGTGCTTCTCTATGCGTCCCTCGGAACCTTGGGTGGAGAGGCTCACCCGCAGTACTACGCTGTCTCCAGGGGCAAGCTCGCTGTCCGGCAGGTCAGCGACCATGCATCCACAGTCGCTCTTGACGCCGTATATGAAAAGCAGCTCTGTGCCCGTGTTCTTGAGCACGGTGCTGGTGCGGTAGACCTCATCCTGCACAAGTTCACCCAGGTCCACCAAGCGTGGTTCTATCTGGAGGACGGGTCCCGCAATCGGGACATCTCCCGCGGCTACTACCCCCAGGCCCAGGATGCCGACTAACAGGCCCAGTCTGAGCAGGTAGACTCGCTCCCTCATGTGCAGGCTCCTTGTTCCCTCGTGTGCCTCCACCTTTCTCGTCCAAGCATCACTGCCGGGTCGCCAAGACCCTGGAGCTTGCCTTGGTGCGGCGTTGCTCGAGTATACTCGGCCGCCGGCTCAAGGGTCCAATCTCAAAGGGGGTCCAGATGTCCAACTGGCGGGATTTCGGTAGCTTCGAGGCAAAGGCCTTTGTGGCCAGCAGGTTCAAGATGGATGGCGGAAGTATGTTCGGCCAGGTGCCGAAGGTGCTCTGGAGCAAGTATGCCAAGGCCGACGAACAGAACAGAATCGACCTGGTGCTACGCCTGGTGCTCATCAGGACCTCGGGCGCGCTCGTGCTCCTGGACGCGGGGATGGGCACGGTCTATTCGGAGAAGCAGCAGCGCATAACCGGCATCGACATGTCGCTGGGCGACCTTCCCACCCGTCTGAGGGCCGAGGGGATTGAGCCTACTGAGGTGACTCACGTGGTCATAAGCCACCTGCACTTCGACCACGTGGGCGGACTGTTGACAGGAAGCGAGGGTGCCCTGGAGCCTGCATTGCCCAGGGCCAAAGTGCTTCTGCAAAGGAAGCAGTGGGAAAAGGCGCACAACCCGGGGCTCAAAGAGAAGGACAGCTTCCGCCAGACGGACATAGAGTTCCTCGAGCGCTTGGACCTAGAGCTGCTTGAGGGCGAAGTAGAGGTGCTTCCCGGCTTGTGGATATTCCCTTCCGATGGTCATACGGCAGGGCTCCAAGCGGTGCGCATGGAAGGCACCCAGGGGGCTCTCTACTTCCCCTCGGATCTGATACCCACGATGGCACACATACGGGCACCCTATACGATGGGATTTGACCAATGGCCCGAGAAGATCGTGGAAGAGAAAATGCGCTTCCTAGGTATGGCGGCATCCCGCGGCGCAGTAGTGGTTTTCGAGCATGATCCCGCCAATCCGGCCTGTATTGTGGGCGAGGGCGAACGGGGGTTCGTCGTGCGCGAGAAGGTATCTATCTGAGTAGGGGGGCCTTTCTCCGCCTCGGCGGTCTTGTGCAAGGGGGCTGCCCCCAGACGGCGGCGCAGCGGCCGAGCCCTGGCTTCCCGGCGTTGTCATTCGGGCCGTGTCTCAGAGGGCATCTCTCGGGCACCAGCGGGACCGATGCATCGTCTCAGGGCAACCACAACATCTGGTCGTTGGCTGAGCCGCCTGGACCATGAATCCACGAGTAAGTGCGCCAGATCGTTCCATCCGAGGTCCACGTAGATTCCGAGTATGGCTTCCCTGACCCACCCGAGTCTACGCACCATGAAGCGGGGCGGCTTCCGGAGGAGGTCCTCGAGATCTTTGAGTGCCTTCGAAGCTGCCTCGGGAAGATCTTGGCCCCCATCAAAACGCTCGGTCCGGTTCTGCGAGAGAAGCCACGAAAGCAGCGACTGCTCTGCCAAGGCCACCTTCAGCAGTTCCGAGCAGCCCGAAGCTGCTTCAGCGCAGGCATGCTTCTCCTCGACCAGAGGCTCCAGTCCCCGTAGGTGCTTGCCGACCTTCTCCGGCGGTCTGCCCTCTCCCAAGGCTTGGAAGGCCCTCGCGTGCTCAATGCGCCTCCTCCAGAGTTCGATCTCCGACTCGAGGCTTGCTGCCTTTATTGCGTCGCTTCCGGATCGCAGCCACTGTCTTCGGCGAGCTTCCTCGGTGTCCTCTTCCTCCTCTTCCTCAGACGGCGGCGAATAGGTGTTGGCAAGTTCCTCCATCCGCTCGAGGGTCTTCCGGGCCACCTGCAACTCGTCCTTGCCCGCCCAGGGTCCCACAGATAGCCACAGCCGGTCTCGGCAAGCCCTCAACTGGAGCGCTACGCGTATTGGGTCTTCTTCCGACTCGTCGGTTCCCGGCATGCGCATGAGGGCATCGGCGCGCTCGAGGAGAGAGGTGGCTTCGCCCACTTCCAGAGATTCAATCGCTCTCTCTGCGGCCTCTAGCCATTGCCTCACGACCTCTTCCACATCGTTGGTGCGGCGCGGTCGTGCCTCGGGCTCCACTACGATGGGTATCGAGTAGGCCTGCTTTGGAACCCGCGTTCCGCCTTCCCCCTCGCAACCGACAATGTTGACTCCCAGGGTGCCCAGGTACAGGTAGCGGCGATCCAGATCCGAGGGCAGCAGAAGCCCGAGGCGCCTTGATCGCCCTAACGGCAGGGTCATTAGTTGGCCCGTCCGTAGGCTGCTTTCCTCACGCAGGTAGGCTGCCCTGGGCTCAGTGTAGACCTCGATTGGATGCGCATCCTCCCGCACATAGAGTGTTGGTCTCACCCTATGGGCCTCTGGCAGCCAGCGTTTTGATGGTGCGAAGATCCAGGCGCGCAGGGTGTAGGTTCCCGGCTCTTCCAGCTTGAAACCCGATTCGTGCTCTATGTAGCCTTGAGCCACGACTCGTCTGTCTGCGTCGCGGAGCCGCCAGAATGCGTCGTCCAGAAAGTCGTCTAGCTCCGGGGGAAACTCCCAGCGCAGCACGAGGTGCTTCTCGTCGGGTCCTATGCGGATTTTCCCAGAGCCGGCTGCAAGCATCGGGAGGTTTCCACCAATGGTGTGCACGTAGTTGGTATCCCCCTTCACCTCCCAGGTGAACGCTAGGGGCAGCTGTTTCTGACTGACGGAGCCACGGAGGGAGAAGCTGACATCCTCCAAATGCGCCGTCAGCGAGATGGCTGCCACGTCCGATCCGGGCTGCCATCCTATTGCCGACTCATCGACGTCGATCCCGTCGAACTCGAATCGCCATGCCAAGCGT
>CAYMBA010000239.1:0-3370 GCA_964388535.1 uncultured bacterium | reverse complement strand
GATCTCCTCGACGGTTAGATCGAGGACAGGTGCTGGTGGGACCGTATCTTCAGGCGTCTGCGCGGCTGCGACGTTGGAGATGGGCGATGAGTTGCCCTCCTCGTCTGAGGCTCGAATGGCAAACCAGTACGAAGATTCGGGATCTATTTCGTGCAGGGCAGAGGTTACGACCAGCAGCGTCTCTTGCGTACCCGCGGAGTCGGGAGTCCCAAGGTCTTCGATCTGTGTCATCTGCTCCCAGACATCTTCCACCGTGGCGGAGTCGATGCTCGTGGCCGAGTAACGGAGGTCGTATGCGGAGGCCTGGCCAGTTGAGTCGTCATCGCCCGGTGCGGTCCAGACAAGGCGCACCCAGTGCGGGCCGACGCTGTCCACCGAGAGGTCGTCGATTCTGCAGGGGGGCGTCTCATCGGGCGCAGGGGGAGGGGGACACTCTATTTCGTCTTCGCAGCCGCTCAGCAGAACAGCCAGTGCGAAGCCCAGCGATGCGACAGTAACGATCCATCTTCTCATCCCATGCACCTCCTTCCATTGCATGCGGGCCAGGGCGGTTTCCCTGCAGGCCCCGAGGGATCTTCGCTTAGCTCGGAGGCCGACTCAAGCGGCAGCCCATGCTCCGGCGTCCGCGCGCTCCGCCAAGGTGCCGATGCATGCGGGCGCCATTCGCTTCCCCGGGGCCCAGGGTTACTTGGTGCGGCCCGCCTTCGGGCAAGCATGCTTGGCTTGACCGGCCCGTTCCCTCCATTTAGCTTGGCCCTCCCTTCGCAGCAGGGGCTCGGCATAGCCCCCGGATCAGCCGATCAATGCCTAGATGGGTGGCCCGGCCAGCGGGGGCTTTCGGGCCGCTGGGGCATCCGGCTCTGTCGTCTCAAGCCTCTCCTGGAGGATATGCGCATGAGGATCCACAAGTTCCAGATCAAACCCGCCTTGCCAGAGAAGCTCTCGAAGCTCCGAGAGGTTGCCTACAACCTAAGGTGGAGCTGGGATCACGATAGCATCGAGCTCTTCCGCAGGATCTCGAAGCGTCTTTGGGAGAGTGCCGGGCATAACCCGGTTCGCATGCTTGGTGAGGTCACCCAGGACCGGCTGGAGGCTCTGGCCGGGGACGAGGGTTTCCTGGTCCATCTTGATCGCGTCTACGCGGAGCTTCGCCGCCACTTGGAACGAAAGGGGTGGTTCGAGAAGCGATTTGGAAGGGACGAACACGAGTGGATTGCCTATTTCTCGGCCGAGTTCGGCCTGACCGAGTGCCTTCCGATCTACTCCGGAGGTCTCGGTATCCTTGCCGGCGACCACCTGAAGTCGGCCTCAGAGCTGGGCCTGCCGCTCGTCGGGGTGGGGATCCTGTACCAGAAAGGGTATTTCAAGCAGTACTTGACGACGGACGGCTGGCAGCAAGAAGAGTATCCGGTAAATGACTTCCATACGATGCCTGTTCTACTCGAGCGGCGGCCCGATGGGAGTCCTGTGCGCATCCTTGTGGAAATGGCTGATCACCAGGTGGCGGCTCAGGTATGGCGCGTACAGGTTGGCCGTATCCCACTCTACCTGCTCGATACCAATCTTGCGGATAACAGCCCTGATGACAGGGAAATCTCTTCCGAACTGTACGGTGGCGACAAGGAGATGCGCATAAGACAGGAGATTCTGCTGGGTATCGGGGGACTGCGGGCACTGCGTGAGATGGACATTTGTCCCACGGTGTGCCACATGAACGAGGGGCACTCTGCCTTTCTAGCTCTTGAGCGCATCAGGGGCATAATGGAGCGCTTTGGCGTCGGTTTCGAAGAGGCCCGATGTGCAGCAGAGGCCGGCAATGTCTTTACGACTCACACACCAGTTCCTGCTGGCATAGATGTGTTCCCTGTGGAGCTGGTGAGGAAGTACTTGGCCCCGTACGCGCAGCAGATGGGGGTGGATCTGGAACGCCTCATAGAGATGGGGTTCGACGATCGCTCGGGCGGTTTCAGCATGGCGGTTCTGGCGATCAGGCTGGCAGCGAAAGTGAACGGGGTCAGCAGGTTGCACGGCAAGGTGTCGAGGAACATGTTTGGCCACCTCTGGCCGGGCACGCCCGTGGAGGAAGCTCCAATCGGGCATGTCACAAATGGCGTGCACTCTCGCAGTTGGATCTCCTACGAACTGGCCACCCTCTTCGATCGCTACCTGGGGCCCAAGTGGCTAGAGGACCCCTCGGATCAGTCTGTTTGGGAGGCGGTGCGAGATATACCGGATGCCGAGCTTTGGCGAACCCACGAGCGCCGGAGGGAGCGTCTAGTTGCTTTTGCTCGGCGCACGCTGAGGAAACAGCTGGAGAGGCGGGGGGCACCTGACCGCGATGTAGAGATGGCTTCCGAGGTGTTGGATCCGTCCGCGCTCACAATAGGCTTTGCACGAAGGTTTGCGCCATACAAGCGAGGTACGCTTCTGTTTCACGACTTCGAGAGGCTGGTAAGGATCCTGTCCAACGAAGAGAGACCGGTTCAGCTTATCTACGCTGGCAAGGCTCATCCCCAGGACGCTAAGGGGAAGGAGTTCATCCGCCAGATCATCAGCCACATTAGAGACGAAAGGATAAGGCGCAGGGTTGTCTTTATCGAGAACTATGACATCGCCGTAGCGAGGTATCTTGTTCAGGGGGTGGACGTGTGGTTGAACACCCCGAGACGCCCTCACGAAGCTAGCGGGACAAGCGGGATGAAGGCCAATGCAAACGGGGCCCTGAACTTGAGTATCCTAGATGGTTGGTGGGACGAGGCGTACAGCCGCGAGGTCGGCTGGGCGATTGGCCGGGGAGAGGAGTATGACGACGAGGCCTATCAGGATCTTGTGGAGAGCAGGGCACTCTATGACATCCTAGAGAATGACATCGTGCCTCTGTTCTATGACAGGGGGAGCGATGGCGTTCCAAGGGGCTGGACGGCGAAGATGAAGGAGGCAATGAGGCGCCTGTGTCCGCTGTTCAATACGAACAGAATGGTCTACGACTACGCGGTCGACTACTATGCGCCTTGTCTCGAACGGTTTAGGCGGCTAATGGAGAATGAGTGCGAGAGGGCAAGGGCCGTAGTCGAATGGGCTGACAGGGTCAGGAAGGCATGGGGTGGTATCAAGATTCAGAGCGTACACTCGAGTGGTGGGGAAGTAGTGAAGGTGGGAGACAAGGTAAGGGTGTGGTGTCAAGTAGCGCTTGCTGGTCTTTCGCCCGACGATGTTTCAGTCCAGATCTACCACGGCAGGATCGATGAGCACGGATACATAGCTAACGCTCGAACAGTGGCAATGGAGCCAGTGGGAGAGATTGAGAAGGGTGCGTATCAATTCGAGGGCTACATAGACTGTACGTACAGCGGAAGAGCCGGATTCGCCG
>CAYMBA010000238.1:1234-3386 GCA_964388535.1 uncultured bacterium | reverse complement strand
CGCGGACCTCCTGGCCGAGCACGTGAGGATCGCGGAGGAATGGGAATGAAGCTGCCTACATGGTCGAGTACGCCCTGCGCGACCGCATCCGGGAGCCCGGCTACGAGCCCCTCGGCGTGTGGGTCCAGGGTGCGCGGCCCCGTGGTCGAGGCCGACGAGTACCCCTTGGCCGAGGCCTGCGCCAAGGCGCTACTCGACAAGACCATGTCGCAATAACACCTTTCAAATTCCAAGCAGTAATTTTGCTGTCGTGAAATAGATCAAGAGTCCCGTGATATCCACAATAGTGGTCAAAGCCGGGCTGGCCACCACTGCCGGGTCCAATTTGACCTTTGCCGCACCTAACGGGAGCAATGCCCCGATCAGTGTCGCCGTCACTACTTGCAGACTGAGCGCAATGGCGATAGCCGCACCGACTTTGGTGAGTGAAAATCCGGCGGGTAAGTCTGTTCCTTGCGACAGAAACAACACTTTCCCCCAGGATAGAAGCCCTAGAACTAGGGCAAGCAGCATGGCGATTTTGAGTTCCTTGAACAAAACCTTGAGGACATCCTTGGGGGAAATCTCGCGCAGAGCCAAGGCCCGGACGACCACCGTGGCTGACTGGCTGCCTGTATTACCCCCTGTGTCTGCTACCATGGGCATGTAAAGTGCAAGAATCATCATATGCATCAATGTAGCTTCGAAGCTGTGGATAATAAGTCCAGAGACCAACCCCAGCGCCGCCAGACCAACAATCCAGTAAGCCCGGTTCTTGAAATGCACCCAAGATGATGTCTTCAAATACACTCCGGCTTCGTGGCCACCGGTAATGGCCATGAGTTTTTCCATATCCTCGGTATATTCCTGAGAGATAACATCCATGGCGTCGTCATAGGTGATGATTCCTACCAAGGTATCGTTGCCGTTGACCACCGGCAGAGCGATCAGGTCGTATTTCTGGATTTTTCGCGCCGCATCTTCCTGGTCCTCATCGACTCTGGCGAAGATGATCTCTCGGTGCATAATGTGCCCGATACGCGCTTCGCGTCGGGATACGATCAGGTCTTTGAGGGACACGAATCCGATAAGTTTACGGCGGTCATCCACCACATAAACGTAATAGATCGTCTCTTTATCCGGCGCGACTTCCCTCAAACGTTCGATGGCCTGCGACACCGTCAATTGCGGGGACAGCGTGGCATAATCGGAGGTCATGACGGCACCGGCGGTGCCTTCCTTGTAGAAGGACAGACGGTGGATGTCCTCTCTTTCGGCTTGGGCAAGGGCCGGAAGGACGGATTCGCGCAACTTCGCAGGCAGTTGATTGAAAAGGTCAGCCCGGTCGTCCGGGGACATATCGGTTAACAGACGCGCAACATCATCGCGGGGCAGCATACCAACGATCTGAATTTGCAAATCCTCATGCAGAAGGCTGTTACCTGATGCCAACTCCAGTGACCGATCGAGTTCCTCTGGAACCTATGTCGAAAGCAAACCATATCCCATCCCTCCCGACATGTTTGGTGGGCCTCCGGTAGGTATCCAGGGGCAAGGCTCTCCTTACACCCGGTCCACGGGAGGAGGACTGAAAGGTTGTCCCGATGTGACCGGAGAATCGATCGGGTCGAAGCGCAAGCTGGCCGACTGGATCTGTAAGCACACGCCGGAGGAGTTCAGGGAGCGGTTCCGCAAGAACGCAGCCCGCACGGGCGCGCCTGGGCGCAGAGTTTGCCGCACGCGCCGCACACCCCGAGCTCGGGGGGAACGGCGCCGCGGGCGGCTGCTGGGGCCCCGTGCACGGCGATAGCAAAGACGGGATCTTCACCAAAGCTTAACGCTTTCTTTATGTTCTTCTTAAGTGGCGGTTTGAATATGGAAGTGGTGGAGGTCCCCGATTTTTGGACACGCTAGCATAGGTTGCGCCAAGTGCTAGGCTTGGGTCAGGCACCCCGACCTTGAGGAGACATGACCGGAAGGAAGAAACGAACCGAGAAGCGCCGGCATCGTTCGGCGGCGTTCAAGGCCAGGCTTGCACGGGCAGCGCTGCGCGAGGAGAAGACCGCAGCGCAGCCGGCCCTTGAGGGGATGGCTGATCTGTGCCGTGCCTGGGCGGGGGACGACGGCGGGCTCAAGGAAGTGGCCAGAGGCGAGGCGATGCGCTACAAGGGGA
>CAYMBA010000238.1:0-1134 GCA_964388535.1 uncultured bacterium | reverse complement strand
GATGAACCTGGAGCTGATGCGGCGAATCGACGAGCTGCACCAGGGATTCGCGTACCTGGTGGCGGTGATGGGCTGGTTCAGCCGGTACGTCCTGTCGAGGGATCTGGCGAACACGCTGGACAGCAGCTTCTGCGTCGAGGTTCTCCATGCGGCCCTGGAGCGGGCTGGACCACCCGCGATCTTCAACAGGGGCCAAGGCAGGCAGTTCACGAGTACGAACTTCACAGACTGCCTGAGGGCCTCTGACATCGACATCGGCATGGACGGTCGTGGCCAGGCCATGGGCGGCATCTTCGTGGGGCGCCTGTGAGGCGGCGTGAAGTACGAGGAGGTCTACTTCAAGGACGACCGGACGGTGTCCGAGGCGGCGTCGAACCTGGGCGAGTACTTCTCGTTCTACGACAACGTCCGATTGCACCAGGCGCTGGACTACAGAACGCCTGCCGCCGTGTATTGGAGTTGACGAACACGATGATGCTGAGGCAGACAGGAGAATCTGGAACGAGGGGCCTGGATGGCGCAAGTCGACGAGAGCGTATGGTCACATATGGAAACCGCGCCCCCCTCGGGGGGCGGGCCTTCGGGCAGGTAGAGGGGAGGAAGCCGCTGCCGTACTATCGCGGCAGCAGGGGACATCCGGGGGCCTGCGGTCCCCTCAACGAAGGAGTCGGAGGTCCAGATCCAGCCTTAGCTGGGGCGATCTGCTGTGCAATGATCGGGGTCCACTGCCAGTGTCAGGTGATTTTTCCGTTGGGACGTTTCTGATGAAGCGCGAGAAAATAGTTATCATAGAAGACGAAGCGGACATCCTAGAGGTGATCGAGCACAATCTCTCTCGGGAGGGATACGATGTCTATTCCTCTTCAGACGGGGAGACAGGCCTCCAGTTAGCCAAGAAGATAGCGCCTGACCTTGTGCTTCTCGACCTGATGCTGCCTGGTCTCGACGGGCTTGATGTCTGCCGCGAGCTCAAAGCGGATCCCGTGACGCGTTCTATAGCGGTCATCATGGTTACGGCCAAGGGAGAAGAGAGCGATATTGTTCTCGGGCTCGGTATTGGCGCTGACGACTACGTTACAAAACCATTCAGTCCAAAAGAACTTGTTGCAAGGGTCAAGGCTGTCTTGCGCCGGC
>CAYMBA010000237.1:0-3409 GCA_964388535.1 uncultured bacterium | reverse complement strand
GGGCCTCCGATTCGGTGTCTGCGACTGCTCCCTGAGGATCTCCAGATCGATCTCCCGTTGGACATCCCTCACCGCCCGCCTGAAGTCGCGCAGACCCGCACCCAGGGACCGAGCTATCTCAGGGAGACGCTTGCCACCGAAGAGAAGAAGCGCTGCGAACAGGATGATTAGCAGCTCTTGTGTACCCACCCCGAACATCTATTCCCCCTGGGACCGGCCGCCGAGGGTTGCAGCATGCAACCCGCAGCGGGCATCACGCAATGGAAGAGATTTCAGCCTCCCCGTAAAGGCCTCTGTGGGTCGACCAGGCAGGCACGTAACCCTCGATGCTTGCTCAAGTTGCGTGGATTGTCAAGGGAGCCCCATCGCTCTCCCGCCCTCCAGGAACGTCTCGTGCACCAAGCGTAAGCGCCCGGGACTGCCTCCGTGCCAGGAGATGGCCCGAAGGCTGAAACCGACCCAAGAGCGGAGGCCCCATCATGAGACCCACCCGCCAAGATGCCAAGAGAAGGTCAACTCGCGCCGACCAGGGTTTCACACTGGTCGAGCTGCTTGTGGCCCTCATGTTCCTGGCCGTGGGCATCATGTCCGTCGGCCGCCTGATCGTCTTCGCTCAGAAACATGCAGCATACGGCCGCGCCGAGACCATGGCCGTCTCACTCGCAGAGGAGATCCGGGAGAAGATCCTCAGCGACAACTTCGATGACCTCAAAACCATCTTCGACGGCGTAGACACAGCAGACCCCTCGACGCTCACAACCCCCTGTGAAGACTGGGCCAATCACCTTGCTGCTGACCTTGGTCCTTCGGGTCGTGGAACCATAAGCATCCTCGATCACACGCAAGATCCCGAGATTTTCGAGGGAATGCTCACCGTGGTCATAGACATTTCATGGGAAGAAGACGGGGAAACCAAACATGTTGGCATGCGCTTCTCCATATCCAAGATGGGAGTCTAGCGTCCTGGAGGCCTCGAGATGACAGCACCCAAACATACTTCGCAAGCGCGCCGGCAGGAAGCTGGATCCACCCTCGTCGTAGCACTACTCATCCTCGGAGCTCTTTCGCTTATCGGCACCTCCTTGGTTCTCACTTCGTATGCCGAGCGAAGGACCTCCGGCTACTACCGCGATAGCCTCAACGCCCTTGCTGCCGCGGAAACAGGTGTAGCATTCGCAAAGAGGATGATCCAAGATATGATCGCGCCCATGGGTGACTACGACAGTGACGGCCGCCCAGACTTTACCATCAGCGATACCCTATCATGGGGTGGTTCCTATCAGGTCATCGCTGAGGCCTCCGACATCCAGGGCAGTGGAATAGCTGCATATCGCTCCAACGGCTACACGATCGTCTGTGAGGGCCGCTATCGTGGAGCGCTTCGCCGCGTGAAAGCCGAGATCGTGCATGATTCCTTCCTCAAGTACGCCCGCTTCGTGGCCGCAGCGGGGACCGGCTACGCATGCGGGGCAATCCTCACAGGCGAGCTCTATGTCGGAGGCAACCTAAACATACCAACCACATGTGGCAGCGACCAAGTTGAGTTCTTGGAATTCGTAGCAGCAGTTGGCGACATCCCCAACGCCAACTATGCGATTTTCCACAGGGGCTATGTAACCGGCGCCGATCCTCTGGATCTGGAAAACTCAGTCGACTTCGACGCAGTCAGGCTTCGCGCCAAGGGCTTGTTGCCCGAGTGTGATTGTGAAGGGGTTGGTATCGTCGGGCTCTACTTCGATCTCGGAGGCGGCATCGACCCAGTTGGATGCGGCGGGGTTCTCGACTTCAGCCTCTTCGATTTCTACGACACGAGCACCAGTCCGCCGGACACGATCGTGACCTACGCTGGGTCTGTGGTACCCAATTCTCTCACTGGAAACCCACTTCGCGCGGGCGACTTCAACGGAATAGTCTTCTTCGACGGCGACGCTCCGGTGAAAGGAACGCTGGATGGGAAAAGCGGCAGAAGCCTCTCCATCTATGCGACCGATGACGTCATCATCTACGACAGCATCGTGACCGGGCACACGGGATTCGATCCTGGCACTGGCATGCCCAATGGCTCCGGTGACCCGGTCAACATCGGTCTCATTGCCAACGACTACGTCTATCTCCACCGGAACACACCGAGGGTACTTCGCATCGACGCCGCACTGATGGCTTGCCATGCCAACTGGCGCGTCGAGGGAGGCGGGATATCCGATCATCCGGTTGCCGGCCCAGGGCCGCTCGATCTCGATCTTGACGGCATCAGCGGAGAGACGCCGTACAACAATGACCCCGACCCTGGGACAGGTTGGGATGAGATGAACATAGACGCCAACACCTGGGTGTTGAACATAAGCGGACCTATAATCACTTACAACGGCGGGAGTGCGTGGCCTTGGAACGACTCCTCGGTTCTAGCCGGCGCCTCAGGGCCAACCCGCCGATACAACTATGACATGGACATAACCGAGTTTCCGCCTCCTTGCTTCCCTGTCCCACTGAACCTTTGGAAAGACGTCAGTTGGACGGAGATCTTCGACGCAGAGGGCGACCTGGCTAGCTACTTGCCTAACTAGATCCGGCGGAGGCATTCCATGGCCAAGATGTCACGATCCGGCTTCCAGGCGGCTCCAGGCTTCACCTTGCCTGAGCTGATGATGGTTCTCGCAGTCATGGCCATCCTAGTCGCCATGGCGATACCCAATTTCGCCCGCATGACCGCCAGGGACCGCGTCGAGGTATCTGCCTACGACCTCCAGCGACGGGTGGCATTAGCCCGGCAAAAAGCCATCGCCAAGCGTACTCAGTACCGGGTCGTCTTCGACCCCGCCGCCAGCACCTATACGATCGAATGCTATCGAGGGGGGACCTGGATCCCCGATCCAGGCGAGGTTTTCGCTTCAGACCCAAGCGTGAACTTCACGGTGGATCTGAACGGAGACCCAGCAAATCTGGACCTTCTCATAGAGCCAATGGGCACCATCGACCGCAGCGACGGTCCGGCGAGGATCGTTTTCACCAACCAACGCGGCGACAGCGCGGTCGTATCGATCGTCCGAACAGGCAGGATACGCACCAAGGTCTACTAGGTGCGTTCCTTGCCCCGGGAGGCAGCCATGAGGGCAGGAAGCGATAAGCTGCAGCAGCAGGGTGGATTCACCCTGGTAGAGATGCTCGTCGTGGTGCTGATCTTCGGCATCGTATCAGTCGGTCTGTACCAGATGCTCATAACAAGCAGGGCAAGCTACGAAAACCAGAAGGTCACATTGGAAATGCAGCAGAACGCCCGCACTGCGCTCGAAGGGCTCGCCGAGGACTTCCGCCACGTCAGCTACGGGAAAGATCCCACCCAGCCCTCCATACACTATGCGGGACCAGACTCGGTAACCTTCGTCGCCGACATTGTTCCATCGGTCCCCGG
>CAYMBA010000236.1:0-3451 GCA_964388535.1 uncultured bacterium | reverse complement strand
TGAGATGCTGAGGTTACTGCGCGTCGGACTGCCGATGGGCGCCCAGTTCTTCCTTGATATGAGCAGCTTCACTGTCTTCATGGCGATAGTCGGCAGGCTGGGTACAGACGAGCTCGCCGCCAGCCAGATCGGCGTGCAGATCCTCAGCTTCTCGTTCATGCCCGCTAGCGGCATCTCGAAAGCTGCCACCACACTTGTGGGACAGTACATAGGCGCCAGTAGGAAGCATCTGGCGGAGCGATGCGGCTGGACGGTACTGCGGATGAACCTCGTCTACTCGCTTGCAGTCGCAGCGGGTTTCCTCCTTGGCGGCCGGTCATTGATTTCTGTGTTCAACTCCGATCCAGGGGTGATCGCCGCCGGGGGGTCAATCATACCAATGCTCGCACTCTTCCAGATCCTCGATGCGGGCCAGATGTCCTACTCGGGCGCCCTCCAGGGCGCAGGAGATACTACCTTCACCATGATTGCGTATGCCGCCTCGGCATGGTTCATCTTCGTTCCTGCCTCGTATCTGCTGGCCGGAAAAGCCGGGCTCGGAATCGTCGGTGCGTGGGCCGGCGGCCTCATCCACCTCTGCGTCCTCGACTCGGTGCTGACATGGCGCTTCGCCCGCGGGGCGTGGAAGAAGATCAGTGTGTGAGACGCAGTACAACAAGACTGCGTGAGGGCACAGCAGCCCTGCCCCCCGAAGCAAAGCACCACCGGCAACCCCGTCGGTCTAGCGGGTGGACACCACCGCACGGGCTCGGGTATGCTTCTCCGTCATTTCCTGTGGTACCGGTCCTTGATGAACCGGCGCAAACCAGCGCCGCGTCACGGAGGATGAAATGCCAGAGAGCGCGAAAGCGGGCAGAGAATCGAAGAGCGACCTCGTTGTCACGATGACGCGGAGGGAATCGGGAGGCAACGAGATCAGAGTACGCAGCTCGGTCGAACGCCTCTTCGGCAAGAAGATCCGGGTCGTAGCCGAGCGTTGCCTCGGCCAACTGGGCCTCGACGGTATACTCCTGGAGATCGATGATCGGGGCGCACTGGACTGGGTAATCGCTGCGCGTATCGAGGCAGCCGCAAAACGACTCTTCCCCGACCTCACGGCAGAGGTAGTTCCCGAGCGTACTGGCGAGCAGCCGCACGGGAGCCCCAGGGACAGGCTGAGGCGCTCGCGGCTGTATCTGCCCGGCAACAACCCGGACCTCATGCTCAACGCCGGTCTGTTCCACCCCGATGGGGTCATCCTGGATCTAGAGGACTCCGTGGCCCCGGGGGAAAAGGATGCTGCGCGGATCCTCGTGCGAAACGCTCTCTTGTCAGTCGATTTCCTCGAGGCAGAACGCATGGTGAGGATCAATCAGCTTCCCGCCGGCCTGAAGGACCTGCCCGCCGTCGTGCCCTACGGGGTGCAGATGATACTTATCCCCAAGGCCGAAAGCGCCGAGGATGTCACCGCGGTGGTCGACGCGACGAATCAGATAGCAGCGCGCACGGGCATCAAAGACCCCATATGGATGATGCCCATCCTGGAAACTGCGAAAGGCATCCTCAATGCCTACCAGATAGCATCGGCCTCCGAGCAGGTGGCCGCACTGGCCTTCGGCGCAGAGGACTTCACACGTGACATACAGGCGGAACGCACGAAGGAAGGCACCGAGAGCTTCGTGGCCCGCTCTATGCTGGTCCTTGGGGCACGCGCCGCGGGGGTACAACCGATAGACACCGTCTTCTCGGATGTCGAAGACGAGGAAGGCCTGAGGGCGAGTGTGAAGGAAGCGATCTCGCTCGGCTTCGAGGGCAAGGGCTGCATCCACCCGAGGCAAATAGAGGTCATCCATGACGCCTTCAGGCCTTCGGACGAGGACATCCGCTATGCCCTGAAGGTGAAAGCCGCGATGGAGGAAGCCGAGAGGACTGGCTCTGGGGTAATCAGCCTTGGGACCAAGATGGTCGACCCACCGGTCGTTGCACGGGCCATGCGAGTGCTGAGGCTCGCTGAGACGCTGGGAATCGATCTTTCGGCTTTCCAGGAGTCCGAAGGATGAGACACACGCGGCCGGGTCTCGACCCGGCAGGTGTCAAGCAGGAGGAGATCAACCGTGGCCGAGATGGTCGAGAACGCCCTTGGAAGGCTTGTTCCAAAAGAGGTGAACGGTCAGCCGCAGACACCCTTCCTAGGGGTCGGCAAGTTCGAACCGAAGGGTAGAAAAGCCGCCCCGCCGATCAGGGCATGCCACCAGTATCCCCTTGACAAGCGCGTGCCCACCTTGAGGGACGCACTGGAGAAGGTCGGCTTGCGAGACGGCATGACCGTGAGCATGCACCACCACATGCGAAACGGCGACGAGGTGGCCGTGCAGCTCTTCGACACTATAGCCGAGATGGGCATAAAGGACATCGTCTTCGCCCCCTCGGCTCTGTTCCCTTGTCACGAGCCTCTTGCAAAGCATCTCGAAAGCGGGGTCATCCACCACATCGAAGGCTCGCTGAACGGACCGCTCGGCAAGTTCGCCAGCGAGGGGCGTATGCGGGGTATGGGCGTGCTGCGGAGCCACGGGGGCCGCTGGCAGGCCATCCAGGACGGCGAGCTGCACATAGACGTTGCCATCATCCCCGCTCCCGCCGCGGACATGATGGGTAACGCCACGGGCGCCTATGGTCCCTCGGCCTGCGGGTCCCTGGGCTTCGCCCTGGCTGACTCGATCTACGCCGATCATGTCATAGTTGTCACTGACAACCTGGTAGAGCTCCCCTGTATACCCTGGGAGATCCAGGGCATGAACGTCGACGTCGTGGTCGAGGTACCTAGGATCGGAGATCCGCAGAAGATCGTCTCCGGCACGACCCGCATAACGAGAAGCCCGACGAGACTTCTCATAGCCAAGTACGTCGCCGACTTCATCGAGGCTGCAGGCTACCTGGGCAAGCCCTTCCAAGCCGGTGCTGGAGGAATAGCGCTGGCCTCGGTCAAGTTCATCGCCGAACGCATGAGAGAGAAGGGTCTTAAGGCACCCTTTGCTAGAGGCGGCTCGACGAAGTATCTGGTCGAGATGCTGGAAGAAGGCCTCATCGGGGCCATCCTTGACGGGCAGACCTTCGACCTGGAAGGGGTCCGCTCGATAGCGACGAACCCGAGGCACGTGCCCACCACTCCGTTTACGAGCTACAACTACCACGGCAAAGGCAACTGGGCGCCCTACGTGGCGACAGCCGTGCTCGGAGCAACTGAAGTTGATCTGGACTTCAAGGCCAATGTTGTGACGCACTCCGACGGATACATGCTCCACGGCATCGGCGGGTGGCAGAACACCCTCTTCGGTGAGTGTGCAATACTCGCCTTCCCTCTTGTCCGCAGTCGCATCCCGATCGTCGTGAAGGAGGTCACGACTGCATGCGCTCCGCCCGAGATGATTGGTGCTGTGGTCACCAATACGGCATAGCGATCAATCCCCGCCGG
>CAYMBA010000235.1:0-3527 GCA_964388535.1 uncultured bacterium | reverse complement strand
TGGGGCGGCCTGAGGCCTCAAAGGCCCAGCCCTGGCGCAGGTGACACGTTCCACAGTCGGTCAACTCCTCCGCGCTTTCCTCATGGCAGCTCTTGCAGTTGGCCCCGATGAAGCGGGGATGCGCATCATCGTCGCTGCGCAGGCGGCTGGCCTCACCATAGTAGTGGCACTTGCGGCAGTTCATCTCGATCCCCTCAGGGGAATCCGCGTCGTAGTCGTGGTGACAGTCCTCGCAAGATAGGAAAGATTGGTGGTAGCCGTGATCGAAGATCACGTCCCCGCCCTTTGTGTGGAACCACACCTTGTTAGGTTCACCACCCGCCGAGCCGACCGCGTAGCCCAGAACGGCGGCAACAACCGAGACCCCGAAGACAGCCCATGCGAAAGCCTTCTGCCCCTTACCGAACATCTTCCCGCCTTCCGCACGCCTGATTGATGAGATGAACCAGCCTAACAAAGGCCAGCTTAGACAAATCAAGACACCCAATCTAAGCGGATTGGGGGAGTGTCTCAAGGAAGATTTGGGAGGTGGCAGGCGGTCTCCGCACTGCCGGAGACTAGACTAGTTGAAAGGCACCATGCGCACACCAGGAAGAAGAGTGGCGGAACACGCTAGGCACCACTGCGCATCTTCTGCAGGATTGCATCCCTCAGAGAGGCTAGCCGGGTCATCAGTGCGGGGCCGGGGTTCTTGGCCATCAGGCGCTCCACACCTTCCAAGGCATCCTTGTACTTGCCCTGAGCAAACTGGATGCGGCTCAGTAGGAAACCGTAAAGGTCCAGCTCCTGCGCTGTAGGCTGAGTCGCCTGGCAACCGAGACAGGTTTCGAAGATCAAGTCGGCGGCCTCTTGAAGGGCCCGGCTATGTCTCAAGGTGAACTCGGCAAACTCGGACCGGTAGAATATCGCGTGCCCGCCAAGCTTGGCAGCTGCTCTGTAGGCTGCCTCCGCAGCGTCGACCTCACCTGCCATCTCTAGGGCACAGGCCATCGTATGGTGCACGGCGGGGTCGTTACCCCCCGAAGACTCCACAACCCTGTGCACGAACGCAGCCGCCGCCTTGGGCCGCGCCAGGAACAGGGCTATTTCTGCAGCTGCCATAAGGTACTGCTTCGCCAGATTCGGATCACGTTCGATACCCTCTTCGAGCACCCCGATGGCGCTGCGGTAGGCACTCTCGACTAGGTTCCGCTGCGACGGATTCCTGAGCGCCTTCTGCGTCCCCTTGGCGGCCAGAAAGCGCTGCTCAAAGGTATTGCTGCCGGCAATGGGCACACCCCCGGAGACGAGACTGGCAAGGCCAAGCCGCACTGAACCCCTGCCTGGATCCATTTTGAGAGCCTTCTCGTAGCGTTTGCGGGCCTCACTACGCTCGCCCAATCCATCGAGCACAGCACCAAGATGCTCCAAGACGGCAGGATCCTCGGGAGCCTCTTTCTCGGCCTCTAGCAAGTAGCGCTTCGCCGATCGCAGGTTGCCTTGCTGGAGCGCCACAAAGCCTTTCCGGAACGCCTCGCCAAAGTCCTCCAGCCGTTCCTGATCCTGCAGAGCAAGGGCTGCGGAGTACTGGAGGAAAAGTTCATCCGTATCGCTGCTGACACTGGGCCCCGACGGGGCCGCCATCGGAAGGTCGAGACTCAGACCGCCGAGGGCAGCGATCTCGCCTATCTCATGCCCCCCGGCCGCAGGCTCGGGCTGTGACACAGTACTGGCCTTGCCCCCCTTTCCCAGCTCCGTGCGGAGCCTTCGCAGGGACTCCTGGATCCGGCCCGGCAGATCCCCTTCGACTCCCTCGAGATGCTCGGCTGCTACTTCTAGCGCCTCCAGTGCCGCTTCCAAGGCTCCTTCGGCCTCGTACTCTTGAGCCTCCTCTATCTTCCCTTCCAGGAAGGCCAGACGGGCTTCCCGGGCTCGGGACTCCAGACGCTCCACGTCGTCAGGAGCTCGCCTACGTGCTGCCCTTACTGCCTCCCGAAACAGTCGGTAGGCTTCGTAAGCATCTCCCTCCGAGAAGGCACGCTCGGCCTTCCGCTCGATCTTCTCCGGATTGGGTCTCAACGCATCTAGGATGCCCATGGACCACCTCTCAGATTCCTGCTGTCTGCAGGCCACCCCTCAGCAGATTGCCTCAAGGGGAAGGTTTCAACCGCCAGCATGCTCCCATATCTTCTTTTCGGGCTTCCCGCAGGGCTTTCCGAACCGAACACGGAGCACCCAGGAGGCAACGATGCCGAAACGAAAGACAGATACTGCCCCGTCAAAACCTGGCTCAACTCAACCATCCGGCGGCCTTCCGGCCAACCGGCGCGGAAGGGAACGTCTCATCTCGCTGGTGCGCGGCTATGCCGCTTCCCAGGCCATAGCCACTGCGGTTGAGCTTGGCATCTTCCAGAGCCTCTCGCGTAGCCCTTCCACCGTGACACAGCTTGCCCGCAGGCTCAGTCTCGACCGGAGGGGAACCCGTGCCCTCACCGACGCCCTCTGCACCCTTGGGCTGCTTCTGCGCAATGGCGACTACCTCCACAACAGCATGGCTGCAGAACAGTTCCTTATTCCGGGCAAGGAGAACTCACTCGCAGAAGCCGTGCTTCACCAGAAGCACCTGTACGAGCGGTGGCTTCACCTGGCCCAGTGCGTCCGCACGGGCAAGCCCGCCCCTGCGGCTTCCAAGTCGCCGCGCGGACGAATGCGCTTCCACAAGGCAATGATAGCCTCGGCTCGGAGTTGGATCGAGGAGGTCACATCCAAGTTGGATTTGGGCGGATGCCGGTCACTGCTCGATCTCGGTGGAGGGGCTGGAGCATGCGCTGCACAGTTCGCCCGGAGGTGGCCGCAGCTGACAGTGACCGTACTCGACGTGCCCGAGGTCGAACCCTTGGCTAGAGAGCTTCTACGCAAAGAAAGACTCGAAGGGCGCGTGGTCTTCAGAGCGGGTGATGCAACTCGGGACCGCTTAGGCGGACCCTACGACGCGGTGTTCATTTCGAACGTCCTGCACATTTTCTCCCGTGCCACGATGAAGCGTATCATCCGAAAAGCAGCGAGGTCCTTAAGCCCGGGGGGAAGACTCGTGATCAAGGAATACGCCTTGACCGACGACAGGACGGGGCCGGCGAACGCGGGCTTGTTCGCTCTAAACATGCTAGTCGCTACAGAGGCAGGCGGTGTGTGTACCGAAAGTGAAATAAAGGCGATGGTTACCAGCGCCGGCTTGAAGCCAACCGCCGAGCACCGCCTGAGAAACTCGGCCTATCTCCTTGAGGCACGGAGGATCAAGTAGGGTCAAGCCCCTCACGGCCTGTGGCAGGGTGCGAGGCTGACCATGGCCAGCCTGCCTACTTGTACCACTTCATGATCGCATCGACCGTGGCATTTATGACCGAGTACGCAATAGGCGAGGAAGTAAGCAAAGGATGGGTCCCAATCTGCAGAGTGTCTATCTCCATGTCTGTCATTCTGTTCTGGATTATGACAGAGTACATATTGACGATCTCACCGACCGAGTCGCCTCCCCTTACCTGAGCCCC
>CAYMBA010000234.1:0-3603 GCA_964388535.1 uncultured bacterium | reverse complement strand
GTCGAAGAACAAGGTATCGGCAAGGTAGCCGTAATTCACTGGCACTCCTCGGCTCTTGGGCCTGATCCGCTGGCTGTGCCGGAGGGAACTTCGCGATGCATGGAGTATGTCGGCGAGGCCAGCAGCTTGCCAGTATGCGTCTTCGACGGTGTGGCAGCAGTTACAGGGGGAGCCGACGACACATACGAGAAGTACAAGCAGCGGTACGAGACCGAAGCGGCTGCCGGCGCTGCATTCAGTCTCACTACGACGGCCCTCTCCGAAGGAGCCCGCCTAGTCGTAGAAATCGGCGTCAGCGAATCCGACAGCCAAGCCACAAGGCTTGGGGCAAGCACCATCCCCCCGCCCACACTTTCCAGCGCTGCTGCCGACGAATCGCTCCATGTAGTCCTCGTGGAGCACGAGGTCAATGTCCCCTACCACGAGCCCATGAGCTTCGTCGCCCGCAGGCATCTCGTCCTGCCTTCACCCGCACCTGGTAGCCGCACCGAGGCAGTCTTCGATCTGGATCCTTCATGGGACCGCTCGAGGATCTACGTGGTGGCGTTCGTGCAGGGACGGACATCGGAGGGGAAGCTGGGAGAAGTCCGACAGGCCTCCATGGCCCCTCTCTCCGACTACGCGGCTTTCGAGATGGAGGCACCAGAGCACCGGGTGGTCTTGCCCCCCGACACGACAAGCTGGATAGACCTCACCGTGAGGAACGTTGGTACCCTGGACGACACGATAGCGGTCTGCATCGTAGACTCAGTCTCGGAAGTTCCGGAGGATTGGAGTCTTGCCCTGACGTCGCCCGGCGTTTCTTCGCCCCCGATCCTCGCGGATTCCAGCGCCGGGCCCGACTCCCTCCTCCTGCCACTACCATATGGTACCAGCGCGACCTGCCGGCTCGAGGTCTCTACCAGTGCTCAAGGAGAAGCCTCTCTCGTCCTGAGTGCCTCAAGCAGGGTGGATACGAGCCTGGTACTACCCGTGCACCTCCAGCTTGCTGCTGGCCGTTTGGGAGTAGCTTTCGAGCCAGAACAACAGACTGCCGAAGCACCCGCGGGCCGCTGGTCATCGCTAGAGTTCATCCTGCACAGCACCGCGAGTCTCACTGACACCTTTGCTCTTCTGCTCGATATGAGCGGTAGTGAGGGATGCGAGTCCTGGGAGGTGGGCCTCTCACTCGGCCACACACCTTCAGGAGAAGACTCACTGGAGGTCGTACTTCCCGCAGGAGGAACCAAGACGGTCTATCTACACGTGCTGCCAAGCACCTCCGGGCACCTCATGGCAACGATCACTGCCCGCTCCCTCTCCGCGGGCGGTCAGCTGGCCACCGCGCAGGCTTCGGTCACCGTGCCTCTCTACGCAGTCGACGTCGAGGCCGAAGAGACCGACGTACGCATTGCAGTGGATGAGACGGCACTGGTCAGCCTCTCGTTGGCAAACGCGGGCCAGAGGGCCGACAACGTGATGTTGAGGTTGCTGAGCGCTGATCTTCCCACCGGCTTTGCCATAGGACTGGCCGATACCAACGGCATGCCCCTCGGTGACAGCTACGGTCCCTTACACCTTGCACCAGGCGTCGTGCTTGAGAATTTCGTCGTGGAGGTCGGAGCGACACAGCCAGACGAGGGGGACCTCCGAGTAGTCCTAGAGTCACTCAGCCAACCCTCGGTTCGAGATACCGCTACCATCCACATCCGGGCCGACGTGTACGGATTCCGCGTACTCGTGGAGGAGCACCATGTCGTAGTCGAACCTGGCGGCGCCCACACAATTCCACTGACCATCCTGAACGAGAGCACCCTCCCAGACACGCTCGTCGTAAGCTTCTCCGAGCCAGAAGACATGGGCGGATGGAGAGTGGCTCTGACAGATCCGAGGGGCATGGAGCTCATGGTGCCCTTCCAGCGCGCGTTCGCTCCTGGGGAGTGGTACGGCGACTTGAACATCGGAATCCATGCACCGTCAGAGCCCGGGAGCGACCTCGATTTCGCCTTGGTAGTTACATCAGCCGTCATGCCAGACCTCGTAGACTCAGTCTGGATCCACGCAGAAACCGTTCGCTGGTCGATCGCCTTCCAAGATGCTGATACGACACTGGTAGCTGCCCCTGGTGAGGAAGTCTGCAAAGGGTTCCGCCTCGTTGAAACCGGCAACGCCATGGACCTCGTCATCCTGGACATTCCCGAATCGCTAGCCGAGTATCCTGGCACCTGGACCGTTCGGCTCCGAGGCGAAGGTGGGGCTCCACTACAGCTGCCAGCAACACTTGAATTGACGCCTTCTGACCCGGATCAGCACCTGGATCTATGCCTTCTGGGACCCGAGATGGGAAGTGGCTCAGTTTCTGTGGTTGCCACTTCGTTCTTCGAGCCTCTGGCGGCAGAGACACTCACTGTGGCGCTGCAGGTATCAAACTATGCTGTGAGATTGAGCGCAGAGGAAACGGAGGTGACCGTGACGACTGAGGCTGGGGTGGACGTCCGTCTCACAATCGAGAACCTGGGCAACGCCGACCATCTGACAATCGATGTGACGGCAGATCTGCCGCAGTACTGGAGTGTGAGTATCTGCAGCGAGGAGATGTGCTACGGGCCGCACTACGAGATTGACGCTGAAGCGCACGAGACGATAGACGACCTCTTCCTCGGGGTTCTCACCATGAGCCCGGGCACGGCGTATGCGACGGTCAGGGTGACTTGCACCTCCTATCCCGAAGCCTCCGCGAAGCTCGATTTCATCATTCACAAGCTCGGCCCGCGTTTTGCACAAACAGGTGCCGAGCAGGAAGGAGAACGCTTGGCGAGCAAGGGCCACAGGAAGCAGCCTAGCCCCCTTGGAGCCCCCGGGAGCGCCGAAGAGTAGGGAATAGTGGAGGCCACATGGCACAACGAGCGAAGGCAAGCGGGCCCAGTCACCGGAATCCCACTCGAAGTCCAGCGATCGGCAGGATCCTGTCGCTCATCATGGCTTTTCTGGCACTGCCTGCCCACCTGAGTCTGGCTCAGCTCGGTCTGGAAGAAGCCAGTCCAATCACGCTGGGCAACAGGCTCGAAGTCTGGCTTGAGGACTCTTCGAAGGCAGCTTCGTACCTGGAGCGCTTTGATCTGCTCTACTCAAGCGGCAACTGGTCTGTGGGAGCACGCTTCGAGTACGACGAGGAGACATGGAGAGACTCGGAGACAGGGGTTGGTATACCCCGCCGCTTCGCCGAGTTTGACGACGGCACTGTCAAGGTCCGCGCGGGGACGTTCTATGCGACCTTTGGCAGCGGCTTGCTCCTTAGGGCCCAGGAGGATGAGGTTGTCAACACGGACACAGACATCGACGGCCTCTACGGATCCCTCTCTTGGAAACGGCTGACCCTGCAAGGCTTGGTTGGAAGCCCAAGAGCGCGCGAGGACATGGAAGGGATCTCATCGCTCGCACAAGACGGACCCATGGGCATCCTGCGATATGGGACACTGGCCGGCTTAGATGGGGTCCTGACCCTAGGAGAAGGATTCGAAATCGGGGGCGGCTACGTCCGTTTCGACACGCCCGCCAAAGGAGAGAACAGCGGTGCGCACGTAGGGCCGATAGAAGAGCTGGCCGGCGCGAGGGCGAAGGCAG
>CAYMBA010000233.1:1277-3613 GCA_964388535.1 uncultured bacterium | reverse complement strand
GCCTGCACCAGCGACGACTTGCCGCTGCCCGACGGCCCCAGCACGGCCAGGAAGCGCGGCTCCCGCCGCAGGCTCTCCACCAGCCGCCCCACGACCCGCTGCCGCCCGAAGAAGAACTCGGTGTCGGCCTCGGTGAAGGCGTCCAGGCTGCGGTAGGGGCAGACGTCGGAGACCACGAGGGCCGGACAGGCCGCCTGCAGCGTCTCCGTGGGGGTGATGAAGGCGGTCTCGGCCAGACGCCCGTACCGGTCGGGGACGGTGATGGCGGTGACCATCCCCACCACGCGGCGGGTGGCAGTGTCCAGCACCGGCGCGCCGCTGAAGCCGGGGGTGACCTCGGTCGTGCCGGTTAGTTGCAGCACGGTGCGGCCCGCCTCGGTGGTGGGGTCGCCGATGGTGCCGTAGCCCCACAGCCCTTCCACGCTCTTAATGGCGGGGAAGCCGAAGGTTTTGAAGCGGTGACCGGAGGTACCGCCGGAGGAGCCTAGCAGCAGGGGCATTACCCCCTCCGGCAGCGGCCCCTCCAGCCGCAGCATGGCCACGTCCTCGGCGTCGGGGTCGCGCCACCACTGCGGCTCGACTCGGGCCTCTCGCTCCTCACCGGTGGCGCGGAAGACAACACGCGCGGTGTCACCCGGCCCGGCTCCAAAGGCATCCACCACGTGGGCGCAGGTGGCGATGAGGCCGTCGCCGGTGACGACGAAACCTGTGCCAGCGGTGTTCCCATCGGGGGTGAGAATCCGGACAATACCAGCAGTCAAATCTTCAGCCATTATGTATCTCTCCTGCAGACTCCAGTAGCTCGAAAACGGGCTCCAGGCCCTTGATGCCCGCCGCACGGATCAGCTCCAGGTCGCGGAGCGCGTCCTCAACGACGCCCGGGGCGGCACAGTTCTCCAGCGCCCGCCGGTATTCCGCCAGCGCCGGGGCGAGCAACTCGGCCCGCTCACTCTCCTCCGCCCAACGCGAATCGCAGACTGCCTGGCCGACCAGTGCTGCTGCCAGTGTATAGCGCAGTTCGTATAGGTTTGGTGTCTTGTCCAGCATGGCCCCGCAGCGGGCGTTGGTATCTACGGCCGGCGGTCGTGCCGTCTGGCTTGAGGATGCAGGTCATGCCAGCAGTCAAATCGGCAGACAATCTATACTTCCAAGCAGTGTAGCTTGTCGCAAGAGTTGCGTTAGAAGCATCCACCTAGTTACCGCCCGCTCCTCTCCTAACTTCCAGGTGGGCGTCACCTTGTAGTTGGTTTCGACGCCAGTGACAACGACGGAGTCTGCTTGGACGCCTATCCTCGGTCCGAATTCTAGATCATTTGCCGCTACCCCGCCATCTCCAGAAATGGAGAGCAGCTTGAGCCCTTATGGTTCCGATTCTGCGCAACGCAACACGGGCCAACTGACGCACAGCCAAGTCACCACTCTGAAGAGCTATTTCCAAGGCTGGCACCCCTCGATCTCCCACCTCTACTAGTGACTCTGCAGCCGTCTCACGCACCCACGATCTACAATCATGCATAGCAGAAGCCAGGATGTCGACTACCCTGTCGTCATCTATCCTTGCGAGTGCCCTTCCGGCGCTCCGGCGGATTTCTCGATCCCTGGAACGTAGCAGGGTAGCAAGGGGGGCAATAGCCACTTCACCAAGTGCCCCAAGCGCATCAGTTGCATGCTTGCGAACCTTCGAATCTCTGTCCTGTAGCGCAGCGATCAGTGGCTCAACAGCACGTACATCCGGTGATTTACTCAAATCACGAACAGCAGCTCGGCGGACCAGATCATCTGAAGCTCCAAGATCGATAAGAATAGGGAGCTGCCAGAGTCGGCCAAGTGCCCTAGTAACCTCCCAGCGTACTGACTGCTCTTGATCCTTGAGCGCCGCTAACAAGGGCCCTGCTAGACGCCTATCTGACATCTCGCCCAACTTCCTAGCTGCCTCCCGACGAGTTTCAGGGTCATCGTCGGCCAGCTCGGCTATTGTGGGCAACTGCCAGGCCCGAGCCAAGGCTATCAATGCCCTCTGCCGCACTGTGCTGTCTAGATCCCTAAGCCCAATGAGAAGCGGCTCATCAGGAGGCTTACCGAGAGTAGCAAGTGCCTCTGCAATAGCTGAACTTTCTTGAGGCCATGCCTGAGCATAGCTCCGCTCCAGAGCGCTCATAAGTGGACCCACAGCTCGAACGTCGCCCAATCTTCCCAGAGCCTGTGCAGCTGCCCTCCGGACTATTCCAACACTATCCTGCAAAGCAGCGATCAGTGGCATGACAGCTCGATCATCACCCAGATTTCCAAGCACTTGAGCCGCTAGGTATCGGTCTTGACTCTGCTGAGCTCCTAGC
>CAYMBA010000233.1:0-1267 GCA_964388535.1 uncultured bacterium | reverse complement strand
TGGAAAACGCCAGATCGCACCAAGAGTTCTTGTGGCAGCCCATCGGGCACTCTCGTCGGCGCATGTCAGGAACTCGAGCACTGGATTAACTGATGGTTCTCCCAGTCGAGCGAGGGTCCGACTTGCCAACTCTTGTACAGGAGTAGCGGGATCTGCCAAAGCAACTATCAGGTGACTAATAGTGCGGGGATTCTCCATCCGGGCGAGTTCGTTAACAACTCGCGATCGCTCTTCAACCTTTGGCGAGCCAAGCCTTGCAACTGTTTGTCGTTCGATTTGAGCTTGCATCTCTGTTGTAAGCGGTTTGCCTTCGATGTTACACCAGTAGGCCAACCACGGATTCGAAAGAAGCACTTGTTTTGCCACAAACTCTGGTTGCCTTGTGAGCCCTGCAAGCTGTACGATGACCTCGGCCCACCGGTCATCCTTCGCCCATTTACGAAGCTGCCGCTTAAAGCTGGTAGCCGACAAATACCCCTTTGTAGACGATATTAGAGCTGCTAGTCTAAGCGCAGCAAAGTATTCCTGCAAAGCTTGGTGCATGAAGTGCAATCGAGTCTCGCCCATCAACAATCCGTTTCGTAGAGACTCATCGACTGCGGCAGTGCCATCTATGCCTTCAATCGATTGCTCAATCACTCGCACTGCCTCCCCGTACTCACAAGCTAGTCGATACCCCCGCTGTAGATGGAAAGCAAGATGGCTTAGGGCCTGCATCTTCTGCCGCGCAGGAACAGTTACTAAGTCTGGATGCTTCTGCTCTCTCTTGAGAACCTGCCTCACGAAGCGGTCAAATAACTCTCCTCGATTGCCCGGTAGTTCTTCGCCCGCTAAACCTGCCTCCTTGATGAGCCAGAGAAGAAGAGGAATCCGCGCCAGTCCTCGCAAGGCTTGATTGAGACGATCGTACAGCTCTCGCCCTCTGCTTTGACCCAAGTGAGCAACAAGGTATTCAATGATCTGCTCGTCGGTGATACGGCGCACTACTACGGCATCCTCGATCATTTCCCGAGAGTGAAAACGTCGCCACAGGTCATCCTGGGAGCGGCTCGTAATAATGCAAGGACTAGAAGGATGAGCACGAAGGAAAGAGGCCAACTCTGCATAGAGCTTACCACGGTGATTTCCGGTAACTTCGTTCAATCCGTCAAAGAGAAAAACGCATTTGTGATCGCGGACGAGCTGTTCTACCTCAGTGGCGCTGATGACATTCAGCACACCAGTCTCATTCAAGGCAATTATGATAGTGTTTGATAGATTGCCGTCG
>CAYMBA010000232.1:0-3642 GCA_964388535.1 uncultured bacterium | reverse complement strand
GCATCAAGTGCGGAACGGATCAGTTGGCTAGCCTCAGCCATTCGCCCTCCCGCCTCAAGAAGCATATACCCGAGCGAGTTCATCAGCACCGGGTTCCCCGGCTGCTCACTCAAGGCATCTCTCAGAACCCGCTCCGCCTCATCCAGGCGCCCCATCTTCTGCAGCACCAGGGCCATCTGGTTGGCCAGCAATGCCCGCATCCCGGGCCGCAACTTCCGCTTGGCAGCTTGCCCCAAGTATTCGAGCGCAGCCTCCAGCCGGCCCAGGCGCATCGAAGCTTCTGCTGCAAGCAAAAGGGGCTCCCCGATCTGCCTGTTCTCCACCGCCCACCGGATGGCAGCATCCAGAGCGTCCTCGTAGCGACCCTCGAAGATGTAGCCGCGCGCAAGAAACTCCCAGCCCGAAGCCGCTCTGGGATTGAGGCTTACAAGGCGACTCGCAGCCTCCATGGCAGAAGAGTCGGTGCCCTCTGCTGCGAGGATGCGCATTTTCCAGGCCCACGGTTTCCAACTCGCCGGGTAGGCCCTTATCGTCGAATCAAGCACGGCCAGCGCACTGTCCACAGCCCCACACTGGTACAGCGTCAGCCCCAGGTCCAGAAGGATCCGCTCCTCCCCCGCCCCGCTCCTTACTCTCTGTTCGAGGAGGCGGCGCGCCTCGCTCCAGCGCTCGTGCTCGAATAGCCAGCGAAGGTAGAAGTCCCATGCGTCCCTGCGCTCGGGATCTATCTCGAGCAGATGCTCAACCAGCTTTGCGAAACCGTCCTCATCCCCCGCCTTCTCGAAGGCCTCAGCCACCGGAGCCAACGACTTCAGGCGCGTGGGCCACATCTCGGCGATCTTCCAGTACTCCTCTGTCGCCTCCGAGTACCGCCCCGCCCGCATGAGCGCCTCGGCCCGCAGCTCGTGCGCACCGAGCATCCCGGGCTGCATGTTGAGCAGCGTAGCCAGCGTAGCAGCCGCCTCGTCGAACTTCCCAAGGCGCATTTGCACAGTCGCAAGGGCATGGAGCACTTGCGGCGTACGCCTTATCCGAACTGCACGCTGAAGGATCGACTCTGCCTCACTGGCCTGTCCCCTCGCTGCCTCGGTTCTGCCGAAGATCCAGAGCGCCTCCCACTTCGTCGAATCGTACTCCAGTGCTGCGCGCGCCAACTGCCGTGCGACATCGAAGTCACCACGCTTGAAGTGACACCTCGCTCTGGCAGTCAGAAGCAGTGCGTTCGGCCCAAGAAGCTGCTCGGCACGTTCGTAGTGCACCAGGGCTTCGTCCCAGTTGCCATCCACCTCTGCTGCCGAAGCGACTGCCAGCATGTTTGCCCCTGTGACCCACCTGCGGTCCTCGGGAGAAAGCGAGTCACCGGGCGGCGGAATCTGGAAGAGGCTGTCAGAATCCAGCTGGGCCCCCAATGTGCCGGGTAGTCCAAGCCACGCGGAGAAAAGCAGGATGACAGTAAGAATCACGTACACTGCCCGGCAGGCCCATCGTCCCAAGGATGCCCAGGAGGCAAGTGGCGAATGGCCGTCCCAACCAACAGAAGAATTCCCCCTGCGACACGAGGACCCTTTCACAGAACCCTTCAACACGACTTCCTTGCCTCCCGGCTACACCCGGCGGGACCTCCTGCAGCACTGGCCGCCTTGGCAGCACGTTTTGGCAGACTGGATCAGAATGGCCACTCTATCAACCCCCGCTTCAGTCCAACCCCAAGGCCATCACTAGGTTGCGCGCCTCGGCGCACGTTCTCCATAGTGCGTTTGTGCTTTGACACGGCTTGCACCCGCAATCTATTCTGCCGATACGTGAGCCAGGGGATTCTTCTTCGACTCAGGGGCTTTGTCCACCACGGCACAGGCAGCGGTGGCCGAGGCTCGACGCATCGCGTCCAGCTGGGAGCGCGCACATGTGGAGACTCGGTAGAACAGGCAGCTCGTCGTGGCGGCTGGGACTCAGTCTGGCTTGGATGCTTGGGCTTTCCGCTGCCGGCTGCTACACGATGTTCCACCATCCTAACTCGCTCCATGGTTCAGAGGACGCCGAATGGAGCGGTTGCCTCCGGTGCCACAGCGAAACTGATCTGGGCGTGCTTGATGGCTCGGCTTGGAGTCGCCGCTACTTCGCCAGCGAGGCTCCATGGAGCAACTACTATGCAGCGCCCTGGTGGTACGAGAGCAGGTGGCAGAGGGAACCAGCAGTCAGTTCGACCCCCGCTGGGGAACCGCCGCAGGGGAATGCTGGAGAAGGAAGCGCCCGAGCCAGAATCTGGTCTCGAGCACCCCGCCGGCAAGCCGATATCAGAAGTTCCGGGGAGAGCAGGGCCGAGGATCTTCCAGCGCCTATTAGCCCCGTCATTGCCCCTTCTAGCCCCAGGGCACCTGCCCCCGTGCTATCGAAACCGGCCAGGGAAGCCACAGCCGCTGACTCTTCCACAGCAAGCAACGAACCCAGGAAGAAACATCATCCTCCCAAGAGGGTTTTCCATAGGTAGGACCCAGATCTGCAAGCCATCTTGAGTTTCCGGTCGAAGGAGCAAGGAGAATGCTCAGGATGACCTCTCATCCCTGCCCCGAGGAAACCACCATCTGCATCGTACGGGGAAATCCGCGGGAGCACGCAGAGAAGCCCCATCCGGGCTCGACGGTTGATGCGTGCCCGTGCAGGCGCGCACAGCCGTTCCCCAGGAGCCACTCGGCACCAGCAGTTTGGGGGATGCTGCTCCTCCTTGGCCTCGTTGCCTCCTTCCCTTGGGCCGCAGCGTATGCCGCTGCCAACTCGCCCTGGGCGCCGGAGGTTCCCTTCACAGTGCGTGAGGCGCTCTCTGCCAGGGCACTGGGCATGGGTGGAGCCTACCTGGCAGCGGCGGAAGACGCCGATGCTCTCTTCTACAACCCAGCCTCTCTGGCCAGGGTGAAGCGCGTCGAGGTAAGCGCGGGCCTGCTTGATCGGTCGGTGAGATGCGAGGTAGCAACGCCGCTGCAGAGCCGTGAGGCCAGGCGCGCCACGACTGACCTCTCCAGGATCGTGGGCGCCTACCCGGTGCCTACGTACCGAGGGAGCTTCGTCCTGGCTGCTGGGTTCGGCACCCGCTATCTAACCGACCACAAGTATTTGCGCCGGGGTGGAGAGGCAACGGACGGAACTACAGAGGACGAGCGGGAGTCCATCGACGAACTGGGAAGCTGCAGGGTGTGGTCCATAGGGTTCGGCTTCGACGCGGCACCAAATGTGTCCCTTGGAGCCTCCGTCTCTTGGCTCTCTGGCAACAGGAACCAGGAGTGGGCATTCGAGGAGCCCGGGGCTGAGGCAGCGGAGACCATCGACGCCGATCTAAGGGGCGTGACGGCTAGCCTCGGTGCGGTGGGGCTGGCTGGTTCCGTTCGGGTTGGGGCGACGATCGACCTGCCCGTGTGGCTGGACGAAGAGGCTTCGGTCTACCAGGCGGGAGAGGAGTACGAGGCAGAAGACTCCATGAGGCTTCCCTTCCGGACCGCGTTGGGGATCGCCGTAGACGCAGGGAGACTGACGCTTGTGGCAGAGGGAGCCTTGAGCGACTGGGCCAAGATGGATTACGAGGGCCCGGTCCGCTATGTTGACCAATCGGGGAGGACTCTGCTGGCTTACGGGAAAGCGTGGGAAGTAAGA
>CAYMBA010000231.1:0-3644 GCA_964388535.1 uncultured bacterium | reverse complement strand
AAATTGCAGAAGCTTTGGCTTTTACCAGAACCTTTTGGGTTCTTCTATCTTTGGTTTTGGGAGAGAAACGGCTCGTTTTGGAGGGTTAGACAAGAGGAACTCTGGGCACTGCTACAATTGGACGAGAAACGGTGGGAGGAGCTGCTTTCCGAAGGTCAACTGCGAGGCTGGTGGGTGTATCAGCGATCAGGGGATATAGTGCAGTTCCGACCGATTTATAACCATCTTGAGGAATGGCTCAGAGATGGGTTGGCTTGAAGTAATGAGAAAATTGGAGGATAAGGTTATGGCCACTTTGCGGGGCCGTTATCACCCCTTAGATGGCGTGCCATTCTTCAGGGTTCAATACCCGCCTCAACAAGAGCATAAAGCGTTATTGGAATTTCACTCGCTTGCCCAACGGCTAAGACAAGCGGGGTGGCGTGTAGAGTCCATATCGCTCGCCGAGGTGCTGGGCGAAACGCTGATCGAGATGCTCAACTGTCCATCAAAAAAGCTACGTGAAAGGCTCGAAGAACTGGAAACGGAGCGCGAACGTCATGAACTGCAAACGATACTTTCCGAGCACCTTCCTGAAAGGCTTGCAGAAAAATTATTCGAAAAGCTCAGGGAACTTCCACAAAACAGCATCGTCGTTCTGCTTCGCACTGGCGCCCTTTTCCCATTTGTGCGTCCATCCGCACTCCTTTCGCGCCTCGAAGGGAGAATAAACTGCATCGTCATACTGGCATACCCGGGCAGGACTCTGGGCAAGCTGCTCGAAGCGTCGCCGGCTTCTTTGCACAGCGGCTATTACCGTGGGGAAACCATCTGCTGGGAGTAGGGGTGAATGTGAATGCGAATCGAAGAAATCCTTGAGCGTAATCCCGACCGCCAAATCGAGACGGTTATCAAGATCACGGACCATGACCCCGTCCGTGTCTGGAGGGAGATGGACGAATATGTTCCCACCAATCGAATCAAGGATTACTTCCGCGAAATTTTAGAAGTGCTACTAGAAACACGGCGTGGTCCTACTGAAAGAGTCTGTATCTGGATCAGTGGGTTCTTCGGCTCGGGGAAAAGTCACTTCCTCAAGGCGCTCGGCTACTTACTGGAAAATAAAGCTTTACAAGATCCGGATGGGAACCGACATCCCTCACAGCGATTTCTTTGCCGACGTTTGGGACTAGAGGATTTCCTCCCTCATCTGGAGCGTGAGTTCAAGATGAAGGTCCTGTTCATCAATCTGCTGGATCACGATCCGCAAAACCCTGAACGTCCGACGTTTAGCCGACTCATCTTCCGTCAACTTTTGGCACAGAAGGGTCTCTCCACCACGTTCTGGGTTGCCGCGTGGGAGAGGGAGTTGCACGAGCTGAACTTATGGGAATAGTTCAGGGAGTGGGTCAAGCAGAATTATGGGCGGGAATGGGAACGGGAACGCGACCTAAACGCGGAGGTAGTCCTGAAGCGAGCCCTGCCGGAACTTGTGCCGGAGCGGTATGTCAATGAAGAGGAGGCTGCTGCAGCGATTCGGGAGAGCAAGAGCCGTTACGCGGAGGTAACCCCATCGGATGTGGTGCGGGAGTTGGTGGAGGAAGCAAAGGGTCTCGACGAGCGAAAAGGGCGGCTCGTTATCTTATTGGACGAGGTGGGGCTCTATATCGGTGATAGCATCCATCGTTTGACGGACCTAAACAGCGTTGCAGAACAAGTCGTTCAACAGGGTGGTGGAAAGGTTATTTTGATCGCCACCGCCCAAGAGGCTCTCGGCGAGCTCGTCCCACGCTTAACAAGAGATCGGCAGAGGCTTGAATGGCTGCGCGATCGCTTCCGAGTGCAATTGGGCCTTCTTCCCACAGAGGTTCAGCATGTCATCGCGAGGAGGCTACTCGCGAAGACCCCCGATGGTGCCAACCGCTTGAAAGACATCCTTAGGAGACATGAAGGCAATCTACGATCTGTCCTGGCCCTCGGATCCGACTGGAATAAGGATGAGTTCGTAGAACAATATCCCTGCTATCCCTATGCGGTTCGCCTCATGCAGGACATCATGGGCACAATGCGGGGCTCGATTGAGGAAGCGCGGCGGTTGAGCGGTTCGGAACGCTCCCTCCTCAAACTGGTCCACATGATCCTGCGCGGGGAAGGAGGACTTCCACGCGGTGCCGAGCAGGACATAGGTTGGCTGGTAAGCCTCGACCTCTTCTTCGACGCTTTGGCTCCCGATCTGCGGGCGGTCCGCTCGGACCAGGTGCGGGCCATGGAGGAGATCGAACGCCTCGGGGAGATCGAGGGTCTACCCCTCGCCCGCATCGCCAAAGCTCTTTTTCTTCTTCAGCAGGTTCGGCAGCGTTGCCCATGTTCGCTTGAAAACATCACGGCCGTGCTCGTTGACCGGATGGACATCGATGTGGGGCGTTTGCGCCGAGCGGTTGAAGCAGGGTTGAAAAGGCTCCAGCAAGAAGGCTGGGTTGCCGAAGAGGCTGGTCAATTCCGCTTTCTTACTCCCGCGGAACACACATTGGAACGTGATATACACAGAAACTATCCTGGTCCCGCTGAGCTCCAAGAAAAGGCCATCGATATAATGCGAAAAGAGCTCCGCGATTTCCGGTATGAGCACGGTAAGATTCGCCGCCCGTTGAAGGTCGCTTTGAAAGTGGATGGTGAAACGATCTCCGAGGTAGGCGACTTGAAGGTGTGTCTCTTTACACCCCTCGCCTCACGGGACGACGACGAGGTCCTCAACCAGAGCGTCGTTGAACCACAAACGCTTTTTTGGAAGGCAACGGATGTCCCGGAGCTTCGCGCGACTTTGGAGCGGGTTATCGCTATACAGAAAACCTTGGAACAATGGCGCACACGCACGCTCACTAAAGAGCAAGAAGAGCACAAGATCAGACTCGAGCGAGAGATGAACGAAGCGCTCCAAAACCGCCTCCCGGATCTATTCCAGAAGGCGTTTCTAAGAGGACGCATGTTTTTGAACGGACGGGCCAGCACGCCTCACGGGGACAGCTTGGAAAGTGCGCTGTACGTAAGCCTCGGCGAGATCGCCGGAGAACTTTACACGGAGTTCGTGGACAAACGCCCGGCCAACGACAGGGAATGCGCCCCCATACTCCCATGGCGACCCGGCGTCCGCTTGCCGAAGATCTACGAGGAGCTCGAATTGATCACCACCGATGGTCACATCCGGCGGGACGCCCGACCGCTTAGCATATTGATGGGGGAACTCCAAAGACGCCAACAAATAGGACAAGAGAGGACTGGGAAGGCTTTGCTCCGACATTTTGAGAGACCCCCCTACGGCTGGGATCCACGGTTGGTACGCCTTTGCGCGGCAACATTGTTCAAATCAGGCCGCATAGGGATCCGTTACCAAAACCGCGAGATAACCGACCCTACTGACCCACAGGCCAAGGCCGTTTTCGAAGGGACAAGGGAGTTTCAAAGGGCTCTTTTCGAGGTTTTGCCTGAGGTTAACTGGCGCGAGGCGAGCCGATTGACTTCGACCATTTTCGGCGTTCGAGGTGGCGACACGTTCGAGCGAACCGCCGAAACAGTGCGTGAGCAAGCAGGGCAGTGGAGAGAAAGGGCGCAAAAGTTGGAGACGCGTTCTACAGACAACGCCCTTCCAGAAAAATTCGCCGAAGTCT
>CAYMBA010000230.1:0-3655 GCA_964388535.1 uncultured bacterium | reverse complement strand
GAGTGCCCTCCGCCTTCTTGGGCCGCTACGAGACGGTCGTATGGGTCGGGAACAACTATTACGGAGACCTGCAGCCGTGGCTGGACACCTCGATCATGCCTTACGTCGAGGCCGGGGGTAATATCCTACTGATGACACGCATGGGTGATCAGTTCCTCGATGAGGAAATGCGGGAGTACCTGGGAATAACACAAACCAGTGGCTCGAACATCTATGACTGTATCTCAGTCTACGAGCCTCTGACGGACATAGATCGCATAGGCAGTCAGAGTCTTGTCATGGTCTTTGAGCAGGAGCTGAGCCAGCCAACCAGCTCGCTCCTCTACATCGCAGACGCTGGATACAATCCCGATGCGGGCATCGGCGTCTGGAGAGCACCCGAGGTTGGGGGGCCGTACAACCCAGGCGGGAGCCAGTTCGCCTTCCTGAGCGGCAGACCGTACAGATGGAACCACCAGGATCTTGCTGCGAACGTAGAGACCCTGATAGGCACACTCTTCGCTGAGCACGCAGCGGCAGTCAATGAGGCCCCCCATGGCCGGGGACCAGCAATCTCGGCCGTACCCGCGTCAGGGCGTATTCACGTCCTACTCAGGCTTCCCTCTACGGCAAACTCCAGCCTGTCGATCTACGACGCCCAAGGGCGCTTTCTGAGATGCCTCTTCGAAGGCACGCTACAGGCAGGCACGACTGGAATGGATTTCGGACTGCAAGAGATGCCGCAGAGTGGAGGCGTTGTCTTTCTGGTGCTCCGCTCGGCGGGCGATAGCGAGACTTGCAAGGCAGTGTGGATCAGGTAGTGCCACGGGCCTTCGGTCGGCCGGGGGCCCTGTGCGCTTTCGTTGGAAGGTAACGGGCGTGCCCTGTAAGGGTTCTTGCAGGGAACGCCGCTCCCGACGGCTTTGCACGAGGCTCCGGGAGGTTTCGGTCTTGGGTTCCACAACCAAGCTGAAAGGCGGTGGGCTATGCGCAGATTGGGCATCTTCTTTGCACTCCTGGCCCTTGCTGTGGGCTGGGGAAGCCAGCCTGCTTCGGCCAGCGGAGTCATAGCCGACGGGCTGGCCAAGCATCTGGAGACCCTTGGCGATGACGACTACGTCTCGGTGATCATCACCCTAGAGCATCAGGCAGACCTCGCATCGCTGAAACACCAGCTGCGGCTCCAGCGCGCAACGCGACGCCAGAGGCACGAGACCATTGTGCGGGCTCTGCAGCAAGCTGCCTCCAGCCAGAGCGCCCTTGTCTCTTTCCTGGAAGAACGCAAGGTGACCGGTGACGTGCTCGGCTACACGGGGCACTGGATTTCGAACCTCGTCGTCGCCAAGGTGACCAAGCGGATGGTCTATGAGATAGCCGGGCGGGACGACGTCGCTTTCATCGAGCCCAACTTCACCGTCTCCCTCATCGAGCCCGTCTCGGTAGGCGAGCCAATGGAAGGCGGCCGCGCGGGTGTGACACCCGGTGTGCGTGCCATCAACGCCGACCGCGTCTGGCACGAGCTAGGGATAACGGGTGCTGGGCGAATCGTCGCCAACCTCGATACTGGCGTCGACGGCAACCACCCCGCCCTCGCCGACCGCTGGCGTGGTGCCCAGGGACATCCCTGGCAGGAGTGCTGGCTGGATCTCCTCGGGGGTGGAACCACATTCCCCAATGACGGCTATGGCCATGGGACTCACGTGATGGGAACAATCACCGGAGCAGGCGTTGCCGGCCACGACACGATCGGTGTCGCGTGGGGCGCAGTGTGGATCGCATGCAACGCAATCAACCAGGGCGTTGGGCCTGAATTCGACAATGACGTCATAACCGCTTTCGAGTGGTTTGCTGATCCCGACGGCAATCCTTCCACCATTGACGATGTTCCAGACGTGGTCCAGAACTCCTGGGGTATCAACGAGGGCTTCGGCTATGACTACACCGACTGCGACAGCCGCTGGTGGGATGCCATCGACAATTGCGAGGCATCCGGCGTGGTTGTGACCTTCTCAGCCGGCAACGAAGGCCCCGGACCCCATACCCTGAGGTCTCCCGCAGATCGAATCACGACCCCTACGAACGCATTCGCGATCGGCGCAATCGACGCCACCAACTACAGCGGTCCTCCCTGGCCCATTGCATCTTGGTCCAGCCGTGGGCCTTCCGGGTGTGACGGCGTAACGAAGAAGCCCGAGGTCGCTGCTCCAGGCGTGGACGTCTACTCTGCCTATCCAGGGGGAGGCTACACGTACATGAGTGGGACCTCGATGGCTGGACCGCATGTTGCTGGCGTCGTAGCGCTCATGCGGGAAGCCAATCCGGACCTCGACGTCGACACCATCAAGCAAATCCTCATGGACACGGCCATCGACCACGGTCCTGCCGGCGAAGACAACGACTTCGGTTGGGGAGTGATCGACGCCTATGAGGCTGTCCTCGCATGTATGACGGGCTTCGGCACGCTGGCCGGAACGGTGACCAACGAGACCAACGGAGGCACGCCTGTCGAGGGAGCCACGATAGAGGTAATCGAAGCCGACAGATCTACGACGTCTCAAGAGGACGGTACGTACTCGCTGAGTATCCCGGGGGGAACGTACACGGTCACCGTTTCGCACCCGAGTTTCCAGAGCGAGATAGTCTACAATGTGGAGATCGAGGAGGGAGAGACGACGATACTTGACTTCTCACTCACTGACATAGCCGCACCGGAGATTGCGAATACGACCAGGTATCATTCCACCGAGGACGAAACAGGTCCGTACGTGATCGAGACAACGGTCACCGACTACTCGAGCATTGACTATGTGCACCTTGTCTATCGGGTCAATGGCGGCGCCCCGCAGGTGCTGCCCATGACCGGCCCCTCGCCGGATAACGTCTACACGGCGGGCATACCCGGCCAGCCACAGGTGAGCCAGATAGACTACTACATCGAAGCCCGCGACATTGGGGGCCTCACCTCGACGGATCCCGAAGGTGCGCCGGATGAAACCTACCGGTTCTACGTTGCGCCCAGACAGGAGTTCTTCGCCGATGACATAGAAAGCGGCCAGGGAGACTGGACCCATGAGGCAGGCAGTCCCGGGTTCGGCGACCAGTGGCACATCTCGACGCAGAGAAACCATACTCCCGGCGGAACAAGCAGCTGGAAGTGTGGCGACACAGGGTCGGGCGACTATGGAAACCTGCTCGACGCTGTCCTCCTGACCCCACCTGTGGAGCTTGGAATCGACTCCTACCTCGACTACTGGCAGTGGATGGACGCCGAGACCAGCAACGCGTACTCGGGCTACGCGTACGACGGCGGCCTCGTGGAGCTGAACGATGGCTCGGGCTGGGTACAGATTTACCCGGACGAGGGCTACACGTTCAAGATCCGCGAGGGATCGACTCCAGGGCCGTTCCCACAGGAGACCCTCGTCTTCTCGGGTCACCGCGAGTGGCACGAGGTTCACTTCGACCTTAGCGCCTGGGAAAACCAGACGGTTCAGATCCGCTTCCGCTTCGGTACCGACGGAGCAGTGACGCGCGAGGGCTGGTACGTCGATGATGTCGTGGTGGACGGATTCTTCATCGATCCCCAGCCTGCTGGACCGGAGCCGATGGAGCCTTCGGCGCTGAGACTGCTGCCCGTCCAGCCTACCCCGGCAAGCGGGCCGGCTACGCTAAGGTT
>CAYMBA010000229.1:600-3657 GCA_964388535.1 uncultured bacterium | reverse complement strand
TCCTCGCACCGCTCGCCAAGGCCGCCGGCGGCATCGAGCGCTGCGGCAAGCCCGTCTTCGCGTCGAAGGACGACCCCGACTACCGCAAGATCCTCGCCACCTTCGCCCCTATCCACAAGCTGCTCAAGGAGCGCCCGAGGGCCGACATGCCCGGGTTCAAGCTCGTGTGCGACTGAGCCGAGCCCCCGCCCGCGGCCCGATCGCCACGGCTGCGGCTGTGGGGTCACGCCAGCCCTTCTGCCTGCCTCAGGGTGAGCTTGTGGACCTTGCCGGTGGGGCTGTGGGGGAGCTCGGGGCGGAACTCGATGGCGGCGGGGACTTTGTGGCGGGGGGCGGGCGCGCCGGTGACCGCGGCCAGAGGTCATCATCTGGGACGAGCGGCTGACGGGCGAGCAGGCCGACCGCCTGATGCTGGCCGCCGACCTCTCCCGCGCCACCCGCAAGCGCCACCGCGACCGCGTCGCCGCCCACCTCATCCTCCAGAGCTATCTCGATGCGAAGAGGGAAGGTGATTCGTGATGCGTGATGCCTGACGCCTGAGAAGGAAGGCTTCATGGCAGACGAGCGGGGTGTTCTTCGACGGGGTATACCACGCCTCTATGCAATCAGCGGTCACCTCACCAGACGATCCTCTCGATCACCTCCTGCGCCCGCAGGCCCGTGTAGCAGTGCACCGCAAGCTCTGTACCCAGCATTGTGTAATCAGGTCTGTGCGCCTCGGGGAGCAACTGCGCTAGCATCTTCCCGAACTCCCAGCAGAGCGTGCCACGAGCCGGCTCGCCCTCCTCCCAGAGGAGCTTCTTGCACGTGCTGAAGTGAAGTTCTGCTTTCTGAAGATCGTCCCAGAGCGACCGTCCTACGTTGTCCCTTGTCTCCTCGTCGGCTTCGCCGTAGAGCACCTGAACGGTGCCCCCGATGACCACATTGGCAAGATGGTTCATTAGTCTGGCGCCCTCTGGGACCTCCAAGATTGAGTAGGCCCTTCTGCTGACCAAGTGGAGCAGGAAGAACTCGAAATGGAACATGATCTGCGCGTCGGCGATGCTGTCAATCTCGTCCTGGTAGTCCCCCGCCGCATGGTGCACGTGCTCCGCACATTGACGCGCTGCTCCGACGACCCTCTTGATCAGCAGGTCCGCGCCTTCATCGAAGGTGAGCGCGCCTGTTCCCTCGTCCTGGCTCTTTCCCTTGGCATCAGGCTCAGCCTCGGGCTCGCAGGGGCCGTCAGAACGCTGGTGCCGGTCGGCGCTGACGCGAACCGTGCCTTTGGTCCCACAGAACCTGCACACTATGTTGGCCACCTCGCCCGGCTTCCTGTGTGCGAGGGAGTATCGCTGTCCACAAGGGCACTGATACACTTGGGGTTGCCCGCCCACTGTCGCAGATTCTGTGTGAGGAGATCCCGCGGATTTCTGAGCCGGCGGCGCCCCGAGGGGGTGGCCCACACTCCGCAAGTAATCGAGGATCGCTGGTTCTCGAGCGGCGTACTCCGAAGCAAATGTGTCCAGAACGTCATTGATCCGCCGCATTTCCGCAGCGTCGTAATCCCTGGCCACCAGAAGCTCGTCCTCATCCACCTCTAGTGGCAGATCGTCGAAGAGCCACTTGGCCTTTGCCTGATCCACAGCCGTGCCAAATTCTGGGTCTAAGATCAGCAATTGCGCCTGGGCAGCCGTCAGGCCCCGCCTCGCCGTCAAGTAAGCTATGCAGTACTCGATCAGGTAAGAGATCGTGGCCACGGCGCCCTGGCGGGCTTCGTCGAAGGTCAGCGCGCCTGTTCCCTCGTCCTGGCTCTCCGTCGCGGGCGCGGGCTCCGGCCCAGACTCAACGTCAGATGCGATCAAGAAGTCAGCGGCCATTAGCAGGAATGCTCCTGGCGTTGGTCCACGCCCTCCGGGCAAGAGCAGCCCCAGATTCGCTAGCGTCTCCAGTGGTGTGTCGTCCTGGGCTATCGCGGCCTTCACTCGTGCTGCTTGGGTCACCACTAGACGAATCTCGTCATCTGCTCGGAGGGCCTCGATCTGGGCAGCCACCAGAGGCCTGTTGGCTTCGAGGAAAGCCTTGGCAGTCTCATCTGTTGGGTCTTCAGAGAACAGTTCATTGACGACGGCAGCGGCCAAGAATCCTGCGGCGTCTTCACCGTGGGCGGGTGCCAGCTTTACGCGAAGCCTCCGGTACAGGCCCATCTTGACCATTCTGACGCCGTCCCACATTCTTTCAGAGACATCGGCCATCACGTGCCCTCCGATTGGCTGCATGCCTCTCCGCCATGGTCGCGGTAGAACTCGGCATGCATCTTCACGGCGTAGCGGGGCTCGTCGATCATCTTCTCGTGGATGTCCACGAGCGCCATGCGCGCAAACTGAGACTCAAGGAATATCTGCGCCAAGCAATCGAAGTCCCGGAAGGGGTTCCTGCCCCGATAGGACACGCTGTCAACGTCTCCGTGGGCAGCGACGTTCCTGACTTCGTTGATCGCAGGAATGGCCCGCAAGCCCGGGCGTGGGAACGCGTCGAAGCACGGCTTCAGGAGTCGATAGACGCCCATGAACGGCATCCTGCGTATCACATTCCAGAGCTGATCTCTGCTCTTCTCGTAAGCATCGTCCTCTCCGTGCATATGGACGAGCAATGGCAGCATCTGCTGGTAGAGGATTCTCTTCATGTCAAACTCCAGGCTCGCATGGATTTCCAGGATGATGGACCTGCTCAAGTGCTCTTCGTCGGTGAGGCCCTCGCACCAACCACGGAGGAAGCTCTGTAGCTCCGAAGCCGTGCGACAGCCGAGGCGGTGGGCGTACTTGTTCTCTTCCATCCTGCAAGCTCTGATCAAGCACCGGGTTCGCTGCCGCAGTATTGCGCGTGCGGGGCGGTTCTGTCAAGCCGCCCGGGATTCACCTTGCATCTGCGCGACCGCGCGGTAGTTCAGATGACACACGGGACGCGTAGCAATGGGAGGCAGAGGGGCCAGGCGACGCGACCTGCCCGTGATCCGGCCGCGTTTGCTGGTCTCGACTGAGGCTGCTAGGCGGGCGGATACCGAGAGGTCAGCGACCG
>CAYMBA010000229.1:0-590 GCA_964388535.1 uncultured bacterium | reverse complement strand
GGCATCCTGTCTGTCAGCGCAGATTCCTCGGCTCCGCTGTCGCTCCGCTCGGAATGACGGCGTGGCGAGCGCGCTGGTGAGAAGCGGCGCGACGAGGCGGTCGCGCCATGTGCCGACTGCTGACGGCCCACTTCGTCTGACCCAGACAACCGACCACCGACCACCGAGCAGCACGCCATGGCGGCCGTGGGGTCACGCCAGCCCTTCTGCCTGCCTGAGGGTAAGCTTGTGGACCTTGCCGGTCGGGCTGTGGGGGAGCTCGGGGCGGAAGTCGAAGGCGACGGGCACCTTGTAGCGGGGGAGGCGGGCGCGACAGAAGGCGATGAGGTCGTCGGCGGTGGCCTCGGCGCCCTCGCGGAGGGTGATGAAGGCTTTGGGCACCTCGCCCCTGCGCTCGTCGGGCACGCCGATGACAGCGGCCTCGAAGACCGCAGGATGCTGGTGCAGCACGCTCTCGATCTCGTTGGGCGAGATGTTCTCCCCTGCGGAGATGATGAGGTCCTTCTTGCGGCCGGTGATCCAGAGGTAGCGGTCGGCGTCGATGCGAGCGAGGTCGCCCGTCTTGATCCAGCCGTCGGGGGTGAACTGCG
>CAYMBA010000228.1:0-3677 GCA_964388535.1 uncultured bacterium | reverse complement strand
CCCCGGCTTAGAAGAAAGCTGGCTACCACACTTGGGGCATTTGCCCTTGCTCATCACTGGCCCCCTTTGCGCTGTCGGGATGCGGTATCGCTACGCGCATCAGAATGCTCGTTGGCACCACGAGCAGGGTCGTCTGTCTCGCCGCCCACATCGCTTAGCCCCCAGGGAGTGATTTCTCGAAGCTGATTTCCGTGGTGTAGAACGGCGTGGGCTTGTAGAAGGCGGGGAACTTCGCCGCCATGCCGTCGGGGTTCACGTACTTCAGGAGGGCTCGCCAAGGTATCTTCTTTCCCGGCGTGGGGTTCTTGATGACCACCTCGGCATAGCCGCGATTCGCGAGGGACTTCACGCCACGTTTGCCCACGTCGGTGTACAGCTCCCAGAACGACACCTTGAGCTTGACTGTGTAGTTGGCGTCGGGCAGGTGGGACACGATGTACCCCGCAGTAACGGCTACAGGGTCAGCTCCTGCTTTGGCTCTGTATGCCGACACGAGGACCGAGACGGCCTCGCGCGTCTTCAGCCGCGCGCCAAGCTCGACGGGCGTGCCGTCTATCTCCACGGTCTTGGGAGCCCCCAGCAACGAGAACGCCATCAGCAGATGCAGCGGCATCGGTACCCTCCTTCACTCCATGTGTCGGCTCCGGGCGTGTCGAACTCACTGGGGCTCCTCAAGCCCCCTGGCTCATCGCCCTTCACGAGTGGATGTAATCTCTGCACATCAGCACGATCACGCACAAGACCAGCACGACCCCCACGGCGGCGAGCACGAACAGTGCGATCTTCCTCACGGGGGGAAGTGCCTCAAGCAGCTTAGTCAGGATTGCGGATTCCTTCCTCAAGCCGAACAACGCAGCGGCAACAGCCACTGCCACGGTGCAACACTGGACTGCCAGTCGCCCCACGTCGATCTCTGCATCGAATACATGAAACCGGAACTGCGGGAAATCACTGGCAGGGACGGAGTCTGGCGGAAGAAACAACAGCGAGTAGCGGGTCTGGACGCTGGAACCAACCCTGTTGATGTTGCACCGCCATGGCGGGACCAGCAGCATGAGGAATATGAGCGCCACGCCGGCCCAGATGACGAGCCACTGCTGTTTGTTCAGTCTCGGTCCGGGGAGGGTGCCCACAGCAGTCGGGGGAGCAGCCGTCATCTGCTCGCCGGGTACGGGCGGTGGCGGCGGCGATCCGGGGAAAGCAGACCATGCTTCACCGCCCTGCGGCACTTCAGCTGGAAGCGGGGGAGGGCCGTCCTCGACATCAGCGGATGCCCGGGAGTACACTTCGTCCAGCAACTGCGCGATCTCTGGCACGCTGCTTGCCTTCGCCCAGTTGCCCATGTCCTTCTTCCAGACGAGCGTTTCAGCCGTCAACTGCCCCGACTGGGCCAACTCCATCAACTGATCGCTATCCAGCGGGCCGACTCGCTGATCGCCAACGCCGGCATACCACTGGCCGCCGATTGGGGATGTGCTGTCAGGCGAGGTGGGTTCAGCGTTCGACATGACCCTACCTGCAGGGGGCGGTTCCTGCGCCCCCCGCTCGGATGCGGGTCGGACCCTGTACCTGTTCCCACAGCCGGGACATGTGATATGCGTCGTTCCTGCCTCAGCAGAAAGCTGCCCCCCACACTTCGGGCACTTGCCTTTGCCCATCATTGGCCTCCTTCCCGCTGGTGGACGCGCTCGGCCTGCTCGACGGCGGCGTCGATCTTCGCGCAGAAGCGCTCGACCACACCCACGCACTCGGTCGGGCAAGGAGCGGCGCGCAGCACTCCGGCCACGATCCGCAGTTCCTCCGTGGTCGGGTAGTTGTCCCAGCCCAGAGTCACGTAGATCGGCTCCTTCGCCATGTCAACTGCCCTCCGACGGAAACAACGGGCTCGTCGAGATGGGGATTCGAGCCAAGATCCCCGGCGCACCCACTACGGGCGAGGCGACGAACGGTCGCAGGGCGTGCGGCTGAAGGCTGCCATGGTGCCTTCCTTTCGTGACAACTGCCGGGGCTTCTCTATTGGATGCGGAGTCTTGTGGTGTCGCCGCCCTCGTGCCAGTGCCCAGCAGTATAGCACCAACGAGGCTGTTTCTCACCGCTAGCCGGGGCGCATCAGCCCCCGTCTTGCAGCTCGACTGTCGTCATCCTCTCCGTGAAGAACAAGTAGCACGACTTTACGGGCTCACCGGTGACATTGGCCCAGTGCTTTGCGTAGGCCGTCACCTGTGGCTCATAGGCGCGGGCAAAAGGAGCGATGTCCTGGTCGCCGATGGCGTCGGTCTTGTAGTCCACGATCACCCAGCCGTCCGCCTCCTTGAAAACGAGGTCTGTGGCTCCGCATAGGATGGTTGGGGTGTCCCCAGCACCGCACTCGATCCGGAGGCCGAACGGGACCTCCACGAGGTAGCGCTCTGCCGCCTTCACGCGCTGCCACAACGGGGACGCCAGGATCGCGTCTACCAGTGCAACGAGGCGCTGGGTCTCGCTCGGAGACCTGCCTTCCTCCAAGAGCACGCTCTGGCACAGGAGGGGGAGGCGGTCGCGCTCGACGCCGAGTCCTACGGCCTGAAGGACGCGGTGAACAGCTCTCCCCCAGCTCATGCCGTCCCCGGCGTCGGGCCTCGGAGGGCGGCGGGCGTCCTTCGCGAGTGATGTAACGCTCTGGCGAGCGAATCCAGGCTTGGCCGCTGCCTGTTTGCTCTTTTCGAGGGCTTTGCGCCTTGACTTGAGCTTCAGGTCCGACGGCTTGAGCAGTGGTCGCTCGCGGTCGGGCTCCTCCGGGATGGTGAGTTCATCCACCTCCACCAATTGAGGCTCGAAGAAGAACCAGGGGCTCTTGCCGGGTCTGGCATCGTAACGGCTGATGACCAGGATGTCCCTGGCCCTGGTTGCGGCAACGTACAGCAGCCGCTCCTCTTCGGCCTGTTGGTACTGTTCTTCAACGCGGGCATTCTCTTCCCAGCCGGGCGGTTGTGCCATGACCTCGGTGCCCCACTCTCCCTTCCTGCGGGTCATGACGAAGTGGCCACGAGCAGGCTCGACGCGGCGATCCACATGCTCGGTCGGGTCGTGGTCGCTGGCACCAGAGGGGTTGGCGAGGAAGACGACGGGGGCTTCCACGCCTTTCGCCTTGTGGAGGTTCATCACCCGTACGGCGTCCGTTCGACTTGGGAATAGGGTACCCTCTTCCGCTCCCTCTGCCAGACCCTCCAGGAGGTCGATAGCATCAAAGAAGGAAGTACGCCCCTCCACAGAGGCAGTGCGAATGGCCTCCAGCGCTTTGAGCAGGCTTCCAACGCCGCTCTCTCCCATGGGCCGGCTGGCCGCGAGGGGGAGTATCCCAGTTCCTTCCAGGATTTTCTCCACGGCCACCTCGGTCGGCAGCCTGTGGACCCACTGCCAGTATCGCTTCAGATCATCGAGGGCGCGGTGGAGCAGATCGTCGCCCTCGAACTTGATGCCGTCGTGCTTCGAGAGGAACGAGAACCAGCCACCGGCGCGCTTGAAGCGGTAGAGCGTGTCGTCGTCGATTCCGAAGAACAGACCCCGCAGCACAGCGACGAGCCGAACGGGATTATCGGGGTCTGCGAGGCAATGGAGGAGCTTCAGGAATTCCTCGAATTCCCATGAGTCCGCCAGTGAGCTGGCGCCCGTCAGCTCGAAAGGTATGCCCTTGCTTT
>CAYMBA010000227.1:0-3694 GCA_964388535.1 uncultured bacterium | reverse complement strand
CTGCCATTTCAGAGCTTCATTCTGGCTCCGCACCTTGCTCATCGTGAGGGCATTTCTGACCGTTAGGAGGATGTCCTCGTTCTTCGCACTCTTGGAGATGAGCTGGAAGGCACCTCGCTTGACGGCTTCTTCGGCAACCTTCTCAGAGCCGTATGCCGTCAGAATCACCACGGGGATGTCGGGATACTTGGCATGAACGCTATCGAGGACACTGAGCCCGTCGACACCTGGCATGCGTAGATCGGTTATCACAAGGTCGAAGCTGTCGCGCTCGAGCCGACTTACTCCGTCGGCCCCGTTGTCTACGGAGACGACTCGGTAGCCCTCTGCCTCCAGCAGCATGGTCATGAAACGACGCATGCTGTCTTCGTCGTCAATCACCAGGATACTTTTGGCCGTTCTTGTTGCCCTGGTTGCATCAGACATCCGGTGACCTGCTCCCTTCAGGCAGCCTCGAGGGCCGCTTGCGGTCCCCCGACAGGCAGCTCAACGACGACCCGAGCCCCTTCGCGGTAGCCCTCATCGAAATACACCCTGCCACCGTGCTCCTCCGCCGCACGTTTCGAAATGGCTAGGCCAAGCCCCGTCCCACCAGGCTTAAGCGTCCTGAAGGGCTGGAAAGCCTCCTCAGGATCCAGGTCCCCTAGACCGGGGCCTGTGTCGCTTATCGCCACAGTGATCCACTCGGAGCGTTCTCGGTGCGGGCGTATCTCCACCCGAACGGATGAATCGGACGCTGCCTCGAAAGCATTGAGCAAGAGGTTCCGAAACAGCGGCTTCAGCCACTCTGGGTCCCCCCGAACTAGGGTGGTCCCCACCGACCTAAGTTGGGCATGCCGTGTGTTCCAAGGGCCTGACGCCGTAAGAGCCTGCAGCTGCTCCCGTATTAGTTGTTCGAGATCGACCTCCTCGAGGTTCAGCCCCTTGTCTCGGGCCAGGAAGAGAAACTGGTTGAGGAAGACCTCAAGTGACGCGGCCTCGCGTGTGATGAGATCCAGAATCGGATGCACCAGCTCCGGCAGCCCTTCCACTGCCGACAGCATCTCGATGGATCCAGTTATCGGTTTCAGGCTGTTCCGGATCTCGTGCGCGAGTCCCCCTGCCAGAAGCCCTATCGCAGCCAGCCGCTCGCTCCGCCTTGCCTTCTCTTCGAGCGCTTTTCGCTCTGTCAGGTCCCAGAAGAGGGCCACTGCCCCTACACCTGCGCCCCCCGACTCCAGCCTGACGGTCCTCAACCACACAGGCACTCGCTTGCCTCGCCGATTCAGTCCTTCAATCTGCAGCTCACGCCCTGGTTCCTGACGCCCTTCCAGGGCAAGGCTCAGAATCTCTAGAACTTCGCCAGCCGAACCAGGCTCGCCGGCCAGCGACCCTATGTGCATCCCCACGAATCTCGTACCAATACCCAGGATCCTCCTGGCCTCGCGGTTGGCGATCCTGATCCGACCCCCTGGATCTGCAGCCACCACCCCGCAGGGCAGGTTCTCCATAACCAGATCCGTACCCAGCCGGATCGACTCCAGCTCAGCACACGCTTTGGCAGCCCGGCTCAGACTCCTCTGCATACGGGCTCCCAGGAACCCGGAGGCCAGGCCAATGCTGGTAAAGAAGAACGAATGAGCCGCCACTGCCGCCCAGACAGGAGTCGGCCCCCCCTGGCGCGCCATAAGTGCGTGTGAGAGTGCGGCGGCCAGCCCGAAGAGAAGCCCCCATCCTATGCCGAGAAGAAGCCCGGCCTCGAGCGCAGGAAGAGCCAGCAGGACTGCAGCGGGAGAAGCACTACCCCCGGAGACGGACACAGCCAGGGCCGAGGCTAGCAGGTCGCCACCGAGAAACAGCCACGCCAAGACTCCGGAGCTCCAGGCTATCCTGCCCTTCCCCACCAGGGCTACAGCCGAAGCTCCGGACCAGCCCAAAAGGATGAGTGCGGGGCCAAACCGGCCAGCACCCAAGGCCGAGCGCCCCCAGAAGACTAGTCCAGCCACGATGGCCCAGAACAAGGCCCTCGCTGGCAGTAGCGATTGCGGAGCGATCCCCTCAATATCCCGTCCTTGTGTCCAGCTCGACCTCAGCCTCACTAGCACCCCCGCGGGGATAGGTCTAGTGGCCGCCCGCCACGACGTTGATGAGTTTGAACATGGGCAAGTACATGGCAATCACCATCCCACCGACCATAAGGCCCATAACAACGATCATGACCGGCTCTATCACAGAGGTCAGTGTTTCAACCGCAGTGTTTACTTCCTCGTCGTAGAAATTCGCTATCTTCTCGAGCATGCTATCCAGTGCACCGGTTTCCTCACCGACAGCAATCATCTGGACTACCATCGGCGGGAAAACTCCCGCCTGCTGCAGGGGAGCCGCTATGGTCTCTCCTTCCCGTATGCTCCCCTTTGTCGCCATGATGGCCTCCTCGATCACCTTGTTACCTGCGGTACGGGCTGTTATGTCGAGCCCCGTTAGGATGGGGACCCCACTCGCTATCATCGTTCCCAGCGTCCTAGTAAACCTTGCAATCGACGCCTTTCTTACCAGATCCCCGAAAATAGGCGCCCGTAACATAAAAGCGTCGATTCGGCGCCTTCCCCCCTCCGTCTTGTAGTATCGCTTCAAGCCCGCGACCGCTGCGAAGATGCCACCACCTAGTGCCCACCATGCCTTCTTCAGGAAATCGCTCAGCCCAACAACGATCTTTGTTGGCAACGGCAACTCACCCCCGAAATCCTGGAACACCTTGGCGAAGACGGGGATGATGAACATCAACATGAACATCGTGGCCCCAATCGCCACCACAAGCACGACCGTTGGATACGTAAGCGCGCTCTTGACCTTGCGCTTGAGGGCCTCCGCTTTCTCGATGTATGTGGCAAGGCGCTGAAGTATCACATCCAGGATCCCGCCTGCCTCGCCCGCATCCACCATGTTCGCATAGAGTGAATCAAACGCTTGCGGCCTCTTCATCATGGCCTCGGCCAACGTCGATCCCGCTTCTACATCGTGCATCACCTCGGCTATGATCTCACGAAACGAGGTGTTTTCGGTCTGCTTCGAAAGAATGTCCAGGCATTGCACCAGAGGAAGACCAGAATTCACCATGGTTGAGAACTGGCGGGTGAAAATAGCTAGGTCCCGGCCGCTGACTCTTTTCTTGCGCTTCCCAAACGAGAAAGAAAGCCCCCCGGACTTCTGCCGCAAGTACGTGGTTATGATCCGTCGCTTTCGAAGCTGAGCCAGCGCCTCGTCTTTGTTGGAAGCCTCTATCTCACCGGATTGTACCTGGCCGCCCGGTGTTCTACCTTTCCATGCGAAGACTGCCACCTTTCCCTCCCTCCACGAACCGCTGGATCGGATCCCCCCGTACGCAATCTCAGCCTCCTACGCCGCCCTTCTTGGCTCCGCTCCTCGCGCCTGCTGGAACCTGGGCCTATAGCTTGGATCGGCCTTCACAAGGAGCTGCTCAAGTTCCTGCACGTCGGGGCTCCGGTTGAGCGCTTCCTCCAGGGTGATCCGCCTGTTCATGTACGCCTCAAACAGCGCCTGATTCATCGTCTGCATCCCATACTTCTGTCCGGCCTGCATCAAGGTACGAATCTGGTGTATCTTTCCTTCCCTGATCACGGCGGCGATCGCCGGCGTACAGACAAGCACCTCCGAGACATTCACCCGCCCTTTGCCGCCTCTCCGCGGAACCAGC
>CAYMBA010000226.1:0-3699 GCA_964388535.1 uncultured bacterium | reverse complement strand
CCACAGCCGTGGCTCTTGTGAGCCTGGTAAGCCCTCTTCGGATCCCTCTCCTTCAGGCTGTCCTCATCGCAGTCCAGCTTGATGAGAGCGGTGGCCAGGGCGCCGTAGAGGGTGGAGCCGGGGATGACCCGCCAGGGCCGTTTGATGACCCGCGCCCGCCAGCGTTCTCGGCCCGGATGTGGGAAGCCGAACACCTTCAGGTGAACGAGGTGTATCAGGGTCATCACCCCTCCTCCTTTGGCCGCAGATAGGTCACCTGCCCCTCGAAGTTGGGCAATTCATAGGAGTCCTTCTTCCATGAGGAGAGGGCCAGGAAGAATCGGGGATATTTCTCTTTGTCCAGGCCCTCCCGTAGTTCATAGCCCGAACCTTCCAGAATCTCGGCGATAATTTCCTCGACCGGCGGATTGAGGTCGAAGATTCCGGGCTCGATTTTGGCCGCGTAGACTTCGTTTACCTCCACCATGCCGAAGCCGACGGTGGAGTGGGCGCCCAGGGCAGCGAGTTGGAGGTTGAAGGCCCTTATCCCCTTGTCGAAGAGCTTTTTCTGCTCATCGCTCAGGTTCTCCATGGTGACGAAGAAGTAGAAGTCCACGCCTGGGGGGATGGCCTCCAGGTCGAAGAGCTTTCCTTCGTCGGCGGCACCGGTGAGGCGGTTGATGGCCACGCGAGTGATGATGTCCACCGGCAGCTTCTCGTCGGTGGGGAAAGCGTGGGTCATGCGCACCTTCCCCCTTTGGCCGGGGTAGCCGAAGATGGCGCAGACGGTGCAGGGCCGGCGTGCTCCCTTGATCCCGTCTTTCTCCCAAGCATTGATGGCGTCCATCCACTTGTTCTTCCAGTGGTCTTCATCGGTGATGGTTTCGCAGCGGTCGCAGTCCAGCATGGGGTCGCAGACTGTGGGGTAGACCCGCCAGTGGTCAAAGAGTTCATCGTCGGTCAGCTCCCGGCCCAGGATGCTTTTGAAGTCCTTCTTCGCCTGCTCCTTCGCCTCCTCGAATCCCTCCTTCGTCTCCAAGTCCGTGCGCGGGATGGGCGACTCCTGGCTTCGGATCACCTTCTCCACCCAGGAGCGGGTCACCCCGTGGAGGCTGGAGGCGGGGAGATAGGGAACTCGTTTCTCTCCCTCGCCCTCCTTCACCAGGGCGCGGATTAAAGGCAACTCCACCGCCGCGATCTCCGTGGCCCCCTCCCCTGCCCCCACCCGCAGGTGGGATTTGGTGGTCAGCCTGTACAGCCGCACCTCCAGGTCGTTAAATCGCTCTAGGGTCGTCATGATTCAGCCTCCCATCCTTCTAACTTGGCCTCATAGAACCTCAGCCCCAGGGCATAGAGGTTCTTGAAGGATTCCAGTTCCAATTTTCCCAGTTCTTCCACCAAGTGATCAATCACCTCCTTGGGCACACCTTTAAGAGGGTAGAAGCGGGCCAGATGGGCCAGGGCCTCGTAGGGCTCCCGGCTGGCCGAGAGCCTCGCCCCTAGGCGTTTGAGCTTGTTCTTATTAACGTTCGCCTCCCCCATATCTTCCAACTTCTTAGATAATTCCATCGCTTTTCTAGCGAGGTTTTCTCCGGATAATTTCTCTTCGGAAACGCGATCGAAGTTTTTCATTTCACCATGCTCCTTCGTTTCGGCCTTAAGGAAAAGGGAAAGCACGGACAGGAATTGTCGGAACCCTTCTTCGTCCAACCGCTCCACAGCAGGGTTCCAACGAGTGGTCATCTTTCGATAATGACCTATGGCTTCGGTTAAAGGAAGCTCGGCGTGAACCATGGCCTTGGATAACTCTTTGAGAGCCTCCTTTTTGCCAGCCTGCACGTTGGAATATTCTTGATAAGCCATCTCGATAGTGGACATCTGCCCTCACCTCGCCATTCTCTTCAAGAACACCACTGGCTTGAAATAACGGTTCTCTTGCAGCAGCCCCAGAGTTGCCTCATCCCACCCCTGTTTACTCCCCCTGAGATACAGACTGGCCCCTGCTATCTTGGGTAATTTTTCCCCCTTGGCTTCGGGCAGCTCCTCTCCCAGCAGCAGGGCATTCGTGGATAGAAGCGATCGTCGGTCTACTTCAAGACAGGCATCAATGACGCGGTAGACTTCAACGAAGGGTGACCTGGCCTGCACCAACTCTCGCTCGCTCATTACCCCTCGCAAATCAGCCATTCCGAAGACGATTCCACTCCAACGACCTAGCTTTTCTTCCTTGTCGAGGCGGCCTAATTCCTCGATGATGTTCTGGGCAGCAGCCATGATCACATACAAGGGTTGCTTATGCTTGAAAACCACCACCGCTCCATACACCAGCTTGGGAATCACTTCGTTCAACAATTGAAGACCTTGCAGACGAGCTGTCTTGTCATCTTCCTCAGCGTATAGTCGAAGTTGGCTATCCAGCAGTCGGGTAAGCATACTCTCATGGATCGCCGCCATAGCGTCCACAATACGCGATGCGGGTACTGCAATCAATGCGATAGGATACTCCACGGCGATAGGCAGGGCGCGGATTCCCGCCGCTTCGATGTCCTCTTGCAAGCCCCCGAAAAACCTCCGGACCACTCTCATTCGTTGTAGCACCCTGGCGAAGTGAGGGCTCACCTTGACCAGCCTGTCCTGTACCTGCTCCGGGACAGCCCGGCATACATCCGCATAGCCTGTATTGAAATCATCCCAATCGGGCGCCTGAGGCGTTGCATCCCATGAGAGGAGGTCTCTCAGATTGTATTCGCCGACCAAGCTGGCCACTCGCGGTACTAACTGGATCAGCGCCACATTGGAATTGGCGTCGGCAGCATAGTCAATAGTGGGATAGATCTGCAGCCTGTTGTCGCGCCAGCGCACGAAGGCAGCTCCGAAGTCCACGTAGTCATCCTCCGTCACAACCTGAGGCGCTCTGCTCATGAGCGGTGGGATGTCGGGGAACTTATCCTCGCTGGAACTTTCCACCACTTGCACCACCTGGGTCTGAGGATCCCGCCGCGTGATGCGGTGCAGCTTGGGCACCTCCACCAAGCCATGAGACATCACCCGTATGCCGATGCATGATAGGCAAATTCCCTCTGGCTCCCCCCGAAACTCGTGGATGACCTTTCGGAGATAGGGTTCAGCGGACAGCGCCTCCATGAACTCTTGAAACACCGGATGTGCTCCGCAGGCCTCGCATATCTCCAAGCCAGGCTTCCCTTTCTCCTTCTGAGCCAGGTCCCACACTACGCTAAGCTGCTGCCAGGACTCGAGATAGCTTTCTCTTAACTGGTCGCCGAACTTAGCACTGAAGCTATCAAAATTACCTTCTCCCCTTGGCGCCTTCGCCTCGGCCACCCCTACTGCGACGGGGTAGCGCTGGAACTGGCGGATCAACTCAGGGCCTCGTTCATGGAGCTTCAATTGATCCCAGACTTGGGGGTTATCCTGACGAACCTTCTCGAAATCCCGCTGCACCACTGCGAATATCCCATCCTGCTCGGCGATCAACCCTGGATTGAACAGTTCCCCGCTGACTGGCAATGGTTCTCCTCTCTCAGCCAAAACCATGTCTGATACCGCCTGATTGTATGCTTTCAGCACTATAGTTTCGATCTGTTCCCGGCTATAGAAGTCCGGGAGCAGATAGACCATGCCAAAGGCCTCCTGGGCCAGAGCCAGCGTCTGGCCCAGGTCTGCATCCAGCCCCAGGGCCTCGCCCATGCGAGCCATGAA
>CAYMBA010000225.1:0-3707 GCA_964388535.1 uncultured bacterium | reverse complement strand
TGCACGAGAATCACCTATTCTCTTTCATCCCCTTCACGGTTGCCCTGGCGGGAAGGAGCAAGCGCTGGGCATTGATAGCAGCAGCAGCTGCGATCACGATGCTAGCCAACATGGCCTTCGGCGACCTCTACCTGGCCCACCGGCTCTTCGCCCACATAGGCGGGGCATCCAGCTACTTCCACCCCGACTTCAAGCGGAACCTTTCGGTATTCGAGTTCTGGCTGGCGCGGGCGAACTCGGTGTTGTTGCTGGGGCTATGGCTGGCGACGGCTCTGGCTGCGGCCCGCGAGATCGGCCTCACGATTCCCTCTTCCCGTTTCCTCGTCAGGCACGATGAGAACGGGTTGTAAGGCCAGGAACGAAGCCCGGCTCAGGGTGCTCCCTCCCCGCTCAGCATTTGCTCGAGCATCCGCGCGTTGACGACCGCATGGCCGGCGTGGCAGTTGTTGAAGAAGACGTAGACCAGATCCGCCCTCTGAGCCAGTTGCTCGATCGTGTCCGCCCAGTCGCGCAGCTCGTCCTCAGTGTAGAGATAGTTGTAGCGTTCCGAACCACCTCCCCACCACGCCTTCGCGTTTCTGCCATGGAAGCGAACGTATGCGATGCTGCCGGCAAGACCAGCCCGGCGGGGAATCAACCCCGGCAGCTCCGGTTCGTCTACAGAGCAGAAGCCGCAGCCAATGGCCTCGAGGAAGCGCTCGATGTCAGGCGTATCCCAGGACTCGTGGCGGAATTCGATGAAGAGTGGAATCTCGGGGAGTGTCTGCCGAAGTGAAGCGAGGTAGTCCTCGTTCTCTCGGGTGCGCCTGAAAGAGAAGGGAAACTGGGCCAAGGCACCTGCGAACTTGCCCGCCTTCTGCATGGGCTCGATGGCACGGAGAAAGGCCTCGGCCGGAGCGGAAATCTCTTTGCGGCGGTGCGTCAGGGGCCCTGGGACCTTCACCATGAAGTGGAAGCCCTCGCGGGTGCGCTCGGCCATGCGCTTCATCGTGGAGGGGGGAGGAATCCGGTAGTAGGTGGCATTTATCTCCACGGTATCAAAGGAACGCTGGTAGAACTCTAGCATGCCGCTGCGTTTCATCCCTTCGGGATAGAATCTGCCCACCCAGTCGGAGTAGCTGTAGCCCGAGGTCCCGATGCGCAACCACGATGGCCTCCGATGCGCGGGTTCGGAAGCTTTCCGGGAAGCGAAGAGGTCCTGCTGGCTACCCGCACTCATCGTCGATCGGCCTCCTCCCCAGCGCGCCTCAGGCGCTCTTGCTCGGCATGGATCAGCCGGCTTCGCGCGCGCGTGGGCTTCATAGCAGCTTCCTCACGCGAGCGCTTGGCCTCCAGAACCTCCGCCGGAACGATTATCTCACTGCCGAACTCCTCTCGTATCCTATCGAGGGTCTGCGTCAGTCGCCTCTTGCGCTCCTCCTCGGGGAACAGATCGAGCTGCCGGCGGCCCTCGACCTTGACCAGGTCTGCCATGGTGACCCCCAGCAGACGCAATCCACCACCGCAGTAGTTGGTGCGGAAGAGATCCTTCGCCACACGGTAGATGTCGCTCGTCTCATCCGTGGGCGCCTCAAGCATACGCTGTCTGGTGATAGTACTGAAGTCGCTGTGGCGAAGCTTCAGCACGACGCAGCGGCCTGCATATCCCTCCGCCCGCAGGTCCTCTCCCACCTTCTCGGCGAGCCACATGAGTACGCCGAGGGCCTCATCCGGGTCGGTCAGGTCCTCGGGAAGCGTGTGCTCGTGACCCAGGCTCTTTGCCGGCGGTGTCTCGTGCGCGGGTACTACAGGGCTGTCGTCGTGGCCCCACGCCATCGAGTGCAAGGCCTCACCGTAGACCCCGAAGCGTCCCTTCAGCAGGGAAACCGAAGTCTCGGCGAGGTCCCTTATGGTCTCGATGCCGAAGATCATGAGTGCAGCCGCCGTCTTCTCGCCGACGCCGTAGAGTTCGTCCACGGGACGAGGCCAGAACATGTAGCGGAAAGATTCTTCGCTAAGGGCGGTGATCCCCCGCGGCTTCTCCAGATCCGAGGCCATCTTCGCTATGAGCTTGTTAGGGCCGATGCCGATGGAACAGGAAAGGCCGATCTCTGCCTCCAGAGATCCTGCGATGTCCCGGGCTATGGCCTCGGCCTTCCTAGTGGCATCCTCCTCGCCGGCAGCGCCGTCGAGCATGTCGCTTACGTCTATGAAGGCCTCGTCGATACTGAACATCTCGACGTTGGGCGTATAAGTAAGAAGGCGGGAGAGGATGCGGCGGGAGGTTTCGACGTAGAGCTTCGGGTGGCACGGCAGAAAGTGCGCCGCAGGGCACAGGCGCCGGGCGTGGCCTATGGGCATACCTGCCCTGATGCCGAACTCCCGGGCCTCATAGGAAGCTGAGGCGACTACCCCCCGGTTGCCAGGAAGCGCTCCCACGATGACCGGCTTGCCTCGCAGGGAGGGATCCGCCCTCACCTCCACCGAGGCGAAGTAGGCATCCATATCGACATGCAGTATGCGTCTTCGGCCCTCCATGCCGATCGCCCCTCCAGGAAGCAACGCCCGAGATCTCCGGAAGCCACCGAACACCGGGCCACCACGCTCCAGCCCCCTGCGGAAAGCAGTGCCTCAGAGCCCTCGGAAAACCCCCACTACGCGGCCCAGTATCTCCAGGTGCCTCTCGCCTGCGACCACAATGGGCTGGTAGTTCCGATTCTCCGGCTCCAGCACCACACGGCGGCCATCCAAGCGGAGTCGCTTGACCGTGGTTTCCCCGTCCAGCAAAGCAACCACGATACTGCCGCTCGGTGGGCTGTGCTCGCTACGCACAAGGACCAGATCGCCGTCTAAGATGCCGGCTCCCGACATACTGTCACCGTAGACGCGAAGTGCGAAATGGGCGCCCGTGGCTGCGAGCATCTCGTCGAGATAGCCCTCCACGGATTCCTCGGCCATGACCGGGCTGCCGGCAGCTATCCGCCCCAGAACCGGCAACCCTCTGCCGCGCTGGGCCGGGCGGTTCTGAAGCAGGCCCAGGGCGGCATCCCTGAGAACTATCCCCCGCGCACTGCCCCTGAGCCGCCTTATGGCCCCACCCCGCTCGAGCAGATCCAGGTAATAGCACACACCGTTCGTGGAGCGGATACCGAAGCGCCGCCCTATCTCCCGCACCGTTGGAGGAGCCCCCCTGCGCCGCTGGTATTCGACTATGTAGCGAAGGATCGCCACCGCCCGCCTCGGCAGACGGCCAATCCGGCCTGTGGAATGCCGCGCTACCCCGGCGTCGTACATGCGGTTCCTCCTTCCCGGCGAGCGCATCTCCCTTCCTAGCCCGCCAGAAGGACAAGATAAGCCTTACTGAACAAATGTTCAAGAAAAATCTCGGCCTCTTGATCATGAACTGGAGGGCAACCCCCAGGGCGAAAGGTAGTCTCCCGCACTACGATAGGGAGGTACTGCGAAGCAGACCCACAGCTTTGTATGCCTCAGATCTCGGATGCAGCAGCAGGTTCTGGAATCCGAAAACGCGCTGTGAAGTGGAAGGTGCTCCCCTTGCCCACTTCGCTTTCGACCCAGATTCTCCCGCCCATCAGGCGGACGAGCCTCGAGCAGATCGCAAGCCCAAGCCCTGTGCCCCCAAAACGGCGGGTGGTTGACCCGTCCGCCTGGGTGAACTCTTCGAAGATCAACCCCTGCTTCTCTGGAGGTATGCCGATGCCGGTATC
>CAYMBA010000224.1:0-3710 GCA_964388535.1 uncultured bacterium | reverse complement strand
CGGGCAGCCCGGCTCGACCCCGTAGAGGCCCTGAGGTACGAGTAGGGCGGCTACTTCTCGGCCCAGGCGGGCATGGCCTTCATGTAGTGACCCGCCCGGTCCATGGCCTGCTCGTCCGTGATCCCCGGCTGCCAGCTCTTCAGCCACTGGGCGATGCCCTTTTGCACCTCGGCCGGCGGCCTGAGCTTCCCGGTGGCATCCGTACAGTACTTACAGTACTGGGCGGAGGGGCCCTTCATGCTCGGGTCCGCAAGCGACGCCCCACAGGAATGACAGAACTCGGTCATGAAACACCTCCTTTTTCCCACTTGTGAGGAAAGCGAAGATTCGCCTACCTCATCACACTCTACCACATATAGCGCTCGTGCATACTTTTGTGGTGGATCACGGACGATCCGGCCCTCGCCGCCAATACACAGATCCCCTGGTGGACGTCATCTGGCAACGAACGTAAAGCCCTTTTCCTTGAACAGCCGCACGCAGGCGTCCACCACCTGGGGATCGTAATGGGTGCCCTTGCCCCGTTCGATCTCCTCCAGGGCCTTCTCGAGCCCGAGGGCCGCTCGATATGGACGGTGGGAGGACATCGCCTCCACTACGTCCGCGACGGCGAGGATCCGCGCCTCAAGGAGGATCTCCTCCCCCTTTAGTCCTTGGGGGTAGCCCGAGCCGTCCAGTCGCTCATGATGCTGGAGGACGATCTTTGCTACCGGCCAGGGAAACTCGATGTGCTTCAACAGCTCATATCCCGCGGTGGGATGGTTCTTCACCATGTCGAACTCAAGTTTATTCAGATGCCCTGGCTTGCTTAGGATCTCAGTCGGCACGGCCATCTTGCCGATGTCGTGGACAACTGCGGCCAGGCGCAGGCCCTCTATCCGTTCCTCAGGCAGGCCTAGCTCCTTAGCAATGGCGCAAGCGAGCTGGGAAACACGCCGCTGGTGCCCGGCGGTGTAGGGATCCTTGAGCTCGACCGTGGCGGCCAGGGTGGCCACCGTCTCTTCCAGTAGCTTCCGCAATCGTTCGAAGTTGCGCCGCCGCTCTTCCTGAGCTTGCACCCGGTCGGTGATGTCGCTCAGGAAATTTAGGACAGCTGGCTTTCCTTCCCAGGTGATCAAGACCGCTTTGCTCTCTACCCATCTGACCTTTCCCTGTTTGTCGATTGCCCGGAAGGAGTAAACCGACGGAACTGTCTCTCCTTTCATCCTCTTTTGGTAGCGCTCCAACGCCGCCGCACGTTCCTCGGGGTGCAAGAACTCTGTGAAGTGCTTGCAGGCAAGATCGGATTCAGTACATCCGGAGAGTTCGCGAAACTTCGGATTGGTGAACTTTATCAGACCATCCTGTACCACCACGATGCCCTCGTTGGCGTTTTCGACCAGGGTGCGATACCGGGCTTCGGACTCCCGTAGTGCTTCTTCTGCTTGTACCCTCTCGGTGATATCCAAGAGATTGCCCATGATGGCCGGGCGGCCCTGGTATTCGATGTGCCGCCCCAGCACCTCACAGTGGATCACCTTTCCGTCCTTGCACAGTCCACGGAAAGTGTAGTGAACTGCCCTCACTTCCCCCTTCAGGCGTTTGCGTATGTTTTTCTCAACCAACGGGCGGTCTTGGGGATGGGTGAGGTCCAACGGCCCTAGCTTACCCATGAGCTCCTGAGGGGTGTAGCCGAAAATCCTCGCCAGAGCGGGGTTGACGTACTGGAATTTTCCATCCTGGATGATATACACGCCGGCCAGGGCTTCTTCGGTGGCCATCCGAAAACGCGCTTCGGACTCGCGCAGCGCCTCCTCCGCCCGCTTGCGCTCGCGGATGTCCCTGGCCACGCCCACCACGGCGGCCAGGCGCCCATCCTCCTCTCGGATGACCGAGCCGTTGAAGACGACCGGAATCCGCTCGCCCGATTTGGTGAGGAGCGTGAGCTCCACGTTTCGCACCGCCCCCTCACGCACCAACTTCGCCAGCCCGCTGCCCCTGAAGAAAGCTTCTTCTTCATCAAAAATTGTGCCAACTGGCTGGCCCACGAGCTCTTTTTCGGAATAGCCCAAAAGCTCGAGGGCGGCGCGGTTCACCGTGCGGATGGTGCCATCTGGGTTGGTCACGATGACGACGTCGAGCATGCTCTTCAGGATGCTGGCTAGATAGCGATAACTGGCCTGAAGCTCTTCCCTGGACGGGCTGCGTCTCCCTGCTTTACGCATCGCTCTTTCGTTCATTTCCCCTCCTCGTCACGGTCTTATCCGATTGCAACGCGGCAACGACCCGTGAGCCAGAGTGAAACATTGGCAAAGCCTCTTCTCTTCGGCTCTGGCACCTCTATGTTTAACAATATACCTGAAAACGGCTCTATGGCTGTCGAGCAAGGTCTTCAAATCGCCGTTCTTCGAACCCGGTCGCAGGTGATCGCTAAGTCGCTTCCTGAGGTTCTTTGCGCTGCCGATGTACACCACCCCGCTTGGGCACAGAGGATAGTCGATCTTTGTCTCAGCCAAGGATATCTCATACACCCCAGGGGCTTCCGGCGCATTGGCCTTCACCGCAGCCATGTTCAGCGGATAGTGGAAGGAGAAACGGACTAGCCTAGGCGGATACATGTGGTTGCTATTTCTGGTATACGACGAAGGTATCCTCATCTCCCGGCGACACGCGCTGACCGTGCGCCGCGAGATGGAAACGCCGTATTGCTCTTCCAGCTTTTCCTTGATCTCCTCGTCGGTGTAGGCCCTTCCGATAACGCCTCGCCTGATCTGTTCCTTCTCTTCCTCGAGGATGGTTTCAATCAACCGTTTATGCACATCGCGGGTGCTGGGCAAGAGATCCCGCAAGGGGATTTCCTGACCTTGAGGGCTCAGCACGCTCATGTTGCGCGTGAGCCTGGATATCATGCTGCTCTCGACGAGTTCCAATTTACTTCCGGGCGAAAGGAAGCGACTGCCCCTCTGCACCTCGCCCCTCATCCAATCGGCTAGGGCAACCTGGCTCAGCGGCCTCAGGTACTGCACATCCCCTGAAGCTAGGTAAGCCCCCTGATGTTCGGCGATGCCCATGAGTATCATGTGGGTCAGCCTGTTTCTGGTGTTGATAAGCCTGAGCTTCCGAATCAGTCTCTTTATCCCGGCTTCGTCCTCACTCGAGGACGCCTGGCGTTGCCTCCAGCGCCTTATCTTCCCTTCATCGAGGAGATATTCCCGCGCAAGTCCTGGATGCCGGTAGCTTACATAAAAGCCATCCTCCCCCTTTTCCAACTGCCCGATGGCGTTGGGCGTCAGAATCGTTCCTGGTTCCAGCACCCGAGCCCTCGGAAGGGGTCTCGCGGAGATGGCGGGCCGAAGTTCTGTGAACAGAGGTGATCCTTCCACCTTTTCTATCGCCGCCTCGTACCTGATCAGGGGCAGCTTCAGAAACCTGGTCAGGATGACGATGCCGATGAGCCGGGCGCGGCTGGGATCCTCGGTCATATGTAGTCGGCCGGAAGATGGCGAAAGGTCCTGAGGGGCAAGTCCCGCAATCACACAACTGGCCTGATGCCGTTACCATGCAGGAACCGTAGGCATACAAATCTCATGCATCCTTGCTAAACACACGCCCGGCTGTCTCACCCCACTCGGCCGGTCCCCACCTCCTCGGCCACCTCGGGGAGGTCCAGGGAAACGAGTTTGGCCTTGAGGGGCACGCCTTGCTTGTTCCAGCCGCGGGCCTCGTAGTAG
>CAYMBA010000223.1:0-3752 GCA_964388535.1 uncultured bacterium | reverse complement strand
ATTTGAACCCCCGACCGGCTGATTACAAATCAGCTGCTCTACCACTGAGCTACGCCAGCAGACCGTGTAGCCACAGCGGCTCGGACCTGCCCCGGCACCTCGGGGCGCAAAACCGCATACCGCTGGTACCGAAGCCAGAAATGCTACGGATGGCGACTTGGGAGGTCAAGCGGGAAAATACCCCCGATGGCTCTCCGCAGCCACCCTGGTCAATCGTCGGGCAAGGATTCTATGTCCTTTAGCCTTGCCAGTCCAGCCCAAACACGGTCCCCCCGGCCGCGGACAGAGCGCCGATATCCTCATCGGCTCCGGTCTGCCCGCCCGGCGGCCCAACCACAGAGCTGCTCGAGCATCTCGCCGAAACCCACTCCGGCAGCCGAGGCCGCCTTCGGCAGCAGGCTTGTGCTGGTGAGGCCTGGTATCGCGTTCAGTTCCAAGCACTTGGGCTGTCCGGTGGGGTCCAGCCTGAAGTCAACCCGAGCCATGTCCCTGCAACCGAGGACCTTGAAGATCTCGATTGCCCACTTGCGCAGCAGGCCCGAGATCTCACCCGGCAGCCTCGCCGGCACCTCGTACGACGACCGCCCCGGCTCGTACTTGTGAGCGTAGTCATAAAAGCCCTCATGTGGCAGGATCTCGACCACTGGAAGGGCCTGCTGTCCCAGAATACCGACAGTCACCTCCCTGCCGGGAACGAACTCCTCCACCAAGACCGCTCCCTCACTATAGGAAGACGCCAGCTCGAGCGCCGGTTCCCAGCCACTCTCATCCTCTACTATAGAGATCCCGACCGAGCTTCCCGCCGCAGGGGGCTTGACAACCACGGGCCCAGTGCTCCCAGGTCTCCCGGGGTGCGCCCCGGCCAGCGGCGGCCATTTCCCGTTCGTCTTAGTCAGCAGGCGCCAGCGAGGCGTATCGATCCCGAGGGACTCCATCAGACGCTTGCTGAGGGGCTTGTCCATGGAAACGGCACATGCCTTAGGCGGGCTTCCAACATATGGAAGTCCGGCTGCCCCCAGGACCGCTTGCACCCTCCCGTCTTCACCCTCCGCACCGTGTAAGACAGGGAAGACAGCCTCGCACCAGGCCCCAAGGACCTCCGCCGCTGCCAGAAGCGCCCGGGCCCACCCAACTGCCCCTTGGGTCGAGCGCCGCAGATCCTCCAACAGCGACCCCTCGGGACCACTCGCTCCCAGGATCGACCCGTCGCGCAGATCGGTCCAAACCACATGGTGGCCTCTCTCCACGAGGGCCTCGACTACTGCCTTACCAGAGCTCAGCGAAACCTCGCGCTCGGGGGAGTCTCCACCCATGAGGACCCAGATTCTCATAGCACCCTCCGAGGCCCACCTCGCACGGCCGTCAGGTCAACAGGCAACCAGGCAGGGCGTTGTCGCCGCCTTGGGCGCACATGCCACCACCTGCCTCGAAACGCCGCTCTCGCTGACCTCTGGCGGCGGCCTTAGAGAGTCCGTATGCCGGCTGCTACCGGACCACAATCACCTTTTTCGAGACCGAGTGCATCCCCATGGTCAGCCTGCAGTAGTACGGGCCAGCAGGGACCGGAGCACCGCTCTGTCCCGTCCCATCCCAGGACAGGTCATAGCGACCCTCGAGGACCTCGGTAGAGATGAGTCGCCGTACGAGCCTTCCGGTGGCATCGAAAACGTCGAGACTTACCCACCCCTTCGAGGGGGCCTCGAAGGTCAGCTGAACCGGACCGCTCGAAGGCTGCGCGCCTAGAACCACCAGGTTGAGCTCGGAGATCCGCATGGAAGTCTCCCCAGCCCCCGAAGGAGTCGCCAGGCCGAGGATCTCGATGTCGTCTATGTACCATCCTTCCCTCGTGTCAGCTCCATCGGTGCCGAACCGGAACCTGAAGATCACGTCCCCAGAGGTTCCGCTCATGTCGAAGACGACTTCGTGCCAGTCGCGCCTTCCCGAGAAGACCTTTGTACCTTCGGGGAACGGGCCTGGGGTCGAGCCCTCCCGCACCGTAAACGGGTAGCCGCCCACGGGCTCAATCTGTGTGAAGGGCCCACCGTCGACTGAGACCTCGACCAAGCCGCCGTCATAGCAGTAGCCGCTATAGGCAGCACTGGTCTCGGCATCCACCCACTGCCAGAAGTGCAGCTCTCCGTGCTCTCCGAGGGTCACTTCCGGGGTCTCGAGCGCCGCATCGAGCAGGTTGGCGTAGGTCCCCGAGCCTGTATCGCCGCACTTCCAGCTGCGGCTGCCACCGGGAGTGTGATTGCGCTGAGTGGAGATGTGCCACTGATCTCCATAGCCCTCGGTGGCGTTGTAGTGCACCCAGTCGGGCTCGTTCTCCACCGTCTCGCTGAACCCACCCACAGGCAAAACCACGTCATAGAGCTGCTCGAAGTCATTGGACCCTGTGACCAATAGCTGGAAGGAAACCTCGTAGGCTCCGTACGTCGCATCGATCGAAACCTCGTATGGAGGCTCGAGATCCGCTGTTCCGTATGCAGGCACACTCCCTGCCCCTGCGACGCCGGAAAGCACGTGAACCTGGGGATGGCCACAGCTCAGCTCGCCGACGACATTGTCCAGGTCCGCCGAACCGCCGTTGGAAAGCTCCACACTGATCAATGCCGTCTCGCCCGGGTCAAGCCTGTAGTTGCCGTTTCCACCTGCGGTGTCGTTCACTACTATTTCACCGATCCCGATCAAAGCCCTATGCACTGTGAAAGTGATCTCACCTTCCCACGTATCCTTCTCCGCGGCGCTCATGGTCATGGCCAAGACTGCATCGTGCAGGTCGGGGCACTCATCGGATACCGTGAAAACGTAGGCTCCATTACTCCAGCGCTCCTCCCCAGCCGGGATATCGGGATAAGTTTGCTCATCAACCGTGATCGTCACGTACTCATCTACTGTCGAGATGCTAGCCGAGACGCCTGTGGCATCCTCCGAACCGTTGTTCCGCAGTTTCACAAGCATCTGGACCGTCTCACCCGCCTCGATCACTCCATCCCCGTCCTCATCTTCAAAGAGCGTCTCTGCGACAACGAGATAAGGGCCACCGGCCGGCACCACCTCAACCTCGCCAGTAGAAGGCAGGTAGTCATACTTGACGGCCTTTAGGTTCAAGGTCATCGGCTCATCCACATCCAGACTCAAAGTAGCAACCCCATCCGCCCCGGTAGAGGCGCTCGCCCACACAGAAAGGTCATCCGAATAGATGGTCACCGTTGCTCCCTCTACGGGGGAACCACCGACCTCCACTGTGACCTCATATTCACCCTGACCGATCAAGTAAACACCAGGGTGATCCATCGCCAGCTGACCATAGGCATCCGCCCACTGTGGCATAGCCGGATCCCCAAGAAGACAGAGTTCGTAGTGACACCACAACATCCAAGGATCTAGCTGCCAGATGTTGTCGGTCTTCGAATCAACGTTCATCCAACCGATGTTGTAGAACTCCTCGGCGTACCGAGCATCAACCAGCTGTCTCTCGTAGTGCTGCGACGGTCCATCGGTAGAGCCAGGCCTATACCACCCGTAGCGCGTATTTCCCAGGAAAGCTGCCGCACCGTTGTCGTCATAGAAGAAGTGCTCCGAAATGGCATCCATGCTGCTGTGATCGAAGTTGTTGGCATAGCATCCCTGCGTATATATGAAGGTAAAGCTGTGATTTATCCCGTCGTTCGTGAGATAGGCCACATCCGAGCTGTACATCTTCATATTGTAATCTGTATTCGAATGGCCAAGATGATGGCTCGTCGGAA
>CAYMBA010000222.1:0-3819 GCA_964388535.1 uncultured bacterium | reverse complement strand
AAGTCATCTATCTTGCTCCTCAGCATCTCGATGCGTGGATCGGAAGACGGAGATGCGGAGAAATACGCTCGCAAGCGGCTCCGCAGCCTAGAGGCCTTTCCGATGTATAAGACAGAGCCCCCAGTGTCTCGGAGGATATAGACACCGGGACGGTCCTCAACGAACTCGAGCCGTCGCCTGAGATCGTGGCCCCGATCAACTCGGCTTTCGGAATCGCTGCCGCCTTCCATCTTCCCGGCTCCTCGGGGATCAGGTCCTCCGCCGGCGAAACCGGTCCACAATATAGTCGATTTCCGAGATTCCGAGCAGCTTCGAAGCAACCAAATAGACCAATAGCCCAGCGACTCCGGCCAGTACGGTGGAACCAAGGAGTCCCGGAAAGCCCACGAGGTGCCGTGAAATGGCTTGATATCCCAGGCCTGCCGTAGCCCCCGCCAAAAGGGCTGCCAAAGCGCATCTGAGGGCGCTCCGCCACAAACCCCGCAGCGGATCAATCCCGTAGTGGTGTTTCATCCGTGCTGACAGGAGGGCAACATTGAGGGAGCTGGACAGAGCCGTCGCCAGGGCCAGCCCGCCCACGGCGAGCACCTGCATCAAAATGACATTGAGCACGACGTTGGAGAGCATCGCAATGCTGGCTGTCCTGACCGGGGTTTTGGTGTTCTGTCGAGAGTAGAAGACGGGCACCAACACCTTGACCGATGCGTACGAAGCCAATCCGACACAATAGAACGAGAATGCCCTCAGGGTCAGGGACAAGGATCGGCCGCCTGCAAACGCACCACGCTCGAAGAGAATCTGGAGGATCGGCCGCCCGAGCGCCAGAAACAGCGCAGCCACGGGTAGCATTATGAAGACCACGAGCCCAAGGGCCCTCCGGAATGTGTCCTCCAGCTCTGCTCCCTCTTCACGCGCGGCGTGTCGCGACAGAGTGGGCAGAACGGCTGTGCCCACCGCGACAGCGAAAACCCCCAAGGGCAGCTGCATCACTCGGTGTCCGTACTCCAGTGCTGCCACGCTGCCGGGTTCCAGCAAAGATCCGAGAAAGGTATCCACGAATGCATTGATCTCTGCGACACCCATCCCAAGCACACCGGGAAGCATGAGGCCAGCTACCCTGCGGAGCCTTGGGTCTCGAAGGTTCACCCGAGGCCTCACGAGAACCCGCCGGTGCACCAGTGGTGGTACCTGGATCCCCATTTGAACGATGCCCCCCAGCAGCACACCCCACGCGAGGCCGTGGATCCGGTCCGAAGGCGATGGACCGAGCCTGGGGCACACGAAAACCATCGAAGCTATCAGAACCAGGTTGAAGGCAGCGGCGGAAGCGGCCGGGGCGGTAAAATGCCGGAGTGAGTTCAGGGTAGCCATGGCGAGAGTTGCCACGGAAATGAAAAGGATGTACGGGAAAACGGTCTGGGTGAGTGAAACAGTCAGTTCAATCTTCCCAGGGGTTCTACCGAAACCCGGAACGATAAGGGGCACCACAGCCGGAGCTAGTAGTACCCCAAGGAGAGCCACCAAGGAGACCACCAAGGACAAAACAGCCGCCATCTCCGTGACGAAGCCCTTCCACTCTTGTTCAGGCTCTCTCTCGATCGCCTCGGTCAGCACGGGCACGAAGGCGGCACTCAGGGCCCCTTCCGCAAAGAGGGCGCGCAACATGTTCGGCAGGCGAAAGGCAACAGTGAAAGCGTCGGCGGCAATCCCAGTCCCGAACAGGTACGCCCGAAGGATGTCCCGGATGACCCCCAGGATGCGGCTGGCCGCTGTCCCGCCAGCCAACTTGGCAGCTGATCTGAGCCAGCTCTCCCCACGACCGGCGTCGTCGGGGTTGCTGGCAGCACCCGCCTCGAGTGGGCCGCAGGGTCCCTGTGGCATATACACGTTCTCCGGGCGGGATCCGGTACTGTGCCCCCGGCAGGACTCGAACCTGCGGCCTACGGTTTAGGAAACCGTCGCTCTATCCTGCTGAGCTACGAGGGCCAATGTGTACCCGCATCACCCAGTGCGGAGCACCCTTATAGCACAACGAGGAAGCCCCTGGAAGCCCTCGCTCTCGCCCATGCGCAAGAGCACGAGAGCTCCAAAGACTAGAGCAATCTCGGAAATCTCACTCTCCCCCGCCGTAGTGCACCAGGGAGACGATTCCTTCTGCGGGAACACCCGCAGCAATCAGCTTTTCGCGTCCCGACAAGAAGTCCAGCTCGACGAGGAAACATGCCCCTGTGACCTTGGCACCTGCGCTTAGAAGCAGCCGAGCCGCAGCTGCTGCTGTGCCCCCGGTTGCAAGCAGGTCGTCGACGACCACGGCCTCCGCCCCAGGGGGCACGTCATCCCGGTGTATCTCAACCGTGTCGGTTCCGTACTCGAGTTCGTATGTCTCAGACACTGTTGCCCGTGGAAGTTTCCCCTTCTTGCGCACGAGAAGAAGACGAGCCCCCGCGAGCTTGGCCATCACAGGCCCGATGACGAAGCCCCGTGCCTCGATTGCCGCTATGATTTTCGGCTCCCTCCCCTTGAGGCCCTCCAGCATCGAAGCTGCTGCCGCTTCCAGCAAGCTCGGGTCCGCAAGCACTGGGGTGACGTCCTTAAAGAGGATTCCCGGCTTAGGGAAGTCAGGCACCGTGATGATCGCTTGCTTGAGCCTGCCTGCAATCTCCATGGCTTTGCCTCCATCAACGCGCCCATCAACGGCTTCAAACTAGCCCACACTCGAGCCAGCCGCAACCAGGCCCAAGTGGAAGGAGATAGAAAACGGGCGTTACCGCCCGTGCCCTACCGCTAGCGCCACGGCCCAAGCGTGGAGGCAGGTTTGCTTCCCATCGGAAGCTATTGCCTTGCTAAGCGCCCTCCTCCTCCAGGATCCAGGCACGGAGCCTAGCCAACGCTGCCTGCTCAATCTGTCTCACACGTTCCCCGCTCAGATGCAAGAACAGCCCAGTCTCCCTCAGGCTGTGCCCTTCCCCATCCAGGAATCCGTAGCGGATGCGGATGACCAGCTGCTCCCGGGGACTTAGCGAATCCAGCAGCGATGCAAGGTGCTCGTACTCGAGCTGGGTGAGCACGAGGTCTTCGAGGCTGCCTCCCGAGGGGATGCGCTCGAGGAGGGTCAGCTCGCGCGCTGCCGAACCCGCCAAGCGCTCATCCAGCGACTTGATGCCTTCGACCAAGCGCGCCACCGTGCGCCCCTTTCTTTTCGGTGGCTGTGATCAAGCCCAGGTTGCCTTCCTCAATCAGGTCCTCGATGGAAACTCCCCGTCCGAGAAAGCGCCTTACCAGCGTGATGACGAGCCTGAGATTGGCTACGATCAGGTGTTCCCGGCAGCGCTCATCACCCTCTCGGGCAAGCACGGCCAAGGCCCTCTCTTCGGCCGGCTCCAGAACTCTGTACCGGGCCACATCGCGCACATAGAGGGAGAGTGCGTCGAGCGCGGTCCCCGAGGGAGGAAGCCCCGGCTGGGAATACCCCCTTCGCCGAGTCGTCCTCCTCGCGGGTGGCCCCGTGGCCTGCCCCGGCACCACACCTTTCCGGACCCTCACAGGCTTCGCCTTCGGGGATCCCTCACGGAGGCCTATCCCGAGCGGCTGTAATAGCTCCAGGAAGAGATCGAACTCCGAGGCATCAGGACTGGCCTCGAGAAGCGCCGATTCCACCTCGGAAGCATAAAGGAATCCCCTTCGCCGCCCTATCGACAGGAGTGCCGTGAGCCTCTCGGAGGCAGCGCTCTCATCGCGACTGATAGCCGGAACGGGACGAACAGCAGACATAAAGCCCCCCTTTCCAGGAGGGGGGCTTCAAGAAGAGCCAAAGAGTGG
>CAYMBA010000221.1:0-3828 GCA_964388535.1 uncultured bacterium | reverse complement strand
CTGTCGTCTTCGACACCGAAACCTCCGGCGTCGATCCCCGCAACTCCCGCCTGGTGGGCATCAGCCTTGCGACAGCACCCGGGCAGGCATGGTACGTCCCTGTCGGTCATGAGCAAGGACCGAACCTCGATTGGGCGGACGTGCGCCCAGTGCTGGCGAAGATCCTCGGTCGGAAGGGACGCCTCAAGGCTGGGCAGAACCTCAAGTTTGACCTGCACGTTCTTGCCAAAGCGGGCCTGGAGGTGCCCGGGCCGTACTGGGACACCATGGTTGCAGCCTATCTGATCGACCCGGAGGGGCGCCACGATCTGGGCGGTTTGAGCGCCGACCTGCTTGGGCACCGCATGGTTCCGATTTCGGACCTGATCGGCAAAGGACGAAAGCAGATCTCCATGGCATCGGTTTCCGTCGAGCGCGCCGCACCGTATGCGTGTGAGGATGCCGACGCGGTTGCCAGGCTAATGCCCGTGCTCCAGCAGCGCCTCGAGCGGATGGGAATGTGGTCGCTGTTCCAGGACGTGGAGATGCCGCTGCTGGGTGTCATATTCGATATGGAACGGGCAGGGGTTGCGGTGGACCGTAGGATGCTCGAGGCCATGAGTGAGTATCTGGCTACTCAGCTTAAGCGCCTCGAGTCGAGGATCCACGAGCTGGCAGGGGAACCCTTCAACGTAAACTCGACCCAGCAGCTGGGGCACATACTTTTCGACAAGCTGCGCTTGAGGCCAGGGCGCAAGACGAAGAGTGGTTACTCTACCTCGCAAGAGGTGCTCGAGCGCCTGGCCGAGCTGCACCCGCTGCCGGGGGCGGTGCTGGAGTACAGGCAGCTCGTGAAGCTTCGCAGCACCTACGTGGATGCGCTCCCAAAGATGATCGATCCTGAGACGGGACGAATCCACGCTTGGTTCAACCAGACCGTCGCTGCTACGGGGAGGCTCAGCTCCAGCGAGCCGAACCTGCAGAACATACCGGTCCGCACACCCCTCGGGAGAGAGATACGCAAGGCGTTCGTGGCCCCACGGGGCAAGCGACTGGTTTCTGCCGACTACTCCCAGATAGAGCTGCGGGTCCTGGCGCATCTTTCGGGTGACAAGCACCTGTGCGAAGCCTTCAGGGCCGGGGCTGACATCCATGCTGCGACCGCCGCGCGCGTCTTTGGCGTGCCCATCGAGGCGGTGGACCCTGCCATGCGTGCGCGAGCCAAGGTCGTCAACTTTGGCGTCATCTACGGAATGGGTCCGCAGAGGCTTGCCAGGGAACTCGGCATTCCCGTCAAGGAGGCCTCGGCTTTCATCTCCGACTATTTCGAGAAGCTGCCGGGGGTGAGGCGCTATATCGATGCCGTAGTCCGGGAGGCCCATGAAAAGGGCTATGTTTCCACCATCCTTGGTCGCCGCCGCTTCCTTCCTGGCCTGGCCTCCAAGAACCAGAGGGATCGGTCGGCTGCCGAGAGAATGGCGATCAACACGCCGGTGCAGGGCTCGGCTGCGGACCTGATAAAGCTGGCCATGATAGCCGTTGGCGACCGTATGCGGCGGCGCTGGAAGGATGCCCGCATGGTGCTTCAGGTTCATGACGAGCTCCTGTTCGAGGTTCCAGCCTCGGAAGCTGACGCTTTCAGTCGGTGGGTGAAAGCGAAGATGGAGTCCGTGATGAAACTCAGGGTTCCCCTGCGTGTGGATGTCGGCGTCGGGCGCAACTGGGCGGAGGTGCATCCTTGAGACCGGATGCTGGAGCCAAGCGGAGCCCACGCCCGGAGGAGCCCATCGTGGTCGTCGTGACCGGGGGCATCGGTTCCGGGAAATCGACCCTTTGTTCGATCCTCTCTCGCGACCCGCTTGTCGAGGTGATCGACGCTGATGCCTTGGTTCACGAGATCCTCAGAGACGACCGCTCGGCTGCCGACGAGATCCGGCGGGCGTTTGGCGGCCGGGTTTTCGGTTCTGATGGCAAGCCCGACCATAGGGCCCTGGCTGATTTGGTCTTCCAGAATGACGAGCTTCTCTCGCGCCTCGAAGCCATATTGCACCCGCGGGTCGAAGAGGCACTGGCCATGCGAGTGGCCGAGTTGAAGCACCGCGGCGGGGTTGATATTGTGCTTGTCGAAGTGCCCCTGGTGGCCGAGAAAGGAAGGCCGAGTTGGGCGGATTTGGTCGTGGTGGTGGAGACCCCGGATGCCGTGCGCCTGGAGAGGCTGAAGGCGAAAGGGATGAGCGCTGAGGAGGTGCGAAGGCGCATGGCCGTGCAGGCTAGTGACGATGAGAGACGGTCCGTGGCCGACATCCTCATCGACAACTCGGGCTCGGTGGGGCAGCTCGAGCTACTTGCACGGGATCTGCTGCGCCAAATCCGCGGGGTGCGCGCGGGGGCGGAGCGGCGGGACGAGCTCGACGGGGGATCTGGGAGGTCTACATGAACCCCGAGATTGAAAAGCTTCTGCCGGAGTGCGAGAGAAGGCTGGCTGACCTGCGAGGTTTCCTTTGACTTGGACGCCGTGCAGTCACAGGTGGCGGAGCTCGAGCGGCAGAGCGCAAAGCCGGGCTTCTGGGACGCCCCTGATGAGGCCCGCGAGCTTCTAGGGCGCCTCGGGAGGCTGCGGAACACGCTGGAGTCTTGGGAGCAGCTGGAGAGGCGCCTTGCGGATCTGAAGGAGATGGCCCAGCTGATCGAGGAGTCCGAGGGGGAGGAGGATGCTGAGGCCGAGCTCCTGCAGGATCTGCGGCGCTTCAACGAGGATCTTTCACGCTACGAGCTGCGGACGTACCTCGACGGCAAGGACGACGAACGCAATGCCATACTCACCATTCACCCTGGGGCTGGCGGTACCGAATCGCAGGACTGGGCCTTGATGCTACACAGGATGTACCTGCGCTGGATCGAGAGGAACGGGTTTTCGGCCCGGATTCTGGACTTCCAGGAGGGCGAGGAGGCGGGTATCAAAGATTCCACGATCGAGGTGACAGGCCCCTACGCGTACGGGCTTCTGAAGGCAGAAGCGGGTGTCCACAGGCTCGTGCGCATCTCACCGTTCGACTTCAACAAGAGGAGGCACACTTCGTTTGCAAGCGTCTTTGTCTATCCGGAAGTGGAGGAAAGCGGGGAGGTGGAGATCAGAGAGGAGGATCTGCGGATCGACACCTACCGCTCGCGCGGTGCCGGGGGGCAGCATGTCAACAAGACGGAGTCGGCCGTACGCATTACACACATTCCTACGGGGATCGTAGTGCAGTGCCAGGCCGAGCGCTCCCAACATCGCAACCGCGAAATGGCCATGAGGGTACTCAGAGCGCGTTTGTACCACAGGCAACTCGAGGAACAGCGAAAGAAAGCCAAGGAACTTGAGGCTACGAAGAGGGACATAGCCTGGGGTTCCCAGATCAGGTCGTATGTACTTCACCCTTACACCATGGTGAAGGACCACCGGACGGGTTTCGAGGTAGGGGATGCGCAGGCCGTGCTCGATGGTGACCTCAACGGGTTTATCGAGGCGTGGCTAAAGCAATCCAGGAAGGAGCCTAGCGGAAAATGATGAACGAGGCGATCTTCAGGCAGTATGACATTCGCGGTGTGGCGGACAGAGATCTGACGGATCAGGTGGCATTCGACGTTGGCCGGGCTGTTGCCACGAGGCTTAGGCGGGAAGGCGGCAAGCACATCGTTCTGGGGCGCGACGTGCGCGAAAGCTCCCCAAGGCTGCATGCACGGGTGGCCGAGGGCATCCTCGCTGCAGGCATGAATGTCCTGGACATCTCGGTAGTGCCCACGCCCGTGCTGTACTTCGCCATCGAGCATCTTGACGCTGCCGGTGGGATCATAGTCACCGGCAGC
>CAYMBA010000220.1:0-3887 GCA_964388535.1 uncultured bacterium | reverse complement strand
ATTCGGTCCTTTCTGCCCAAGAATACCCCCTGCCTTATCCTCATGGACGAAATCATAAGCTACGTTAGCACCTATCGCAAGGCGGGCTACCACAATGCGCTATACAACTTCATTCAGGCGCTTTCAGAAACGGCGCGCGGGCTGGATAACGTGGTACTGGTCGTGTCCGTCCCGTCGTCCGTGATCAGCTATACCGCCGCGGATGAGGGGGATCAGCAGCGGTTCAAGCACATGCTGGATCGTCTGGGCAAGGCCATGATCATGGCAGCAGAAAAGGAGGTCTCCGAGATCATCCGAAGAAGGCTTTTCGAGTGGGGCGGTTTGCCACCAGAGGCGCGGAAAGTCGCAGCCGCATATGCCGATTGGATCCGTGAGCACCGTGAGATGCTACCCAAGTGGTTTCCGGTGGATAACGCACGGGAGGCAATCGAGGCGAGTTATCCCTTCCACCCAACGGCGCTCTCGGTCTTCGAGCGCAAATGGCAGTCGCTGCCGCGATTTCAGAAGACGCGCGGCGTGCTGCGGATGTTGGCGCTCTGGGTGGCGCGGGCCTATCAGGATGGCTACAAGGGCGCTCACAAAGACCCGCTTATCAGCCTTGGCACTGCTCCCCTTGAAGATCCACTTTTCCGTACGGCTGTCCTTGAGCAACTTGGAGAACCTCGCCTTGAGGGCGCCATCACCACTGACATCTGCGGCGCCAAGGGCGCACACGCCGTGCGTCTCGATGCCGAGGCCGTCGATACCATCAAAAAGGCTCGGCTTCACCGCAAGGTGGCAACCACAATCTTCTTCGAATCCAACGGCGGGCAGGCCAAAGAAGGCCAGGCCACCATTCCCGAGATCCGCCTGGCTGTTGGTGAACCGGACCTTGATTTAGGCAACGTAGAAACTGCGCTGGAGGCGCTGAGCGAAACCTGCTACTACCTACAGGTGGAGCGCAATCGCTACCGCTTTGGGCTCTCACCTAATCTCAATAAAATGCTCGCCGACCGTCAGGCGACGGTCACGGATGACCGGATAAAAGAACGTGTCCGGGCTGAGATTATCAAGGCTTTTCAGAGAGAGCCGGGTGTAGAGGTCGTCCCTTTTGCGGATCAATCAAGCCAAGTGCCAGATCGACCTGTCCTGACACTGGTCATTTTCCCACCGGAGCGCTCGAAGTCAGAAAAGAATACGGTGGCGCTCGTGGATACGATGATCCGGGAATATGGAAGAGCAGGTCGTACTTTCAAGAGTGCGCTGTTGTTCGCGATTCCGGAGACAGCCGCAACTCTGCAAGAGGCGGCCAGAAAGCTTCTGGCTTGGGAAGACATCAAGAACGAAGAAGCGAATCAGCTGGATGAGGGACAGCGCACGCAGCTCGGAGAAAACCTCAAGAAGGCGCAGAGGGACCTCAGAGAGGTGGTCTGGAGAACCTATAAGTACGTCGCCTTGCTTGGCAAGGATAACCAGATCCGTGAGGTCGATCTTGGCTTGGTGCATTCGAGCCAGGCGCAAAGTTTGGTTCAGGTGATCATCACTCGGCTGCGCCAGGATGGGGATATAGAGATCGGGATCAGCCCGAACTTCCTGATTCGCAACTGGCCCCCCGCGCTGACCGAATGGAGTACAAGAGCCGTACGCGATGCCTTTTTTGCTTCTCCGCAATTTCCCCGCCTTATAAACGGCGATGAGGTGATCAAACAAACGATTGCGCGCGGCGTATCCGGCGGGTTGTTGGCCTATGTCGGCAAGTCCGGCGATGCATACCAGCCGTTTATCTTTGAGAAAAGCATCGACGCGGCGGAGATTGAGATTTCTGACGACATGTTCATCATCACTGCGGACGAGGCGAAAAGGCATATAGAGCCGCCAAAACTCGCGCTTGTATCGATTCGGCCTGAACAACCGGTGGTGAAGCCGGGAGATCAAATTGCCTTTTATGTGGAAGGTTATGATCAGCATGGTCGAGCCATGGAGGTTAGAGAGGTCCGTTGGTCCGCCAAGGGCGGAACTATTAACGAGCGGGGCATCTTTCAAGCCGGCGAAGATGAGGGCGTATTCCCGATGGAAGCCAAAGTCGGCGACCTCCATGCGCAGGCGACTGTGGTAGTTTCAAAGAAAGATACCCCGACTCCCCCGCCACCGCCGAGGATCAAAGGACTGCGCTGGTCCGGCGAGGTGCCCGCGCAGAAGTGGACGATTTTCTACACCAAAGTTTTGGCCAGGTACGCAACTTCGTGCAACCTCAAGCTGTCGATAACCGTCGAAGTTCACACGGATGGGGAGCTTGGGACACATAGCATTGAAGAGACGAAGGCAGCCCTTCGTGAACTCGGCCTGGATGACGACGTAACCCCCATTGACTGAGGACTCCTTGCCAAAGATGCAAGACACGGCTCGAAGCTCTGAAGAATGAACGGGCCCGAGGCGAAGCTGCTCCTGGAGGCAGCCAAACGGTGCGAAAGCCAGGGCCCGGACGCCAAGGCCTAAGCGCTCCTGGACTGGATCTGCCGCCTCCAGGCCAAGGATGGCGACCCGGATCTCAAGGCGCTGGTGTTCACCGAGCTCGCGCCGACCCAGGAGATGCTGTACGAGTTCCTGACCGAGCTCGGCTTCCAGGTGGTGTGCCTCAACGGCTCCATGGACATGGAGGAGCACAAGCGGGCTCAGGACGTATTCGCCAAGGGCTTTTTTCGTGCGGGCAGGCGAAACTCTCGTCGGTCATGGAGGCATCACAGCCGAGGAACTTCTCGTCCCTCTCGCCCAAATCAATTGGAGGGATCGATGAGTCCTCCCGCTGATCAGCGATACAGGCAGATTGGCCTCGACCGCCTGTTCGCCTTGAGTGGCTTGAAAGAACGGCGTATCTTGCCCTATTGTGAGACAAGGCATCCGCCGTGAAAATGCTACTGCAAGATGAACTCAAGGGAGCATTTCGTTCCAACAACACCGACGTACGCGGCTCGTTAGACAAGACAATCACCATCCTTATGAAGATCTGGGGCCGTCCCCCGGGCAACCTTCTTTCCCTCCAGCGCGAGGGCCTTAACCTCCTATCACGCCTGCCGTGCGAAGACCATATCGCAATTCACTGGGGCATGACCATGGCGGTCTATCCATTTTGGACGGCTTTCGCGGCACATGTAGGGCATCTGCTCAGGCTCCAGGGAACAGCCGGAGCTCACCAGGTGCAGCGCCGCTTGCGCGAGGAGTATGGCGAGAGGAAAACGGTCTCCCGACGGGTACACTATGTTCTCCGCAGCTTCGTAGATTGGGAGGTTTTGAAGGACATGCAGAAACAGGGGGCATATGCCCCGGGAAAGACATGCGCTATAGAGAACCAGGAATTAATCGCCTGGATGGCGGAGGCCCATTTGCAGGCTCATCCCCGTGGCTCGTTGCCTCCTAGAGCAACCCTTGATTCGACAAGTCTCTTTCCATTCCGCTTAAGGCAGATATCCGCTGAGCAGCTGATCGCGGCAAATGGGCGGCTCGAGGCTATGCGCCACGGTCTCGACCAAGACCTGATCATGTTGCGCAAAGGCACCCACTCCACCACGAAGGGAAATACACCATGATGCACAACCTGCAACGCATCGAGTATCGTCGCGGGATGCTGGAAAAGGGCATGCAGCCCGCGGACCTGCCCATCAGCGTCTGGCACCGAGCCATGCTTCCCAAGGAGATCCTCCATGCCATCATTGAAGAAGACCTATTTTCCCTGGCAGGAGTCTATGGCGACCCACAAGTAGGCGACCCTGTGGAATACGATTACCTCAAGCTCGTGCTCAATGACCAAACGGTAGAAATCACGTTCTACAACCGCGGCATCACCCTGCTCTTTTCGGACGATGAGCGGTTCCGCCGCATCCACCGGGTTCTGTGCAAGCTGAGATAGGCCA
>CAYMBA010000219.1:0-3916 GCA_964388535.1 uncultured bacterium | reverse complement strand
CGGGGCCTTCGCCCTCTGGATCTACGTGGCTACGCACACTCCCTCCTACGAGGGGCCACCCGTGCTGGCCTCTGCACTCCGGCCACCGGCCGCCCAGCTAACTGCCAACACGGCCACGACAGAAGGCTCGACCGTAGCACCCATCAGACCGGAGGGCGGCAGATGAAGGGAACACCAATCGACTACGTAATCGTCCTTGTCTACTTCCTGGGCATACTGGGCTTCGGCTCTTTCTTCGCGCGCTACACGAAGAGCACGAGGGACTTCTTCTTCGGCGGGCAGCGCTTCGCCTGGTGGCTGATTGCGGCGAGCCTCGTTGCCACCGGAATCGGCTCGTATAGCTTCATAAAGTATGCGCAGGCGGGATTCGTCCACGGCATGAGCTCGACGATGACCTATCTCAACGACTGGCTCATGATCCCGCTATTCATGTTCGGATGGCTGCCGATCATCTACTTCGCCCGCATCCGCTCTGTCCCGGAGTACTTCGAGCGGCGGTTCGACACGAAAACCAGGATCGCTGCCACAATCTTCACCCTCCTCTATCTTATTGGCTACATCGGCCTCAACTATTACCTGCTCGGAATCGCGCTCCGGTCGCTGATGGGAATACCTCTCCATGTTTCGGTTCCAATCGTCGCGGTCATCTCGGCCATATACATCACGGCAGGGGGCCAGACAGCCGTTATCTTCACAGACCTTGTACAGGGAATCTTCCTGTATGCAGCAGGTGCCATCCTGCTCGTGCTCGGGTTGAGCCATCTTGGAGGCGGCAGCGAGTTCTGGAAGGGGCTCGATCTCGCCCACAAGCTCCCCTTCCCCCACTTCAACCGACCCGCCAACTTCAACTTCTCCGGCATCTTCTGGGGCGAAGGCATAGTCGGAACCCTCGCTTTCACCTTCCTCAACCAGGGCTTCATAATGCGCTACCTGGCTGTGAAGAGCGTCTATGAAGGCAGGAAATGCCTGACCTTCAACACGCTGCTTCTCATGCCGATTTCGGCTGTGGTTGTCGGCAACGCCGGCTGGATTGCCTTCTCGCTGGTCACCCATGGCAAGATGACACCCCCGGCGAACACGAAGGAAGTCTTCATCGAAGTTGCTAACGTCATCTGCAAGCCTGGGGTGTTCGGCTTCGTGATAGCAGCGCTGACGGCCGCATTGATGTCCACGATAGACACGCTCATCAACGCTTGCGCTGCAATCGGTATCTTCGACATATACAAGCCCTTCATAAAGAAGGATGCACCGGACAGGCACTACCTGAAAGCCTCCAGGGTGATATCAGTAGTCGTGACATTGCTGGGACTGGCTTTGGTGCCAGCATTCAATACATCGAAGTCCATCTTTGCCGCGCACTATGCTTTCGTGGGCATGATCACACCCCCGATGCTGGTTGCGATCTTCCTTGGTGTGATCTGGAAACGCTTTACGCCGAATGCAGCCTTCTGGTCGATGATAGGTGGTGGAGTCCTGATCGCTATTTCAGTCGTCTGGCCTGAGGTCATAAGACCCTTGGCATCGACCCACGGAATAGACCCTACGAGCAACTACAAATACTTCCGCTCGGTCTACGGCCTCTTGGTCTCGGGAATCCTCGCGGTCCTCATCACGGCTTTCACACGGCCCAAGGAACCCGGCCGCATCGTCGGGCTTACGCTCTCGACCATCCAGAAGGGCAAGGAAATCTTCAAGGGGGGCAAGCCCAACGAGGTCCGGGGCGAGAAGATCATGCTGCGCCTCGAAGTTCTCGATAGAGAAACCGACACCGTGACTGTCCATCCTGCGGACCTCGAGAGACTGAGAGCGCAGGAAGGGGATCTTCTCTACGTGGCCGACGCACGCGGATTCCTGGGGGGCCTCCGCTCACTCCATGTAAAGGCGGGTGAGCCAGGGGGACGGGTAGGAACGCTGATGATCGGCAAGAACCTGCTGGCAAGGGGAAACCTCCTGCCGGACCGGCCGGTCAAGGTCGAGAAGGTCATGTAGTATCGAATCCCTGGGAGGCCGCTAGTAGACCGCCACGAACGGGGAAGCCGATGAACAAGGAGCCGCCCGCCAGGCAAGATCGTCCGCTCCTCATAGGCGTGGTCCATCTGCCTCCGCTTCCGGGATCACCGGGCTTCGCGGGGAGCATGGAGCAGATCGTTGAACAGGCCCTCGAGGACTCGAAGACCTACCTCGATGCCGGATTCGATGGGCTGCTTGTAGAGAACTACGGGGATGCACCTTTCTTCAAGAATCGCGTTCCTCCGGCCACAGTGGCTGCCCTCTCGGCCGTGGCTATAGAGATTACACGCCTGCAACCTGGGCTGCTGGGCGTAAACATCCTGCGCAACGATCCGCTATCTGCCCTATCAGTGGCGGCCGTAGTCGGTGCCCGGTTCATCCGAGTGAACGTGCTCTGGGGTGCAATGCTCACGGATCAGGGGGTCATAGAAAGCGAGGCGGCAGACCTGCTGCGCTTGCGCAAGAGCCTGGTCGCCGAGGGAGTCCAGATCTGGGCCGACCTCTTCGTCAAACACGCCTCCGTGCTGGCCGAGGTAGATCCTGTGCGGGTCGCACGCGAGATGACGGAGCGGGCAGGGGCGGACTTGATTATCCTCACAGGAGATGCAACGGGGACGCCGCCGGATCCCGAACTCGCCCGGCGCCTGCGTAGCGAAATCCCCGGCCTCAGGCTGGCTGCTGGAAGTGGAATCGACGTACAGAACGTGTCTCTCTGGCGGCCCCTTTGTGATGCGCTCATAATAGGAACCTCAGTCAAGCACGGAGGTGCAACGACGGCAGCGGTGGATGCAACATCGGCGGCCGCCCTGGTGGAGGCAGTTCGGCGGCCCTGATGCTTGCGCTCCGCCGTTGAAGCACTGGAGAGTCGCCGTTGGATCTTGCAAGCCGAGGTCGGTCGACTAGTTAGGAGAGAGAAACAACACCATGGCAGGCAGGAGCACTCGCGAAGGTCAGGAGTCGGACGATAAGCAGTTCGAGCCCCTGCCCGAGCACTGGCCACAGCGTTCGGCCGAGCTGGCTGAGACCTTCGTCTCGCCCAGGGCCGTGACCGAATACGAGCGCCATATTCTGACCCGGTTCGCGGGTCTTGCCTTGCGCTTTGCCTACAGTGAGCGCCGCATACAGGGTGAGCTGCTCTGCGAGCTCCCTGCTCACCTCTCAGTCATCCGCGGAACCGCGTTCCCGAGCATACTGGAAGAAGCGGAGGTGCTGGCCCGCAGGGAGCGTGAGAACCTGGAGCTGCCTGAAGGGCCCATAGAAGACCTGGCCGAGGTCCTGGACGACAGGGGCATAAAGGTCATCGAGTGGCCCCTGCCAGGCCACCAGCCGGTAGGAGCCTTCCTGTTCGACGAAGAAACAGGTCCGGCCCTGCTCAGCACAGCACCGGCAGGTTCACCCCTGGGCCGTTTCATAACTGCCCACGAGTACTGCCACCTGGTTGCGGACGTCGACCCGTACGAAAACCGCTTCTGTCCACTGGGCGACATCAGCAGCACCATCTCCCGCGGCGGACGGCTGGCTGGCGACCAGGAGTCACCGGATCCCTTCGATGAAACCCCAGTGCCGGAGACACGGGCGGATATCTTCGCTCGAGCCTTCTTGATCCCGAGGCGCCACTTCATTGAGACCCTGCGTGGCTTCGGGCTCGCCCGCAGGGACGACCTGTCTGTCGCTCGCCTCTCGGACATCGCATACTACTACGGTGTTGAGGTCCCAGTGGTGCTCAAGCGCCTGGTCGACGTCGGCCTGCTCACACGCCCGGAGATAGAGGCTTTCGAGCCGAACCTCGAAGGCTACATCGAGGACGCCGGCGCGGGGGAACAAGGCCCAGGGCCATTTGCATACTCGGTAAAGATCGGAGATGAGGAGCTGCCCCGGCGCTTTGTCAACCTCGTGCTGGCAATGT
>CAYMBA010000218.1:0-3929 GCA_964388535.1 uncultured bacterium | reverse complement strand
GGCCGAGTGAGTGAGGCCCTGGAGACGGTCGAGAAGAAGGCTTCCGATCCCCTTGTGCGCGCTATGGAAGTCGGCCTCCTGTTGCGGCTGATGGGAAGGTATGAGGCCAGCAATGAGGCCCTTGGGGAAGCCCAGATCTTGATGGAGGACCTCTATACCGTAAGCCTCAGCCGCAAGGGCGCAACCTTGCTAACGAACGATGAAGCCGATTCGTACAGAGCGCCTTGGTTTGAGTACGACTACGTGTGGCTCTACCGGTTGCTCAACTATCTGGACCTAAACGATCTGAACGAAGCCCAAGTTGAAGCTCGGAGCATGGCCCAACGGCTTGTGCAGCTCGAGGATGTCGATCCCGACGATCCGCTGCTGGGCCGCGATCCGTTCCTCGAGTACGTCGCGGGCGTGGTCCTCGAGGCTGCTGGTCGTTGGAACGAGGCCCTTGTCTGCTACAGGCGCTCGCTCGAGGGGTACAAGCAGTGGCAGGAGGCCGTGGGACTCGAAGTGCCGGACTGGCTGAGGCGGGATCTGATCCGAGCTGCTCGGGCGAGTGGGGTGCCGCTCCGGGAGATTGGGATTACGGGCACCGCAGTTCAGGCGGGCGGCGAGCAAGAGGGGCGGCTCCTGGTTCTGGTCGAAAGTGGCTGGGTTCCGGTTAAGCGGAGTGAGCATCTGCGGATTCCTATTCTCAAGTCGGAAGCTTCCGAAGAGCCGTCAAAGGCTGTGCTTGCGGCGGCGGAGAGGTCCGCTGCGTATCTTGCGCGGCGAAAGTGGGACGTGGAAGGCTCTGAAGTAGCCTATTTCCTGGATGTCGCGGTCCCTGTCTTGGTAGATGAAGCAGCGGAACCGCTGGAATGCACGCTGGAGATCGAAGCAGCGAGTCCTTCGGACTCGGTTGCGCGTTTGGAGAGAGAGTGCTTGCCCCTGGTATCCCTTGGGGCGCTGGCGCGCAGAGCGTATGAGAAGTCACTGCCTTCGGTGCTGGCCCGAACGATCGCGAGAGCATTGATGAAGTACCTGGCGCACGCCCAGGCAGAGAAGCGCGGAGGAGCGCTGCTAGGAGCGCTGGTCAATGCCGCGGGTGCTCTGACAGAGAAGGCGGACACCAGGGGCTGGACTACGCTGCCGGCGTGGGTAAGTGGTTACTCCATGCTGCTTAAGCCTGGGCGCTATCGGGTCAGCATTCAGCTTCCTGATCGCTCTCATGGCTCTGCCAGGAACTCTTCTTTCGAGGTGACGATTCAGACGGGGGGACTTACCGTGGTCTCGCTCAGGTGCTTTGAGGGTTGAGGAAAGGCTTTGGAACGGGTCCCCGCAGGCATAGAAGAAGGCCGGTGCATTAGCACCGGCCTTCCTCACATTCAGCCCTCGAGTCGACCTTACTCGAACAGAGCCTTGATCGAGCTCCAGGTGGCAGTCTCCACCGGGCTGGGATCGTTGCTCATGTAGACACCCAGACCCATGGCCATCGTGGGACCCCAAACGACGCTGGGATCCTGCCAGCCGGTGGGATAGCCGATACCAGGAGCGATGCAGGTCCAGGGGTGACCACCGAAGCCGTCGAGGTCAGCGGCGCAGAAGTAGCCGCAGGCGTCCTCCGGCCAGTTGCCCCAGTAACCCACAGTGATCTCACCCTCGACGCAGCAGCCAAGAGGCACATCGTGCTGGCTGATGCTGGGCCAGTAGGCAATGTCGTCGAACACATAGCCGGTGACGACGCAGATGACATCGCCAGGGGCGGTGCTGACGCCGCCAGCCCAGACGTACAGATCAGCAGTCTGGCCGTAGTAGCCACCGACCTGGGTCAGGAAGTAGCTGCCGCACTCGACCTTGGTGTAGCCAGTGTCATAGCCCTCACCGAAAGCGCCATAGTACGGAGGAACGATACCGCCGTACTGCCAGCAGTACCCGTTCTCCCAGGAGCCATCGGCATCCAGGAAGAACTCGCCGGGGCAGTCATCACCGCTGGCCCAGATGGTGGTGGTGTCTTCGCTGTAGCCTACCGAGTTGTACTCAGATGCATTGGCTGCAACGACAAGACCCAGAATGGCGAGCAGAGTTGCAAACTTCTTCATCGTGCACTCCCCTTCTCATTTGGTTGCCTTACTACCGACCCCGCTACCCGACACTAAGGAGGGGCAGCGCTGAGCAACCTCCACAACCCATCAACCCAAATCCCAGTACGTTTGCTCTTGAACCCCCTTTCCGGATTGCCTCAGCAGCCGAGCGACGCCGTCTCAGGCTCCGCTCGACGTCGGAGATTATGCCATAGCGGTGGGCCCGCTGTCAAGGTCATGATTGGTGCTGTAAGGGAGCTCAGGGAAGGATGGCTCAGTGCCGCCAAGGCTCGTTCTGGCGCTCACACCACAGTCCCCAAGGGACCCAAACCGGATGCTTCCCCAGGGGATTGGCTACCGGCGTGGACGGCTTCGGGGGTGTGCCCTGCACCTGGAGGGATTGCTCGGCTCTTCTGGTCGCTCCCGCTTGCGGGTTCCATGGTCCTTGTTCCGCAGTATCGGGTGGGATTCACTCTCCGTCCCGGTACTGGTCCGCTCGCGCCCGCGGGCATTCACCCTCGAGGAGCGTGCCACCTCGGCCTGGCCCTTACGTGGCTTGGTTTCCCCCTGTCCGCCACGGCGCTTGATCCGGCGGTAGCTGGGCCTGTCGGCCTCGCTGCGCCTTGCCCTTCTGCTTCGGCTTGTTCCTATTGACTCGGTTCTGCTGCGGCGTGACGCGCCGCGGGAGATCCTAGCGGAGTGCGTTCTAGTCGAAGCCGCAAGTTCGCTTCCCCTGCGCACCGCCTTCGCGATGCGCTCATTCCTCACCGGCCGCAGTCTCGTTGCCCCCGCCTCGATGCGCCTCAAAGCAGCCTCGCGCACGCGCACCGGGGGGGAGCCCTGCAGCCCGAGGTGCCGCCACACAGCCCGCTCTTTCTCGATCCGCCGGTGTACGAGCGCTCTATCCCTGGACCAGATGCGCCCACTCCTTATCCGTGTGCGGCTTGGCCCCCAGTAGTAGTAGAAACCGAAATACGTGTCGCAGTACCAGACGCATGGTCCCCAAGGGTCCCACCAGTCAGGACACCAGTGGCCGGCGTAGTAGAAGCCTGCTGAGGTCCACCAGAAGGGCGAGTAGTAGACATAGAAACGGGGCCACGGATACCAGTAATAGGCAAAGGGATCGTAGTAGTGGTTTATGAACACCACCGTGTAGTCGTCGAAGTCAAAGGGATCGTAGAAGTCCCAGTCGTAGTGGTGGTACACGTGGACTTCTCGCTCGACTCCCGAGAAGCGCCACGGAGTGTCCATTAGCTCTCGAATCAGATCATCGCTGGCGCCTGCCTGGCGCAGGTCAATGATGTCGTCCACTGAGAGGTGGAAGACGGACTCTGATTCCTCAACGGCTTGGAGAATCGTTTCCTCGCTCACCCCCGCGAGCAGCAAGTCGATGACATCATCGACCGTCAGTGTCACCGCTATGGCAGTCTGGACACAGAGCGACAGCACCAGAGGGAGCACCAGTGAAATCCAAGTGGCGATTCTCATCTGCCTCACCTGCCTTTCTCTCGAGCCGCCGGGCCCTCGAGCTTCCAGCGGCCAACCTCCTCCAGTGTGCCCCTCGTATTGTTACTATCCCGCCGAGCGTCCTCGGTTCCCCGAAGCAGTGCGATGGTTCCGTCTTCCCCGGCCCGGCACAGACGATTCTATCACACAAGAGTTCCTTCGGATCCCCTGCCCGAGGCCGTAGCGAGGAGCCAGCAGTTGGGGTGTTCTCTTCTCGGCCTCGCGGCGCCCGGTCAGGCTCTTCTGGTGTCGCCGGCACTCACCTGTGTTCCTGCGATCCCGGGAGGGCCGGCAGCTTGACCCAGGAGTTGGCGGCCATTTCATAGAGCCACAGATCGCCCTGCCTAGTGCGCAGGAAGCCAAAGCTTT
>CAYMBA010000217.1:0-3937 GCA_964388535.1 uncultured bacterium | reverse complement strand
CATGCAGCTCGTGCATAGCCCGGCATCGAGTATTCGCTCCTCTGCAATACCGCCTGCCTCCAGATGGGCGGCCAGGAAAGCGGGAAGATCCACCGACTCGTTTCCAGGGGTATCCACGGAAGGGTCCCTGTACTCGGGTGGAAACCGATGCGCTTCCTCACGGGGCAAGTCGAAACAACACCTCCTGATCCCGGGACCGATCCAGGCCCTCGTTTCCGAAGGAATGCTTCCGATTCGGGAGCGTATGGCTCCTAGAGCGTATGGGATGATCCCGGCAACGGCGCTCCGCCAGCCGCAGTGGATGATCGCTGCGAAACGCCCGGGGGCTGCCAGTACTACGGGAAAGCAATCGGCCACGGTGAACGCGAGGGCAGTGCGTATGTCGCCGAGCTGGACCATGCCGTCGGCCCCAGCCCCCGATTGACTCTCTCCCACGAAGACGACATTTGTACCGTGGATGAGCTTAATGTTATGGGCCCGAAGAAGGTCGATTCCGGTGGCACGAGCAAGCAGCAAGAGGTTCTTGCGGACGTTCGACGGGGAGTCACCTACCTTGGTTGCCATGTTCAGGCTTTCGAAGGGGGGTGGGCTTACCCCACCGGAACGCAGGCTGACTCCGGCCGCAATCCCCCACTGACGAGGCAGGGGTGCTTCCACCCAGCGGATTCCGTGGCGCTGGAGGAGGTGGTAAGGTTCGTTCATCGCCGGATCGGTTTGTCTCTTGCCCTCCATCTGTAGCTGCGGTTCTTGGGCCTATCGCTTTGCGGCCGGTCGGTACCTCGGCTATTGTCTTCCCGGGCAAAGGCGATGTCCCGGCGCTTGGTTCTTGTCACTATGTTGGATTGGATGCTTAGAGCCGATACGTCGATCCTCCTCTGGGTGCGCGAGTCACTGCGCAGCAGCTTCATGGATATGATCATGAGGGCTGTAAGCAACCCAGTCTACGGCGTTGTCCCGCTTGCTGTTCTCGTGGTGCTGCTTCTGTCCTGCGGGAATGCAAGGGCACGGATCTTGGCCTTAGCCGCATTGCTAGCCCTTCTGCTGACCGACCAGACTGCATCGTCGCTGATAAAACCCATTGTCCACCGCACGCGCCCATGTTTCGCCTTACCAGGTCTTCCAGCCTTGGTGGCGCAAGCCCATTCTCCCAGTTTCCCCTCCTCCCACGCCGCCAACAACGCAGCGGTGGCAACCGTGGCACTGGCCTTCCTGGGCCGGAGGTTCGCGTGGCTGGTCCTGGTTCCTGCCGTGGTTGGCGTATCGCGGGTCTACCTGGGGGTTCACTATCCCGGCGACGTGCTCGCTGGATGGGCCCTAGGGGTAGCAACCGGGCTTGCTTCAGCCTGGTTTTGCGAGGCGGTGGCCGCGCGACTTGGGCGCAGCACTCGGGGACAGCCCGTCGTGCTTCGCTGTCGGGTCCGTACCTGAGGAGCTACAAGACCGCCGCTTTTGAGGTCGGGCGCCGTCTCTGGGACAGTGGATGTGATGGTTGGTGCGTCGTAATGGCCTGGGAACGCGGCCCCATTGGCTTGCGCAGCCGGCTGATGCATTGGACGGCGGCAACTTGATCCTGGCTAGAACGGGTGGTAAACTCAGCAATGCTTTGGACGTTGCCTATGTCGAGCGCCTTGGAGGACCGATTGCGGGCAAGCAGTTCCCAGCCCAAAGAGGTAGCGGATTCCCGGCAGATCGCCCTTCTGGCAGCTCAGAAGCTTGCTGCGAAGAAGGGCGAAGCCGTCTTGATGCTGGATCTGAGGCGCTTCGATATCGGATGCGACTTCTTCGTCCTGGCCACGGGTAAGTCGGACATCCATGTTCGTGCTCTCACCGAGGCGGTCGAGGAGGCGCTGGAAGAGGCTCACGGCTTGCGGCCGTGGCATGTGGAGGGAACCCCAGGGGCGCGATGGGTGCTGATGGACTACGTAGACGTCGTGGTCCATATCTTCCAGCGCGAGGCCCGCGAGTTCTATATGCTGGAGCGCCTGTGGGGGGATGCACCTTCCGAGCTCATCGAGTCCGAGGACGGCGGACTTTCCGATGAGGACGACGATTCCTTCGAGCAGGACTAGCTCGGCCGTTCGGGGGTAGGGCGGATGGATATCGTAGTCGTCGGCTCTGTTGCGTTGGATACGGTGACTACGCCATTCGCTACGACGACCGAGGGCCCCGGTGGCTCGGCTTTCTACTTCTCCCTCGCCGCTGCCAACTTCGCCCGTGTGGGCGTCGTGGGCATAGTTGGCACGGACTTCCCTGGCGAGTATGTGCATCTGCTCCTGAAGCGGGGAATCGACATTTCGGGCTTGGAGCAGAGGAGTGGGAGCACATTCAGGTGGGAGGCCCGCTACGAGATGGACATGAACGCCAGGGAAACCCTGAGGACCGAAGTCGGTGTTTTCAGGGATTTCCATCCTCGCCTGCCCCAGGCGTACAAGAAGGCGAAGGCCCTGTTCTTGGCCAACATCGACCCTCACTTGCAAATGGAGGTCTTAGAAAGCGCGCCCGGCGTGGATCTTGTCGCAGTGGATACCATGAACTTCTGGATTGAGGGCGACCGGCGATCCGTGGAACGTGTGATAGCGCGCGCGAATGTAGTCATAGTGAACGATGAAGAGGTCTTGATGCTTTCCGGGGAGTCGGACGCGGTTCGAGGCGCAATGGCCGTCAGGGCTCTGGGTCCCGAGATCGTAGTGGTAAAGAAAGGGGCACACGGGTGTGCCGCTCTTGGACCTTGGGGCTGGCTTCTCGTGCCCGCCTTGCCGCTGGAGAGGCCGGTAGATCCCACGGGCGCCGGCGACGCCTTCGCCGGGGGGATGATGGGCGTACTGGCCGGGCGCAACTGGAGGCAGAAGGCGTGGTTCGCGAGGGCCTTGGCAGCGGCTACGAGTGTCGCTTCCATTGTGGTAGAGGCCGCCGGGTGCGAAGGTATCGTTGAGCAGCGCATCGAAGAGATCAGGCATCGCTGGGGGCTCCTTGTCGATGCGACGAGCATTGAGGGGCCTCCGAGAGGGGTTTTTGCTGATGGCAGCTAGGGGGGCGGAGCGGTGGACAAAGAGGCCATCGAGAGAGGACTCCTGCAGCTGAGGGGGGTGGAAGCGGCGCGCGTCTTCACCGAGGGCGAAGAGATCACCGAGGTGCACGTCGTTGGCCGGCCTGGTTCGAGGCCGAAGCATCTAGCCAGGGATGTCAGGTCTTTTCTGGCTGCGGCCCTCGGAATCGAGGTGAATCATCAGAAGATCAGCGTTGCTGTGCGAGGAGAGAATCCCACTGCAGAGAGGGTACGCACAGGAGCAGCCCGAGACGTGCTCGGATCGCGAGTCAGGTTACATTCAGTCAACGTGCTCATCGAGGGTCTTCGCTCGGAGGTACAGGTAAGGGCCGGCCTGGGCGGGAAGATCCTCGATGGGCATGCGGTGGGCGTTCCTTGCAGACTTGGGACCGAGCGGCTCGTGGCTGAGGCGGTGCTGGATGCCCTTCAGAAGGTGCTTTCCCAGGACGTAAGGCTCGTAGCTGGTGACCTTGCTTTCACGCGGCTTGGGCCGGGCGAGGTTGTGCTTGTCGAAGTGGTGATCGTCCGTCAGCGAACGGAGGAGCGCTTGGTGGGGGCGTGCAAGCTCGGACAGGAGAGGATGCGCTCGGTCGCTTATGCCACCCTGGATGCGCTCAATAGGATCCTTCCTACCTTGGGGCCCAAGGAATGGGTCGAGTACGAAGTGGCCGGGCAAAGTGAGGAGGAGTAGGCAGGGCCATGGTGCTCAGGGAGGAGCGTGGTGGGGCACCCGTCTACAAGCGGGCGGGGGTGGATCTGGATGCGGCAGAAGAAGCTGTACGCCGCATAAAGCGCATCTTGGCTGACCTCGAAGATCCCCGAGTGGTCGGTGGAGTTGGTGGCTTCGGAGGTCTCTTCCGTTTTCCTGCCGGTGGTAACCGTCTGCTGGTT
>CAYMBA010000216.1:0-3945 GCA_964388535.1 uncultured bacterium | reverse complement strand
ATCCCCAGCATCAGCCGGATCAGAGCCATAGCCGAAGAACTCCACGTCGTCGATGTACCATCCCTCCCTGGTATCCGCACCGTCGGTCCCGAAGCGGAAGCGGAAGCGCGCTTCACCCGTATAGCCGGTTATCTCAAACTCGGCGAGCTCCCAGTCGATGTTGCCGGAATAGACCTCGGTCTCCGCGGGCCACGGTCCAGGAATGCTGCCATCGCGGATCTTGTACGGATAGCCACCCACGGGGAAGATCTGTGTCCATTCTCCTCCGTTGATCGAGATCTCCACCATTCCCCCGTCGTAGCAGTAGCCGGTGTACATCTGACTTACCTCCGCTTCCATCCAGTGCCTGAAGCGGAGGAAGGAGTTCGGCCTCAGCACGACCGGCTCCGACTCCAAGGCCCCGTCAGAGAGGTTTGCATAATCGCCGTTGCCGGGGTCTCCGTATTTCCAGCTCCAAGCGCCGCCAGGTGTATAGTTCCTTTGTGTTGAGCGATGCCACTGATTCACGAAGCCTTCGGTGACTACATAGGTGGTCCAGTTGCCTTCGCCGGCTTCGACGTCGTCGAAGAATCCTCCGACCGGTATGCCGAACTCTTCATAGGCATTGTGGCCCCAATCCGCGTTTATGATGAGGTTCGCTATCAGCAAATCCGGGTCGGGGCACTCCTCTGAGACCGTGAACTCAAAGGCAGGAGCTGGAGCTGCCTCCAGGCCCGGAGCCAAGTTCATCAGGTAGCCGTGGTCCTGCGTAATGGTCACGTGGGGATCGGCGATGACCAGGTATACGTTGATGCTGGTCGCTGTCTCGCTTCCCGTGTTGATAAGGAATGTCGTCAGAGAGACGGTCTCTCCGGGCTCCAGCCGTCCGTCGCCGTCGCCTCCCTCGGTGTCGTCCAGCTCATAGCGGACGAAGGACAGCTCTGGCGCTTCCACATCGAGAGTGAAATGCTTCTCCCATGTCAGACGCTCGTTGTCGGACTCGATGCTCAGGGTGAAGGTCACCGTGTGACCATCGGGGCACTGTGGGCTGATGATCAGGTTGTAGTCTTCCTCGCAGGGCACGCTCTCGTCGGGCTCGATGTCACCGTAGGTCTCAAAGTCATCGGTGATCTGTATGTAGGGATCCTCAGTAGAGATAGTGGCTCTCACATTTGCCGCGGTCTCAGTCCCGACATTCTTCAGCGTCAGCACGAGCTCTATCGTCTCGCCGGCGTCGCATCCACCGTCGCCGTTTCCATCGCTTTCCCCATCTGTGTCATCGTCCACTACCTTCTCTCCGATCACGACATACGGGCCCTCTGGTGGAATGATGGGCACTGTGGTGTCATAGCGGAAGTAGTTGGCTTTCGTGACCGTGATTCTCAATGTGCCTGGTTCGCTCTGCGGAATGATGGGTATGTCCTGTGGCATCCCTGTCGCGTCCGCCACGCCGATAATCTCCCCATCCACCGTAAGCGCGATGACAGCTCCAGGATTGGCCTGGACCGTGAAGACGTCGACGTCCGTGAAACACACATCGTCGTGTATCACGGTCAGCTCCTGGGGCACCTCGGAGTACATGGTGATGAAAGCATCACCATGGTGATGGAAGAGGTGATAGGTTTCATCCTTGTTCTCTGGGTTGTAAGGCCAGTTGCTAGCTTCCAGGTAGTACTTGCCCGAGGCGTGCGCGAATGCTGTCCTCAGGTTGTCCTGTCCTATGTTGTTTCCTCCGGCATCGGGGTAGCCTGGGTCGAACTCTGGCCAGAGCCCATCCATCATCCCCCAGACGAACGTGTCGTTGACGAACGAGTAGGATGTCTCGGAAGCTGCTATCAGCCCGAGGGCACCGTAGCTCATACGATGGAAGGCTTCGGTGAAGCACTCGCTGCTCCAGTTGTACTTGCCTGTGAGACAGTTGATGCTGAAGACGAAAGGATACTTGTCGTTGTGGAGCCCCGAGAGGTTGCTGATGCCATAACTCGGCTCCCCCCAACCGGTCTCGCTGCCGTGGTCGCGGTGCAGGAGCATGTAGGCACCTGCGTTTATGTCGTTGTTAAGCCTGGTTGCGTTTCCGCCCCAGTCAGTCAGATGCTCGGGCGTCGCCGGAATGTAGCCGAGTCCATTGGGACCGAAGTAGTCCACCACAAGGTGAGTATTGGGATTCGTGGACCATTGGCTGCCGGGATAGCCACTGTAGATCGCGTACTCCCGAACAGGTTCCTTGCCGAGGATTAGCTCCTGGAATCCATAGACGATCTCACAGCACAAGATGAACCAGCGTTCTGTCTGCCAGCCGCCGGCAATAATAGGATGATTGTAGAAGTCGGGGTCGGTATAGGGCTCGCGCTCGTAGGAGAGCATCTTGCCTATCATTGTCTCAAGTTCGGCGGCATTGCGGGCGGTGATCCTGGCATGGGCCATATCCGGGAGATCATCGCCGTCGACATCCGCATAGACGTTGTCAGACACGCAATAGCCAGCCCAGGTCGGCGACATTATGCCGACGTCTCTGTCCAAACCAGAGTTTGGATAGTCGCCCAGGAGCAGGAAAGCTACCGGGGGAGTCTCCCAGTTGTTGTACGCATTGTTCAGCCAGTTCTCTATGGCCGTGGGGCTCGTGCCACCTATGTCGGTCGTCGTGAAGACCCCGGTGCTTATTCCCTGAAGTTTTCTCCAGGTCTTCAGAGTGTCGGCCCAGGCGATGAAGTCAGGGTCGTCGGGTGTGATTATTACGTATTCATACCCGTATCTGTCGCCCTTCGGGTGGTTGAAGTCGATCTTGGGAAGGGACTCATAGTTGATCAAGTGGGCCTGCAGTATCGGCTCCCAATAGCGACTACGCAGCCGGTCTTCTCCGAAGTGGCCATTGCCTCCTTCAAAGGACACTCGGACATCGACCCTGGTATAGACGACAAGGTCCTTCGTTACCGGGTTGTACTGGAATGGGGTGATCCCCAAGATCACAGCGTCGACGCCGCGGATCCGCATGGGCTCCGAAAGGCGAATGGGCTGCTCAGGATAGTAGGCGTCTACACCATAGATGCTCATGTCCTTGTAGAAGGTAAGTGGCGAGTCGTCGTTCTCCCTGGGAATCACGGGGGCTGGCGCTACGTCAACGCCGTGGAAGACCATCGTCTCGGCATCGAGTATCTCGAGCCTGGCAGTGGCTCCTTGTGGCACTGCTACGAAGCGGCCGAGTCCTGGCAAGTTGGGAGCGCCAGCGTTGTTGGGCAGATACACACCCGGGAGGGAGATCATCTGCATGGGCTCCCCGTTGATGTCCACCGGCTCCATGGCAAACCGGTCCATTTCGTAGTGAATCTCGACCCCTGTGGCGCACTGATCCGCCAAGGTGATACCAGGCGTGCCAGTGTTGCCGTCGATGCGGATGACCTCCGCGGAACCGCTGCCACTGAGCAGCGCCGCAAGGAGCGCTACCAGCTGCAACAAGCCATGATGGGTTCTCATTACTGGTTCCTCCGTCTATGGTTCCAACATGGAGGGAGCGTCGGCACTCGTGTGAGAGTCTTGGTGGGAAGGTGCGCCGCTGCGAAGTCCCCGTTGCCTCGTTTCGCCAGGGTGCTTCTCCCCGTTCCCTGGCGACAACTAAAGGATAGCACAACCTCCCTTCAGGCGCACGCACCCGCGGCTTGATCCACAGGTAGTGAGTCGGTAGCGGGCCGAAACGGGTGTCCAGCACCCTACCGCAGGGAGGCTTCGGCGCGTGGGACCAGCCCGACTAGGCAGCGTTCTTCATGCCCTCGTCCTCGCCCGGGGCCTGGGAGTCTCCAAGGAAGCGGTGGATCACTTCCAGGAGGTCCTCCGCCTTGATCGGCTTTGCGACATAGTCGTCCATGCCGGCGTCCAGGCAGCGCTCCTTGTCGCCCTTCATGGCGTGGGCCGTCATGGCCAGGATTGGAATGTGTTCGTCGGAGCGGGCCTCCTTCTCGCGGATGGCCTGCG